>CAZFQI010000104.1:6722-11836 GCA_964520755.1 uncultured Marinobacter sp. | reverse complement strand
TCCAACCGGAACTGGCAAATCAGCTGGCCGATCACCCAGCGGCGGATCCGGTCGTCCCGGGTCAGGTTCACACCCTTGGTAATGGCCAACTGACCGGCATCAATGGCCGCCTCCCAGGAAGGAAGGTCGTGATTGTTCTGGAAATAGGCATCGTCCGTCTGACCAATCGCGGAAACGCCAAGGGAAACCAGATCGCATTCGGAATGGGTGGTGTAGCCCTGGAAATTCCGGTGCAGACGGCCTTCCCGTTGCGCCACGGCCAGACTGTCGTCCGGCTTGGCGAAGTGGTCCATGCCAATGTATTCGTACCCGGCGTCCAGCAGGCGGTTGATGGTGTTGTGCAGGATGGTCAGCTTCTGCTGTGGACTGGGCAAGGTGTCGCCCTGAATCCGGGTCTGCGGATAGAAACGGTCCGGCAGGTGCGCGTAGCTGAACACAGAGAGCCGGTCCGGCGACATATCGATCACCGCTTCCAGTGTCTCGGCAAAGCTTTCCGGCGTCTGGTGCGGCAGGCCGTAGATCAGGTCCAGGTTGATGGACCGGAAGCCGATCCGACGCGCTTCATTCAGCACGGCTTCGGTCATCTCCCTCGGCTGGATGCGATTTACCGCTTTCTGGACCTGGGGATTCACATCCTGAACGCCCAGACTGATCCGGTTGAAGCCCAGGTTCCACAGGGTTGGCAGGGTATCCTGGTCCACTTCCCGCGGATCGATCTCCACACTGTAATCCCGCTCATCGCCGGTTTGCAGGTTGAACAGCTCCCCGTATCCCGCCATCAGGTGTTCCATCACGTCTTTTGGCAAAAACGTGGGGGTACCGCCACCCCAATGCAGCTGGGTCACCGGCCGGTCGGCCCCGAACAGTTTTGACTGGATAGCCGCCTCTTTCAGCACCCGCTCTACGTAGGGCATTGCCTTGTCGCGTTTTTTGCTGATGACCTTGTTGCAGGCGCAGTAGTAGCAAAGGTGCGCACAGAACGGCAGGTGGGTGTAGAGCGACAGCGGCCGGCCACTGGCCTTGCTGCGAGCCGCGGCTTTGACCATGTCCTCAATCGGGTAGTTCTGGTTGAACTCGACGGCCGTGGGATAGGAGGTGTACCTCGGGCCGCTGAGGTCGTAGCGGCGAATCAGTGCATCATCCCAGATGAATTCTGGCAGTGTTGAGTCTTGGGCTTTGAGTGCGGGTGTGGAGGTCATAATAAGCGCTCTGGGGTAAAACGGGGGCATCCAGGATTTGCCGGCATTTTAGGGCAATCTTTTGACTGGCTTTTTGATTCGGGTCAGGTGACTGATGGTTTGATTTTACCAGTCCGGTTACTGAACCACCCTTGGGCTCTTGGCGTACTTGGTTTACCCCTTTGTGGGCATAGCCCGCAGCATACTGACTGGAGAATTCCTCACCATGGCCAACCTGATTCTGATCCTCGGTGACCAACTAGCGAGAGACATTAGCGCACTCGAAAACGCCGACCGGGACCGGGACCTGGTGGTGATGGCGGAGGTACATGAAGAGGCCAGCTATACCAACCATCACAAGAAGAAAATCGTGCTGCTGTTCAGCGCCATGCGTCACTTTGCCCGGCAACTGGAGAGCGATGGCTGGCACGTTCATTACCAGACCTATCATCCGGACAACCAACACCAGAGCCTTGAAGCAGTGGTTGGCGAACAGCTCAAGCGGATCGGTGCAGAGAAAGTAATCACCACTGAGTGTGGCGAATGGCGGTTGCATGAACAGATCAGTGGCTGGCACGAACGCCTTGGCGTGCCGGTGGAGATTCGGCCAGATGCACGTTTCATTGCCACCAAGCAGGAATTTGCCGACTGGGCGGAAGGCCGCAAGCAATTGCGTATGGAGTTTTTCTACCGGGAGATGCGGCGCAAGACCGGTTTGCTGATGACCGCCGAGGGCGAACCGGAGGGCGGGCAGTGGAACTTTGACGCAGACAACCGGAAGAAATGGACCGGCAAGCCGCCGGCCCCGGCGCCATTCCGGATAGAGCCGGATGCCATTACCCAGGATGTGATCAGCCTGGTGGACGAGCATTTCGGCGATCATTTCGGCACCACCGAGGACTTCCATTTTGCCGTGACCGCCGAGGACGCGCAGGCAGCGCTCGAGCACTTTATCGATTTCGCCCTGCCCTGTTTCGGCGATTATCAGGACGCAATTTCCGACACCGAGGACTGGCTGTTTCACTCCATTCTTTCGCCCTATATCAATTCCGGGCTGCTGGATCCTCTGGCAGTGTGCGACGCGGCCGCCCAGGCATGGTATTCAGGGCGGGCGCCAATCAATGCGGTGGAGGGATTCATCCGGCAGATTCTGGGGTGGCGGGAGTTTGTGCGAGGGATTTACTGGATGAACATGCCTGGGTACGCGCAGGAGAACCGGCTGGGCAACACTCGCGCCCTACCCTGGTTCTACTGGACCGGGGACACAAAGATGCGTTGTATGCACAAGGCCATTGATGCCACCCGCCGCAACGCCTATGCCCACCATATCCAGAGGCTTATGGTCACCGGCAACTTCGCGCTGCTGGCGGGCATCAAACCGGAAGAGATCTGCGACTGGTATCTGGCCGTGTACGCCGATGCCTATGACTGGGTGGAGTTACCCAACGTGCTCGGCATGGTAATGCATGCCGATGGCGGCTACCTCGGCTCAAAGCCCTACGCCGCCAGCGGCAAGTATATCCAGCGCATGTCGGACCACTGTGCCAACTGCCATTACAAGGTGAACAAGGCGACCGAATCAGACGCCTGCCCGTTCAACTCGCTGTACTGGCATTTCATTGACCGACACCGGGACGACTTTGCCAACAATCCCCGCATGGGCATGATGTACCGAAACTGGGACAAGCAAAAACCGGAGAGGCGAGAAGCGCTGCTCCGGCGTGCCAACGATTTGCTGGCGCGACTGGAGCAACTCTGAACAACGGCTAATGACTGCACTATTGCGGACGGATACGTTTCTCGCTCTCGGGATCGAAGAATACGACCTTTCGCATGTCGAACATCAGGTCAGCATCCTCGCCCCACTCCACCGGGTGCTCGGCATCAAGCCGGCACTGCACATCCGTGTCATTGAGGCGTATAACCGCGAGCACGTCCGGGCCGGTGGGCTCGGTCACTTCCACGGTGAATCGGCCCTCGGTCACCATCGAGTCGTCCCGCTTCTGCTCGTCTGGCTGGCTAACGTGCTCCGGGCGAATGCCAAGAATCACCCGCTTACCCGCCCAGCTCTTCAGGTAATCCGGCACTGGCAGGGCCAGCATCCTGCCATCGCTGCCTTCCACCGCGACAGAGAAACCCGTTTCCGAACGCTCAACGGCAACGTCGATAAAACTCATGGAAGGCGAACCCATAAAGCCCGCGACAAAAAGGTTCTCCGGCGTGTCGTACACTTCCTTTGGTGTACCCAGTTGCTGCAGCTCGCCGTCTTTGAGCACTGCAATCCGGTCCGCCAGAGTCATTGCCTCTATCTGGTCATGAGTGACGTACACAATGGTGGTTTTCAGACGCTGGTGCAGTTTCTTGATTTCCGTTCGCATCTCCACCCGCAGCTTGGCATCGAGATTGGACAGTGGCTCGTCGAACAGATAGATACTCGGGCGCCGGGCCAGGGCACGACCCATGGCCACCCGCTGCTGCTGACCGCCGGACAGATTTGCGGGCTTCTTGTTCATTAAATCCGAGATCTGCAACAGATCGGCTACCCGATCCACCTCCTGATCAATCTCGGCTTTCGGCAGCTTTCGGATCTTCAGACCAAACGCGATATTCTCCCGGACGTTCATGGTCGGATAGAGGGCGTAAGACTGGAACACCATGGCGATGTCCCGGTCTTTCGGCTCCATGGTGGAGATGTCCTTGCCGTCCAGGACTATCGAGCCATTGGTAATGGTTTCCAGGCCGGCGATGGTGTTCATCAGCGTGGATTTACCACAGCCGGATGGGCCCACGAGTATCAGGAATTCACCGGAGGCGATGTCGATGTCGATACCCTTGAGGGTTTCCTCGGCAACGCCCGGATAGGTTTTGCGGATGCTCCGCAGTTCCAGTTGAGACATTATTGTTATCCTCTCAGGTCAACCTTTGACAGATCCGGCGGTCAGGCCCCGGATGAAGTATTTGCCGGCGACGATGTAGACCACCAGGGTGGGCAACGCCGCAATCATTGCCGCCGCCATATCCACGTTGTATTCCTTCACCCCGGTACTGGTGTTCACCAGGTTGTTGAGCGCCACCGTGATGGGCTGACTATCACCGCTGGCAAAGACTACGCCGAACAGAAAGTCATTCCAGATCTGGGTGAACTGCCAGATCAGCGACACCATGAAAATGGGCGTGGACATGGGAAGCAGGATGCGGAAGAAAATCGTGAAGAAACCGGCTCCGTCCAGCCTCGCAGCCTTGATCAGGGCATCCGGAATGGCCACGTAGTAGTTCCTGAAGAACAGTGTGGTAAAGGCCACGCCGTAGATCACATGCACCAGGACCAGGCCGGCCGTTGTATTTGCCAGGCCAAGTTTGCCGAGGGTTGCCGCCATTGGCAGCAGAACCACCTGGAACGGCACGAAACAACCAAACAGCAGCATGCCAAAGAACAGATCAGAGCCCTTGAACTTCCACTTGGACAGCACATAACCGTTAAAGGCACCCAGCAGTGTGGAGATCAGAACCGCGGGTACGGTCATCTTGAACGAGTTCCAGAAATACCCTCGGATGCCCTCGCACTGAACACCGGTGCAGGCCTCGGACCAGGCCTTGGTCCAGCCAGCGGTGGTCCAGTCCGTGGGCAGGGCCATCAGGTTGCCGGTGCGGATATCCATGGGTGTCTTGAAGCTTGTCACCAGCATGATGAACAGCGGAATCAGATACACCAGGGCGGCCAGGAGCAAAAGCCCGTAGATGGCCACGCGGCTGGGACGAAAGCCGGTGCGAACCACATCAGTCATGGCGTTTCTCCCTCAGTTCGGAATACAGGTAAGGCACGATCAGAGCCAGAATGGCGCCCAGCATCAGCATGGCACTGGCGGACCCCAGGCCCATCTGCCCCCGAGTGAAGGTGTGGGCGTACATGAATACCGCCGGCAGATCGGTTGAGTA
>CAZFQI010000104.1:0-6622 GCA_964520755.1 uncultured Marinobacter sp. | reverse complement strand
AGGATCCACTTCCACACGGTGCCGGTGACAATCATCGACAGGGCCATGGGGTACAGATAGATGGTACGGATAGCACCTTCCTGGCGAATCCGCTGATCCAGGAAAATCGCGAGTATCACGCCAATAACCAGGCAACTGAGAATAAACAGGCCGCCAAAGATGCCCAGGTTCAGAGAGGCGGTCAGCCAGCGATCATTGGCCATTAACTTGGCGTACTGGTCGAAGCCGACAAAGTCGTAAACCGGCAGGAAGCTGGAGCTGGTGAACGACAACACACCGGTCCAGAGCATGTAGCCGTATATACCGACACCGATGAGGACAAAGGTTGGCGCCACAACCAGCTTTGGCAGCCAGCGCTGCAACGCGTCAAGAAAGCGTGACGGCGCCCTGGTCACCCCGGCGGGGTAACGTTGAGTATGTTCCATGATGAGTCTCCCGAAAGGATCGGGGGCCACCCGGACGGGCGGCCCTTACCGGATCAGAGTGCCGCCTGGATGGCGGCTGCCAGCTGGTCAGTGGCCCGAGCCGGATCCTTGTTGTCGGAGTTCACGAAGTTGGTGACAACATCAAAAATCTGTCCCTGCACGTAACTGGTCGTGGCCAGGCCGTGGGCAAAGCTGGGCACCAGGCCGCCGTCGTCAGCACTGCTTTTGAACGTGTCCATGGACGCCTGGGCACAGGTGTCAAAGCCGGACATGTCCATGTCGGTACGGACCGGGATCGAGCCCTTGGCCTTGTTGAACACGGTCTGGAACTCCGGCTCCATGATCGTGCGGGCCAGGTCTTTCTGCGCCTTGGTGTTGTCCTCATCGCTGAGACTGAACATGGCGAAAGAGTCCACGTTAAAGGTGAACTGACCCCCAGTACCCGGTGCCGGGGCACAGATGTAATCCTCGCCAGGAGTCAGGCCAGCCGCAGTGAACTCCCCCTTGGCCCAGTCGCCCATGATCTGCATGGCCGCTTCGCCTCGAATGACCATGCCGGTGGCGGTGTTCCAGTCACGTCCGGCTGCGTTGTCATCCACGTAGCTCATCACCTTGGCAAACTCGGCGAAGACCTCTTCCATCTTTGTGCTGTTAATCACGTCCATGTCATGCTCAACAAACGCCTTGGCGAAGTCTTCCGGCCCCATGACCGCAAGAGCCACGGCTTCGAAAACCGTTGCGTCCTGCCAGGGCTGACCACCATGGGCCAACGGAATAACACCATCAGCTTCCAGCTTCTCAGCCGCGTCGTAGAATTCTTCGAGGGTCTTGGGCACAGAAACCCCTGCGTTCTCAAGTACCTCCGGATTGGCCCAAAGCCAGTTAACCCGGTGCACATTCACCGGCACGGCGACAAAGCTGTCCTCGTATTGCATGACATCGGCAATAACCGGCGGAATCAGCTGGTCCCAGTTGTTCGCCTCGGCCACATCATCCAGGCTGGTGAGAAAGCCAAGCTTGGCCCACTCCCGGATATCCAGGCCCTTGATCTGGGCGGCAGCTGGCGGGTTGCCAGAAACAGCCCGGGTCTTGAGCACAGTCATGGCCGCTTCACCGCCACCACCGGCCACGGCAAAGTCTTTCCAGGTGTGGCCCTGCTCTTCCATCATTTCCTTGAGCGCGGCCGCGGCGCGGGCTTCGCCGCCAGCGGTCCACCAGTGCAGAACTTCAACTTCGCCGGCCTGAATGGCCTGGGCCGGAAGCAACGCCGCAGATACGGCTGCAGCAGCAAGAGTTTTCTTGAACATAGTCATGGTCAATTCCTTCCTGTTTTGTTGTCTTGATCAGGTTCAGAACCAGATTTCCATCTGGGTACCAAAGGTCCACTGACCGCTTTCGAAATCACTGTCGACGCCAAGTGCATCGCCAGCGGTGTATGTCTCGAGCTCGTCATCCCAGGTTGAGTAACTTGCAAACACGCGGATTTCAGGACGGTTCCAGAACCCGCCAACCTGTGGCTTGAAAGTGGGTGCAACCGTAAAGCGGCTGTAGTCGCCATCCACCGCATTACGGGCCGGATCGCCGTATCCCAATGGTTTCAGGTCCATGGTCTGCCAGGAGGCCTCATACTGCATTTCAAAATTCGCACTCAACTCCTGGGCAACACGGGCATTAAACGTCAGCCACTGGTATTCATCGCCCTTGATGTAACGATCCTCACTGGTTTCCGCCAGAATCGCCGGCGCGAACCGCCAGTTTTCGCTGAGATAGGTCGTGCCATAGACAGCAAAACGGGTGCTGACCGCGTCCTCATGAAGGTCGCCATCGGCGCCGATGTTCTTGGTCTCGGCACCCAGGCCGGTGCCATGGATTATCGCGGCCTTGAAGTTACCGTCGGAGAGTCCGAAGAAACTGTCCCCGTGGTACGCCAGCATGGTGTGCACGCCGGTCTCGGCAGCTTCCGTGACACCACCGACTACCCGAAGATCGTTTTCCTGGGCCTTGATACCATTGATCAGCCACTGGACGTTACCGAAGTAGTTATTGGCGGTAAGGATCAGACTGTCTGTGTCTGATGTGATGTCCTGGTCCTGAATGTCGGAGGGGAACTCCAGAAAGCTTCGGCCATAGAGGGAGAAGTTGGATTTCACGCTGTCCGAAAACGTTACGTCATAGACGCCAGCGCCCAGGCCACCCAGAAAAACGATGTCGCTGTCGAGCCAGTGGATGTCAAAGTCCAGGTCCCGGTCAAAACGCTTGCCGGCCCAGATCGCGGCCTCCTCGAAAATACCGGAAAAGCTGGCCAGGTTACTGAATTCCACATAGGCCTGGCGAACGTTCAGGGCGCCGTCACCGGCTGTCCAGTCATTCGAGGACGTTGTGGAATCGGCAATCATCAGCCGGTAGTGGGATTTGGTTCCGTTCTCGGCCACCTGTTTGTAGTTCAGGATCGCTTCAAGGTAGGTATCGGGCTCATTGCCGAGGCGGCCCACGGCGCCACCAACGGAACCCGCGGGGGTCAGGTAGGGACCGCCCGGGGCACTTTGCAGATCACCATTCAGAAGCAGGCCGGAGCGGGCATAGGTGTTGAAGGAGAAGCCCTCCAGGCCATTGGCCTTCGGCTCAACTTCGGCCAGCCTTGCCTCGAGGGCAGCGAGCCGGTCTTCTACGCTCTGGTCCTGAGCCTGCGCCTGTCCGGCCGTCAGTCCCAGCGATGCCAGGCCAACTGCGGCTGTTAAAAGGCGTACGCAGGAGTTTTTTCTTGCAGGGGTAGTGCCATAGATAACATTGAGCATTCTTGACTCCTTGTTTTTGTTTTATTGGCAATCTGGAGTCTATGGCAAGAAACGAACACGCTACGTATCAAAGGGAAATGCCCATGTAACAAGGTTGTTACATGGGCTATCGGTGGCGGGGCAAGGTCAGTTCTACATGCAGCCCACCGGCGGAACGGTTACTGATGTCCAGCTCACCGCCGTGGCTTTGCGCAATGTTGCGGGCTATTCCCAGACCGAGACCAAAACCCTTGTGCTGATTTTTGTCGAGCCGGTAATAGGGTTCGAAAATGCGGGACAACTGGTCCTCGGAAACACCGGGGCCCTCATCCTCCACGTGGATCACCAGTTGGCCCCCCGTGTCTTCAATTCGCACCATGGCTTTGTCGCCATACTTGACGGCGTTATCCACCAGGTTTCCAAGACATCGTTTCAGAGCCAGTGGCTTGCCCCGGTATGGCCGGCAATGGCCCTGCACGGTCACCCGGTCAGGCCCGTCTCCCTGATAGGCTTCCGCCATTCCCCTGAGCATACGCTCCACATCCACGGGCTCGGCGTTCTCGTGTATATCGGTGTCTTTCATTGACTGAAGGGCATTTTTCGCCAGCAATTCCAGTTCATGGAGGTCCGCCTCCAGGCGTTCGCGCATCACGTCGTCGTCAATCAGATCCACTCGCAAACGCAAGCGTGTAATCGGGGTTTTGAGGTCGTGGGAAATGGCACGGAATAGCTGGTTCCGGTCGCTGATGTAACTCTGCAATCGGCGACGCATGGTATTAAAGCTTCGGGTCACCGCCAGAATCTCTGAACTGCCCTTCTCAACCAAAGGTGGCTGATCATCCTCCAGGGGCAGATCCCGGGCGGCCTTGGCCAGCTTGCGTAACGGCCGCGTCTGTTGTCGGATAAGCCACGCAAGTACCGGAAACAGTATGGCGATCATCACCACCAGAAACAGGATCTGTTGCCCTGGTATCCCCTCATCCTCGAGTGACACGTAGGGGGCCGGCAGTGCCGCCGCCAGGTAAAGCCACTCACCGTCTGCGACTTCGATCTGGGTAACCAGAACCGGAGGATTCAACGGTTCCAGGGTAAGTGCATAATGGGCCCAGGATTGCGGCAGGGCATCCAGCGGCAATTCGCTGTTGAGAATCCGTAAACTGGCGGGATCCACGAATTCAATATGCAGGTTGATCCGGTTTCCCAGCCGTTTGCGCAACACCCTTTCGACTTCTTCGGTTACCAGCCGCTTACGCTCGCTGTCCGGCAGCGGCTCCATGTTGATACGCTTGTCATTGAGCGAAACAAAAAACCGCGTTCCCCCCATATCGCGCAGTTGATCCAGCACAATGTGCCGGTATTCCAGCGGGAGCGAGTTGAAGAATTGCGCGGTTGCCGCAGCCGACTGGGCCAGGTTACGAGTGGTAGCCACCAGCCCCTCAACCTGCTGGGCCCGGAACGTGGCAATCCAGGCTGCGCTGGAAATGATCTGGGCACTCGCCATTGCCAACAGGGTCAGCAGCAATACCCGCCCGAGAAGTGAGGAGGGAAACCAGCGCCAGGTTTTCTTCTCCGATTCACCCGCGCTACTCCGAAACATGGGTCACCGTTGCTGCCAGCAGATAGCCGGCGCCCCGTACTGTCTTTATCAGTCTGGGGTTGCGGCCCTGATCGCCAAGACGTTGTCTCAGGCGACTAACGGCCACATCCACAACCCTGTCCAGTGGCATGGACTCCCGGCCACGGGTAACGTCGGATATAGTGTCACGATCCAGCACTTCATTGGGATGACTGAGAAACAGCTGGAGCAGGGCGAAGTCTGCACCGGAAAGAGCCGTGCCCTGCCGATGCTCATCGATCAGTTCATGGGCCAGGGTATCCAACCGCCAGCGATCAAAGACGACGTAGCGAGGGTTGTCGGATCGACTGAAACTCGCCCTGCGAAGAAGGGCTTTCACCCGGGCCTGCAGTTCCCGGGCACTAAAGGGTTTGGCGAGGTAATCATCGGCGCCCAGTTCCAGGCCCACAACCCTATCGGTTTCGTCGGAGCTCGCCGTGAGCATAATGATCGGCACCCGACTGTGTTCACGAATTTGTCGGCACAGAGTGAAACCGTCATCGCCGGGCAACATGACATCCAGCACAATCAGGTCGATGTGGACCGAGTCCAGTTGCAGGCGCATCTGGTCGCCGTCCTCCGCAGTCATGACCTCGTACCCTACCCGGGTCAGATGCTCCTCTAACAGCTCACGGATAGCAGCGTCGTCATCCACTACCAGTATCGATGCTTTTCTTTCATTCATGGGTTGGTCTTTGTTGTTATTCATGCCTACCAGAATATGTCCTAACGTTGTGCAGCAAAAGCCCCCTATTGGTGCTAGCCTGATATCAGGATTGTTAACAACACGGACGCGGCCTCCACTATGAACTTCCAACTGGCAGTGGGCTTGACGGCAATAATGACCTCTGCCGTGTGCCAGGCCCAGCCTCCGACTCTGAATCTCTACACCTTTGACAGCGCCCCTTATCAGATGGCGGGCACGGAAAAGGGTGGAACCGATCAGATCTCCGGCGAAACCGTGGACACCGTGGTTTGCGCCGCTAACCGTGCTGGCTGGTCAACCCGCATCCGGATAACCCCCCAGAACCGCGCCATACACTCACTTGAACGCAACATGATCGATGGCTACTTCGCCATTGATCCGTCCACAGAGCTGGACAACATAGCCCAGCGCAGCGATCCCGTGGCTCTTGAGAAGTGGTACTTTTTCACCAGAGGCGACAAATCGTTTACCGATGATCTGCGAATCGGAGTCGTGGACGGCAGCAACGAAGAAGCCTGGCT
This sequence comes from uncultured Marinobacter sp., assembly GCA_964520755.1. Taxonomy (GTDB): domain Bacteria; phylum Pseudomonadota; class Gammaproteobacteria; order Pseudomonadales; family Oleiphilaceae; genus Marinobacter. Next base: position 581 of record CAZFQI010000104.1, on the reverse strand, counting down.
GGAAGCGAAGGGCTTTACCATTTTTTTGAGTGTATCTTCCCCGTCGCAATTGCTCGCGCTGCTCAAACGGGGACGAATCGATACGGCACTGATGGATGAGCGCGTCATGAACCGTCTCCGTTACAAAAACGATTCGGAGGGCACGCAACTCAATGCCCATTTTGTCCGTTACGCGCCGCTTTACCTGTACCTGAGCGAAGCCTTCGTTTCCGACTATCCCGATTTTCTCGGCACTTTCAACCGCACTCTGAACAGCTGCATGGCCGGTCAGCTCGCACTGTCCGACGAGGAAGAACGTCGCATTACGGTTCTATCGAGCCGCCTGTTCGAGGAAATGAACAGCGTTCTGGATGTCCGCCAGATCATTGATGCCGGTCCCAGGCAGGAGAGCTTTACCGACGTAATGACCATCGACAGCCAATGGCAGGCGCTGTCACCATTTGCTACGCCGGATCTGGCCGCGATAATCCTGGCGCTGCCGGGCTCTGCAGCACTCCAGGCCTGGCAGCGGTCCCACCAGGGCCTGGTAACCGAAGTGATGCTGGTAAATGACATGGGCACCCTGGCGGCGATGAGCCAGC
>CAZFQI010000103.1:0-12591 GCA_964520755.1 uncultured Marinobacter sp. | reverse complement strand
GCCTGAAGCAGCAGCCATTTGGCGGCAAACCCGCCGGTGGGCGGCAGGCCCATCAACGACACGCCGGCCAGGCCAAACGAAAACAGGGAGAACGGCAGGAAGCGGCTGACCCCGGCAAGCGCATCCACCCGGTTACTGCCGACCGACATAATCAGGTTGCCGGCCGCCAGGAACATGGCGGCCTTTGCCAGGGCATGGCTGATCACCTGCAGTGTCATGCCCTGTTGCGCTTGCAGGGAAACCGCTTCCGAGACGCCCCAGGACAGGGGAAAGAGCAGGAACAGGTAGCCGATCTGGGCGACCGACGAATAGGCCACCACCTGCTTGAGCCTGGTTTGCCGAAAGGCCAGCCAGCTCCCCCAGAGTACGCCCACACCACCCAGCGCACCGACCAGTTGAGCGAGCCCATAGCTGCCCAGGTGCTCGCCGAACCCGAGCCAGAGCCGGGCAGCAATGTAGAAAGATGCCTTGACTACCAATGCCGACAACAGCGCGCTGACCGGGGATTTGGCAATTCCATGGGCTGGTGGTAACCAGCCATGCAGGGGAAACAGCGCCGTTTTCAGGGCCAGCCCCGCAATCATCAAAACCAGGGCAAAGATCAAACCAGCCTGGCCACTGCCTGCCGGGAGCAACTCGCTTATGCCGCCCATAGAGAGGCTACCGAACTGACCATAAATCAGGGCAACTCCCAGCAGATAGGCCAGTGACCCCAGCAGTGCCGCCATCAGATATCGAATGGCCGCTCGCAGCGCATCTGCCTGACCGCCCAGGGCCACCAGACCCACCGCCGAGAGACTGATCAGTTCAAGCGCAACGTAGAGATTGAACAGATCCGCACCCAGCCAGACCCCGTTCAGGCCAGCCCATAAAAACCAGAACAGGGGCCAGAAATACCGGTGCCAGTTTTTTTTCGGATCAAGGTAGATGCCCGCATGCCAACCACAGGCACCACCCACTACGGCGGTCAGCATCACGAAGGTGACCGCCAGACCATCCACCCGTAGCTCGATGCCCAGAGGAGCTGGCCAGCCACCCAGTTGATAGTGGAAGCCGCCCTCAGATGCCACCGCTGCCCAAAGCGCGAAGGACACCAGCGACTGAATCAGGATGCCCAGCCAGCTGATCAGACGGCTACGTTCAAACCCGGACAGCAGCGTCAATACTGCCCAGGCAAGGGGCGTAAACAACAAGCCGGCCATCAGCCCAAGGATCATTCCGGATTATCCCCCCGGGTTTGCGGCTTCAAGCGCCCGGGGACTCGTTCTGGCGTCTCCGCCCTCAAGGTTGTATGCCCCGAAAGATGAAAATAACGGCGAATCAACACCACGGCCAGCGCCGTGGCAGCAATGGCCACAACGATTCCGGTGAGCACCAGCGCCTGGGGCACCGGGTCGGGTTCACCGTGGCGCTGCGCCAGGCCCACCAGGACCAGAAATACACCGGACCCTATCAGGTTGAAAGCCAGCAGCTTACGCAGCAGATGAGCGAGGGTGATGAAACCGAACAGGCCAATTCCACACAACGCAACTCCCGCCAACGCATACAGCAACGAGGCACTCACGGCGACTCGCCCTCCCCGGGCTCTGCGGCCCGGTTGACTGGCGCAGAGACAAACAGCGCCAGCAACACCATGGCGATCGACAGGGTAAGCACCGTTTCAATCAGGATGATCAATTGTTTGGCAACGGCCGGAGGATAGGCGAGAAAGGCTTCGCCACCGATCGCACTGGCAAGGGCAATCAGAAGAAACACGGCGAACCCAAGGGCCAGCCCCAGCCGCAGAAGGATTCCGGGCCGGAGAAAATCCATGGGGATGCCGCCAAGACGCATCATCACACCTGTGGCAGCAAGCACGGCTCCTGCCTGAAAAGCGCCACCGGGCCGGTCTGCCCCGGCCCAGAGAAGGTAGCCCGCCAACACCAGCATCAACGGTACAAACCAGCGTTGAAGGGCATACAGCAGAGAATCCGAAGTCCGCAGCTCCGGATCTTCGAGGGAGGTCGTTCTGGATACGGAAATGCCGGCGATGCCGGCAATGACCAGCACACCGATCTCAAGCAAGGTGTCGTAGCTCCGGAAATTCAGCAGCACCGCCGTGACCGGGTGCTCCACGCCACTCTGGCCCATACTCTCCAAAAGCAGCTCTGGCAGATCGACGTGCGCCGGTGTTTCAGCAATCCCCAGGACCGCCAACCCGAGCGCAATAACGAAGGCCAGGCAGACTCCGGCCACGGCCCAGATCCCGACGGATCGCCTCATCCCGACACTCCCCCTTTCGACTCTTCAGCCTCAGGTTCGGGCCTGGGTCCACTTCGCCCAGAGCGACCGCTTTTCAGGTGACGGACAGCATCCAGCAACAAAACCCCGGTTAGCCCGGCGCCAATGGCAGCTTCTGCCAGAGCAAGATCCGGCGCCCTCAATCGCACCCAGGCCAGGGCCATCAGCAAACCGAAGGCAATGAAGATCACCACCGCTCGAAACAGATCCCGTGACCACAAAGTGGCTACTGCCGTGACCAGCAGAGCAAAGACCAAGAGCCCATCCAGCAGCCATTCAGTCATGTTCCCTGTCTCCTGATCCCGGAGTATCCGAACTGACACGAACGGCACGGGCCACCAGATGGGCCGAGGTCGCGCTCGCGGCCAGCGCCACGGCCCAGATCAAAATCGTCTTGAGACCGCTCTCCAGAGATGGCGCCAGTGGCAGCAGGGCAATCACAATAAAACCGAGCCCCAGATTGTCCACTTTGGTCAGCGCATGAATACGGGTCAGGGTTTCCGTAAACCGGAACAGCCCGAGGGTTCCGACAGCGAAGAACAGGCAGCCGGTCACCAGAAGAATTATCTGAACGATGAGCAGGAGGGTTTCAGCCATCCTCGCCCCCTTCCCGTTCAGTAGCAGGGGGTTGAGAACTGGGCTGATCAATCCGAACAACCCGGGTCACGAAGGCAACAATGGCAAGTACCGACAGCAACGCCAGAGTCAGTGCTACGTCCAGCAGTGCCGGCATAGATTGGGCGTGGGCCAGCACCAGCAAAAGTCCCACTCCCGTGGTACCGAATAGCTGCGAAGCCAGCATTCGGTCGGCGGGATTCGGCCCTCGCCAGATCCTGATCAGAGCGATCAGCAAGGTCAGCAACAGGAATGCAGCGACTGAATTGAGAATCGGAGTCATCGGCCCACTCCATCACCGTGAGGCAACGGAAGGCCGAAAAGCCTCGCCACCTGTCGTTCTGTCGCCCGCACGTCTTCTTTGACGGGCGCCGAGGTATCCAGACAGTGAAGTATCAGCCGGTCCCCCTCCAGCAGAACACTCAGGGTACCGGGCATCAGCGAAAGGGTATTGGCAAGGAGCCAGCGGGGGCTGCCCTCGGGTAAGTTCAGCGTTATACGGATTTCACCCGGCTTGACTGGCAGAGCGGGCGACAGTAGCCGACGGGCCACATCGAGCCCGGCGACCACGGAACGGGACAGGAAATAGCCAACGAAGACCAGGAGGCCCACCGGCCTGAGTCGGTAACTCGAAGGCGGAAACAGCCGAATGGAATACCCGGCGGCCAGAGCTGTGACGATGGCGCCGAAAACCAGGCCGTCAAGATCACCAAGGGTTAGAACCCACCAGATCGCAAACAGCGTTATGGCGCGAATCAGGAAAACGAAGACGGGTGACACGGGCGCTGGCAATATCGGCTCTCCTTAGCGGACCATAACGGCCCTTTGTTCGCTAACCCCCTGTATAAGTTCCTGAAAGCCTACCACAGGATGCCAGTACCCCGGCATCCCCGTCCTGCTCCTGGAAAGTTCGGCTTATTGTCCGCGCTGGCTCTGAGCCTGATTTTCCAGCATCTGCTCCATCATGAGCTGCATCTGGTTCATGCGCTTTTCCATCATTTCCAGGCGTTGTTCGTTATCCATCCCGGGACCACCCGAACGGTTACCCTGGGCGTTGCCAGGCTGCTTCTTGCCCTGGCCTTGGCCCTGGCTGTTCATCATTCCCTGATTGTTACCCATCATCCCCTGACCATTGCCCATCATGCCCTGGCCCATCATTCCGGAGCCCATCATGCCGCCATGCATCATCTGCATTTGCTCCTGCATGGACTCCATATGCTGCTGGCGCAGTCTCTGGCGCTCGGCAGGCGAGTTTGCATTCCGCATTTCCTGCCCCAGGGCCTGCATGCGGGCCATGTTTTCATTCATTTGCTGCATTTGTTCCTGGTTCATCATGCCACCACCGTGCATTTGTCCGGAATTGCCCTGAGCAAAAGCAAAGGCAGGCAAGACCACCATAACGGAACACGCAACCAAACGGCTTAATCTGTTCATGAGATCCTCCTTAAAAGCTGCATCAATGTGCATCCTGTTAAGTAAAGACCATGAAACTGAATTGGGGCTGAAAAACAGTGCCTCGCGACTAGCTGACGGTACTCATCTTGATCTGAGTCATCCGTGCGTCCGGGAAACCTCTTGATGACGGCTCACAGAAGGAAGATACCAAACCTTTTGGTGACAAACGCCAAAGAGGCAAAACAGGCAATTGTAACAATGACTCCGATCGCAAGAGACTGCCAGAAACCAAATCTTGCCATAAGGAAGGGAAACATCAGGAACATGGGCAGGGTGGGCAGCACATACCAGAAGGTATACCAGGCGTGATTACTGATTTTTTCTACTGGTTGCTGCTCAACGTAAAGCCAGATCATCGCCAGTACGGTCACCATGGGGAAGGCTGCGATCAATGCACCCAGTTTGTCGCTGCGCTTGGCAACCTCAGAGATCAGAACCACCAGCGCTGCAGTTATTGCGTATTTGGTAATAAGCCATGTCATTTACACTTCCTCTGGCCAGGAAACATTTATTTGTTTTAATTCCTGAAAAACCGAATCGAAATGGTATTCTCTCTCCACAAACTATTCCAATAACCTCTTGCGGGTTAATGCGCGCGCAGAGCCTTTGTTTGAAAGCTGGTTTTTATGATTACGGCCATCAACCGTAAAAAAGCGTTTCCGGTTATTGTCATGCTGATTGCTCTCATCGGCATGACATTCTCGGTCATGGGAGAAACCTTATCCCATGGAGTACCGGAGCTGACTGAAGCCAAAATCCTGCACGAAGGCGATCACACACACGATCATGATCATGATCATCACAACCATAGCGTGCAAGATCATCAAGACCGCCACTCTCATCATGACTCTGGAAACCACTCACACGAGTCTGCAGACCGGTTGAAAATGCCGGTATTCTCCAACCTGACACCTTCACTCCGGCGCCCCGTTCCCTTTGCCGGAGAGGATCCCCGCAGTTTTCGTTACCGGCTCGACCGCCCGCCAAAGCCCTCGATGACTGCTTGAGTTCCGCTGCCTTTGCAGCTCAACGAAATCAAATCCCATGGAGTCATTATGCTGTCAACCTTGCTTGGCAAAGCCCGTGCGCGCTCAGGTGCCGGGAGCAGTCACCTTATCTGGATATTCATGACGCTCGGTCTGTTGGCCACAAGCGCTGATGTGCTGGCCCACGCGGTCGCGCAAGGCGACAAGGGCTATATTCAGGAGATTACCGGCGTAAACCTGATTGCTTTCACCTACCTCGGTGCCAAACACATGGTCACCGGTTATGACCACCTGCTGTTTCTGCTGGGTGTCATTTTCTTCCTGTACCGCATGCAACACATCGCGATCTACGTGAGCCTGTTTGCCCTGGGGCATTCCACCACGATGCTGCTTGGAGTGTATTTCAACGTCGGCATCAACAGCTACATCATCGATGCGATTATCGGCCTGTCGATCGTATACAAGGCACTGGATAATATCGGCGCCTACCAGCGCTGGTTTGGCTTCCAGCCCAACACCAAGGCCGCCACGCTTATTTTCGGGCTCTTCCACGGTTTTGGGCTGTCCACCAAGATCATCGAATACGACATCTCGCCGGACGGGCTGATCCCGAACCTTCTTGCCTTCAACGTAGGTGTGGAAATCGGACAGCTCATCGCCCTCGCCATGATCCTGATTGTGATTAGCTTCTGGCGCAAAACCGACGGCTTTTTCCGCCACGCTTACACCGCCAATGTCGCCATGATGAGCGCAGGCTTCCTGCTCTTCGGTTATCAGCTCACCGGTTACTTTGTCGCTTAATTCTGGAGATTCGCTATGTACAACACCGATATACCCAACCGTGAAGCATTGCCCAGTACTGCCAAACTGATTCGATCGACAATCATTGCTGCCATCGTGGCACTGGTCCTGCTGGTTACCGTGGTAATGCCCGCTGAGTACGCCCTGGACCCTACCGGCGCGGGCCAACTGCTCGGATTGACCGAAATGGGAGAAATCAAGGAGCAGCTCGCCGAGGAAGCCGCCGCTGACGCGGCAGCTGAGATGGTTGCCGTACAATCGTCGGCCGATCAGAAAACTCAGGAAGTGTCGGCGCCTGTCGTGGCCGAAGCCATTGACGAGCCCGCTCCCTCGCCCGAAATCGAGACTGCGTCGGCCGAGCCAGAGCCTGCGACTGAACCAGAAGTTGCGAAGCCGCAATGGCAAGATGAAGTGCGCGTGGTTCTGACGCCGGGCCAGGGAACCGAATTCAAACTGACTATGGAAGAAGGTGCTGTGGCCCGTTTCTCCTGGGTATCTGAAGGTGGCCCGATCAATTACGACACCCACGGCAACGGCAGCGGACAATCCATTTCCTACGAGAAAGGGCGAGGTGTTCCTGAAGATGAAGGAGAGCTTGAAGCCGCTTTCACCGGCGACCACGGCTGGTTCTTCCGGAACCGCAACGACAACGAGATTACCCTGGTGCTGCGTACTGGCGGTGATTATGGACAGTTGAAAAAGGTTCTCTGAGGCGCGAACGTGCAGGGATCTGCACGTTTAGCCGGACTTCAAAGCCTGCCGGGGCGAGTTCTGCCCCGGCAGGCTATCCAGAAGATCAGAAAGCGATTCGCGCGCCAATCACGGCAAACCAGTCTTCTGTGCTTCCGCCTCCGGCTTCCGCCAGATCCGCAGTGTCTCCGTACTTGCGCTCGTGTACCACGCCGACGTAGGGAGAGAAGGCACGGTCAATCAGGTCATAACTCAGCCTCAACCCCAATTCAGTGGAATTGAGGCCTTTGCCGACGCCAATCTCCCGGTCCTCTGAGAACGCCACAAGGGTCTCGAACGAAGCCGACAGAATCCAGAAGTTGGTGACCAGCAACTCATATTCCGCCTCGAAGTCCACCGAGGCATCGCCTTCATCGCTGATATAAAGGTTGGTGTCTACCTCGAACCAGTAGGGTGCCAGCCCGGTGAGCCCAAGCACGCCATAGACCCGGTCTGGACCTTCCGGGGTATCTATGCGAATCCCGGCCTTGGCATCCCAGAAGTCATCCACCGGAGTCTGGGCAACAAACTGGTTTTCCAGGGTTTCCCAGGCATTGTGAGCCTCTTCCCACTCGCCCTCGAACAACCAGCGGAATTTCAGTTCGTCGGTACCGTAAAAGGCGTCGCCTTCAATAACCGCCAGCTCCTCGTCCGAGTCACTGTACCGGTACTCGAACTTCTCGGCAGACACGCCCCAGAACGTCCTGGCGGTCTGGGTTTTTTTGGCCGGATCACCCTGGGCAAACGCTGGTGTGGACACTGCAGTCACGGCGAGGGCCAGACCGCACATGGATACTGCTAAACGACTCATGACTCACCTCCCTGAGTACCGTTCAGCTTGCCCTCGGCAACGGTGCTATCCGGCCCACCTTCAACCACGATCTTCCGGAACATGCCGGAGGCGGCGTGGTAGGAAAGATGGCAATGAAACGCCCACTCACCGGGTGCATCCACCTCCGTTTCCATATAGACCGTAGTGGCCGGCGCCACGCTGATCACGTGCTTCAGGGGGTTCCACTTGCCCTCGCCCACATCAAGGATCGACCACATACCGTGCAGGTGCATGGGGTGGGTCATCATGGTCTCGTTGACGAACTTGAAGCGGACCCGCTCACCATACTGCAGGACAATGGGATCGGCGTCCTGGTACTTGATGCCGTTGATACTCCACTCATAGCGCTCCATATTGCCAGTGAGGCGCAGTTCAATCTCGCGGGTCGGCTCACGGTGTTCGTACAGCGGGTTCTGTGCCCTGAGATCAGCGTAGGACAGGAATTTACCGCCATTACTGGCGGTAGGCATAAGCCCGCTGCCCTTGGCATAAAAAGGGTCTTCCGGCATGGAAGCTCCATCGCCCCCACCCATACTGCCATGGCCCATGGCGCTGTGATCCATCCCGGCCATCCCATCACCGTTCATGCCATCGTGATTCATGCCAGCCATGGCGTCCCCGCTCATGTCGCCATGATTCATATCGCCGTGATCCATATGGCCGGCCATATCGGCCATGGTCAGCAGTGGCGCCTCTCGAAGCTCCGGCACTTCTGCCGTCATCCCCACTTCCGGCGCAAGAGTCCCCCGGGCATAGCCCGAGCGGCCCATGGATTCGGCAAAGATGGTGTAGGCTTTTCTATCCTTGATGCGAACGATCACATCGTAGGTTTCTGCCACGCCAATGCGGAACTCGTCCACGTTCACCGGCTGCACATTGTTGCCATCGGCCTGAACCACGGTCATTTCCAGACCGGGAATGCGAACGTCGAAATAGGTCATGGCGGACGAGTTGATAAAACGCAGGCGGATCCGTTCACCCGGTTCGAACAGCCCGGTCCAGTTCTGCTCCGGCCCCTTGCCATTGATCAGTCCGGTGAAACCCTGCACATCCTCGATATCCGCTTTCATCATGCGCATATCGCCCCACATCATTCTGTCCCGAAGCGTTGCCATGAAACCTTGCTCGCCAGACTCCGTGAAGAAATCGCCCACGGTCTGCTGCTGGCGGTTGTAGTAATCGGCAGACATTTTCAGGTTCCGCATGATGCGATCCCCGGAATGCGGATGCTTGTCGGTCAGTTGCACCACGTATTCACGGTCATAGCGGAACGGCTCTCGACCTTTCGGCTCAATCACGATGGCGCCATAGGCCCCGTTGGGTTCCTGGAAGCCGGAATGGCTGTGAAACCAGTAGGTGCCGGCCTGCACAATCGGAAACTGATAAGTGAAGGTTTCGCCCGGTTTGATACCGGCGAAGCTGATCCCGGGCACGCCATCCTGCTCAAACGGGAGAATCAGCCCGTGCCAGTGGATAGACGTCATCTCATCCAGGTTGTTGGTCACATTGATGGTAACCTCTTCCCCTTCCTTGAACCGCAGTACCGGGCCGGGCGAGGCGCCGTTGTAACCAATGCCTTCCTTGACGAAATCGCCGGTGTCGATCTGTACCCGATCAACAGAAATGTTGTACTCAGCGGCACTGGCCGCCACGGAGAGTAAACCACCGAAAATGGCGGCCAGCATTCGCTTTTTCATGAAGTACACCTGCCTATTCAAAATCAATATCGCCGTACATCCCCGCCTGGTAGTGCCCCGGCACATTACAGGCAAATTCGAGGTCGGCTTTTTCGGTGAAGGTCCACACGATCTCTTTGCTTTCACCCGGCTCCAGCAGGACGCTGTTGGGATCGTCATGCTTCATGGAGTGGCCATCGCCCATGTCCATTTCCATCATCTCGCGATCGATGTGATCGCCCTTGAGCACGCCGTGCTCAACCATCATCTGCATTTCCTTCTGATGGGCTTCATGCATGGACGGTGTACCAATATTGAACTCGTGAACGAGCCTGCCCTTGTTCTCGACCACAAAACGAACAGTTTCACCGGCTTTTACATCGATAGACTCCGGCTCATAGTAATTGTCATGCATTTCGACATTGATGGTTCGGGTGGCTTCAGACGCCTTCCCGGGCTCCCCACTACCAGCTCCATGCCCACCACTGTGGGCACCGGCAGCAAAAGCGGTCGCAGACATCGATACTGAAGCCGCAAGAACCAGAAACTTTGATGCATTCATCTCATCTTCTCCTGTGGAATAATGGGATACATATGCCCAGTTGTTCCGGTTGAAACTTGAGCAATATCCAGAAACGATCAATACCATCGCTTACCAACCTGAATCCTTTCTGAAAATGACGAATTATTTAGCGTTCAGGCTGGGTTCAGGTAAAAGCGGGACACTGGCACGTTCTGCCATACCTGTAGGAAGGGGACACACATGCGTTTACTGCTCGTCGAAGATGATCGATTGCTTGCGGACGGGCTAACCAGCCAGCTGGAAAAGGCGGGATTCAGCGTGGATACCACGTCCTCCGCCAGAGAAGCGTCGGCGCTGGCCGATCACGAGGAGTATCGCGCCGTGGTTCTGGATCTTGGACTGCCGGACGGAAATGGTCTGGACGTGCTCCGGAAATGGCGAACGCGCGGCATCAGCTTTCCGGTCCTGATTCTGACTGCCCGCGGTGACTGGCAGGACAAGGTGAACGGCCTGAAGGCCGGCGCCGACGATTACCTGGCCAAACCGTTCCAGACCGAGGAACTGATTGCGCGACTAAACGCCATCATCCGCCGCAGTGAGGGACGGGTGCACTCACTGGTGAAGGCCGGCAATTTCGAGCTGGACGAGAATCGCCAAAGCCTGAAGCTGACCGATGGCACGGAGCATAGTCTCACCGGAACCGAATTCCGCTTGTTGCGCTGCCTGATGAGCCGGCCAGGGCATGTTTTCTCGAAAGAGCAGCTTATGGAACAGCTGTACAGCCTGAACGACAACCCTAGCGAAAACGTCATTGAGGCCTACATCCGGAGACTCAGGAAACTGGTAGGCACGAACACCATCTCGACACGACGCGGCCAGGGGTACCTCTTTAATGACGTGGTTTAAAAAACCGGTATCGGTCAAGGGAACCCTGCTGGCTCTGCTGCTGCCGGCCGGCATTCTTCTGATGGCTCTCGCATGGCTGGTGCACGGGCTCCTCCTTGACCGGATGTCCCGCCAATTTGTGGAAACCCGGCTCAAAGACGAAGTCGCTTTTCTCGAACACCAGATTCGCGATTCTGGTGGTCGGCTGGACACCCTCCAGACCGGTGATTATTTCCAGGAAGTTTTTCACCACGCGTTCGCTATCCATTCCGACTCCCGGACCATCATCTCCCCCGAGCACTGGGCGCCGCTGTTGATGCCACTGGTGAAGTCCGGGGAGGAAGGCACGCTGCGCGTCAGTGGCGCCCAGATTGCAGAGGCGCCTTCGGATATCCTTGCCTACCGGAAGTCCTTTCGCGTGGACGACCAGCCCATCGTGGTGATCGTTTCCGAAGACCTGGGTGCCTTGAGCCGCAGCCAGGCTGAGCTTCATGCCTGGACGGCTGTTGTTTCCCTGCTGCTGATCCTGCTGCTGGTTGGCGTTCTCTGGCTGGGCATCAACCTGTCCATGCGCCCTGTGGTAAGCCTCAAGGCCGCATTAAAGCGTTTGCAGGATGGCGAGATATCGCGGATCGATGTCAAAGCTCCCGAAGAACTCCAACCTCTGGTACTGCAACTCAACCAGTTGCTCGACTCATTGGACCAGCGGCTGGAGCGTTCCCGGGATGCGCTGGCGAATCTCTCCCACAGCGTTAAAACGCCCATCGCTGCCGTTCGCCAGATTCTGGAAGATATTGACCGACCTCTCCCCAACAACCTCAGGCAACAAATGGCCGGCAGGCTCGATGACATCGACAGACAACTTGAAGCAGAAATGCGACGCAGCCGGTTCGCCGGGCCGCAGGTTGGCAAAAGCGCCTATCCTCTGAAGCAGGCCCGGGACCTTCTCTGGATGCTCGGCCGGCTGTATCCGGCAAAATCTTTTGAAATGTCGACCGTACTGACCGAAGAGCGGCGCTGGCCCATCGAAGAGCACGATCTGAACGAGGTGTTGGGCAACCTTCTGGACAACGCCGGCAAATGGTCTGCCAGATTCGTTGAGCTTGGTCTGGAAGAGGACGGCCAGGGTTTTACCGTTACCGTTGAGGACGATGGCCCCGGAATTCCCCCGGATGCGTTGGACACCCTGGGCACCCGCGGCCTGCGTCTGGACGAGCAGACGCCTGGGCACGGCCTGGGGCTGGCCATCGTGCGGGAGATTACAGAACGCTATAGTGGTACCCTGAATTTCAGCTCCGGCTCGAACGGAGGACTCAAAGCAACGATCTATTTTCCGGGTAAGACCAGGGGCATCAGCCAGTGAAAATCGGTGAGCTTGCTAAGACAACGGCCATTCCCGTTGAAACCATCCGCTACTACGAAAAGATCGGTTTGCTACCGGAACCGGACCGGGACAGCAGTGGCTACCGCTCTTACCGCAATGCCCATTTGGACCGCCTACTCTTTATTAAACGCTGCCGCAATCTGGATATGGCCCAGGATGAGATCCGGGAGCTGATTCGGCTGGCCGAGCAACCGGAAGCTGATTGCAGTGAGGTTGATGCCCTGCTGGCACGCCACCTGAACCATGTTCGTGAGCGGCTGAAAGAACTGGCCAGTCTGGAAGATACCCTGGAGAAGCTTCAGGAAGCCTGCACCGATGGGCGCACAGTCCGCGAATGCGGCATTCTTGGTGGGCTCAGCTCGGAGCTTGAGACACTGGAGCCCGAGGACCGCCACAACCACGTTCCCGGAACCCATGGGCCAGGC
>CAZFQI010000102.1:0-12641 GCA_964520755.1 uncultured Marinobacter sp. | reverse complement strand
TGCTCAACTACATGGCATTGCACGGGGAGCAGGGAGACTTTGGCTCCCGTTTCAATGGCCATGGACTGGGCAACGGCACCTCCCAGGACAGCCTGATTGCGTTTTCCAACCTGGTAAATGGCACCATCGGAAGCTGACGCCACTGGTTCCACCCCTACTCTGATTGGGGTGGAACCAGCCCTTCTGACACGTGCATCATGCGCTGATCGTCGATAACCACCACATCGATACCCGGCAACCGCTCGATCATCGCCAGTCCCTTCTCAGGTCCGAGAACAAACACGGCCGTGGAGAGACCATCAGTTGTTAATGCATCCTCGCCAATAATTGTCACGCTCTGGACACCCCGCACCGATTTGCCGGTTTCGGGAGACAGAATGTGGTGGACCCGGTCGCCCGCTTCATCCACGAAGAACCGCTCGTAATCCCCGGAGGTAGACACCGCCACGTCCTCCAGCGGCAGAACCACCGCATTACGCCCTTCCGACCGGGGATCCCGGATGCCCACATACCAGGGCCGTCCCCGCTTGTCCCCCAGGAGTCGCATGTCGCCGCCAGCACTCAGCCGGGCATGGCGTATGCCAAGACTGACAAGGCGTTCGATTCCCAGGTCAACAGCATAGCCTTTCGCAATGCCGCCCAGATCCACCCGTATCCCTGCCTGGCCGTATTCGACGGTTTGCGCATCCTGGTCAAGAATCACATCCCGGAAATTCACCCGGGGCAGACCGGATCGAAGTTCCGCCTCCGACGGTTTTTTGCCGGCCCTGAAATCGTACAGGTAGCCCACAGAGCCGAAGGTGATGTCGAAAGCGCCATCACTGAGAATCGATACCTCCCGCGCCTTTTCAAGCACCTCGAACAGACCTTCACTGACAGCGACCGGGCCGCTGGCCGCGTTTTGGTTGAGCCGCGAAACCTCCGAGTCTTCCCGGTAACGGCTCATTTGCTCATCGACCTGATGGAAAACGGCCATGACCTCTGCCCCGGCCCGTTCCGCCAGCGCTTTATCCTCTGCCCACAACTCCAGCTCGATAGGCGTCGTCATGGCGGTATCGGAGAATCGATACCAGTCGGCCCTGGCCGTGCCCGCAAAGCCGGCAATACAGAGGCAGGTTGCCACTGCCAGGGCGCGCCATAACCGCTGACGCAATCGGTCGTCGCTCATTCCGGGTTCACCATGTCTGTTATCCACTCCTCATCGCCTTCTTAGTCTCCCCCCTCCTACTCCCCCCTCATCCCCCCGTCTACGCCAACAAAAAGTAGCGCAGGAGGATGAAGGGAACACAAGCCAGCCGCAGTATGGATCAAGTCTATTTGGGTGGAATCCGATTACCACTTTTAACAATAACAACTTCTCACCGCCAGAAGTACAAGCGAGGCTACATGATCAAGAACCCGGACTGGTGGCGTGGCGCCGTCATTTACCAAGTTTATCCACGAAGTTTTTACGACTCCAATGGCGATGGTATCGGAGACCTGCCCGGGGTCACCGCCAAGCTGGACTACATCGCCAACCTCAACGTGGACGCTATCTGGCTGTCTCCGTTCTTTACCTCCCCGATGAAAGACTTCGGCTACGATGTCTCGGATTACCGCAACGTGGACCCCATATTCGGCACGCTGGAGGATTTCGACGAGCTGATTGCCGAGGCCCACAAGCGGGATCTGAAAATCATGATCGATCAGGTGCTGAGCCATTCCTCGGACCAGCACCCCTGGTTTGTCGAAAGCCGTGCGAGCCGGGACAATCCGAAAGCAGACTGGTACGTATGGGCCGACCCGAAATCCGATGGTACGCCGCCGAACAACTGGCTGTCGGTCTTTGGTGGCTCCGCGTGGGCCTGGGACAGCCGCCGCAAGCAGTATTATCTGCACAACTTCCTCACAAGCCAGCCGGATCTGAACTTCCACAACCCGGAGGTTCAGGAACAGGTTCTGTCGGATGTTAAATTCTGGCTGGACCGCGGCGTCGACGGATTCCGTCTGGATGCCATCAACTTCTGCTTCCACGATCCCGAATTGCGGGATAACCCTGCCAGCAAGGCTGTTGCAGAAGGCTCTATTGGCGTGCGCAAGGAAAACCCCTACGCCTATCAGTTCCACAAGTACGACAAGACCCAGCCGGAAAACATCGAATTTCTGAAGCGCCTTCGTGCCCTGTTGGACCAGTACCCAGGCACCACCACGGTAGGCGAAATCGGTGACGACAATTCCCTTCAAACCATGGCCGACTACACCAGCGATGGCGACAAGCTGCACATGGCTTACTCCTTCGATCTGCTCACTGAGCAGCACGGGGCCGATTTCTTCCACAAAACCGTGAACACCATTGAAGGCAAGCTGACCGACGGCTGGCCCTGCTGGGCCATCGGCAACCACGATGTAGCCCGTGTTGCCACTCGCTGGAACGCCACATCGGAGCAGCAACTCAAGGCTTACATGGCCATGCTGCTGACCCTGCGGGGCAGCGTCTGCATCTACCAGGGTGAAGAACTGGGGCTGACCGAGGCTGAATTGCAATACGAAGACCTTGTCGACCCCTATGGCATTACCTTCTGGCCGGAATACAAGGGTCGGGATGGTTGCCGTACACCCATGGTCTGGCACCACGAGGAATCCCACGCCGGATTCTCCGATGCACGCCCCTGGCTGCCGGTTTATGATGACCACTACAATGCCGCTGTCGCGGTCCAGCACGCCGAGGACAATTCCTTGCTCGCGGCTTACCGGGCGTTTCTTGGCTGGAGAAAAGACCAACCTATCCTGCTCAAAGGGGACATAGAGTTCAGCAAGAGCCCGAAGAATACTCTGGTTTACACACGCAGTCTGGGTGATGAAACCGTGATGGTGGCGCTGAATCTGAGCGAAAGCGCCGTCACCATTCCAATGCCCGGCGCCGGCACGCCTGAACCGGATACCCCGGATTTCGTGGGCGGCCAGTGGCATGGCAAGGATCTGAAACTCGGGCCCTGGGGCGTCGACATCGCCCGGCTCTGACATTCAATGACCTAACAAGAAGACACGAGATATGGCCAGCGTCACTTTACGCAATATCTGCAAGAGTTATGACGAATTTCCGGTTACCCGAGACGTTAACCTGGACATTCAGGACGGAGAATTCGTGGTCTTTGTCGGGCCCTCCGGCTGCGGCAAATCCACCCTGCTGCGCATGATCGCAGGCCTGGAAGACATCACCTCAGGCGACATGTACATCGGTAACGACCGGGTGAACAACCTGCCCCCCAAGGAGCGGGAAGTGGGTATGGTGTTTCAGTCCTATGCGCTCTATCCCCACATGGACGTGGCGGAGAACATGGCGTTTGGCCTCAAGCTGGCCAAAACCAACAAGACCGAAATCAACCGTCGGGTCCAGGATGCCGCCAATCTGCTGCAACTGGACAAGCTTCTGGAGCGCAAACCCAAAGACCTCTCCGGTGGCCAGCGCCAGCGTGTGGCCATCGGCCGGACCATCGTCCGGGAACCGGAGGTATTCCTGTTTGATGAACCCCTGTCGAACCTCGACGCCTCCCTGCGGGTCCAGATGCGCATCGAAATCTCCCGCCTGCACAAACGCCTCGGCGCCACCATGGTGTACGTGACCCACGACCAGGTCGAAGCCATGACCATGGCAGACAAGATCGTGGCCCTGGACAACGGCACCATCGCCCAGGTGGGCAAGCCCATGGAGCTTTACCACTACCCGGCCACCCGATTTGTCGCCGGCTTCATCGGCTCGCCGAAGATGAACTTCATCGACTGCACCGTCGCCGCCGCCAGCAGCCAGTCCGCAACCGTCGTCATGCCCGGTGATCACCGGCTGGAACTGCCGGTAAACGGCGCCGAGCTTTCAGAAGGCGAAATCGTAACCCTGGGCATTCGCCCGGAACACCTGAGCGAAGACCAGGAAGCCGAACTGTACATGGACGGCGAAGTGCACGTGGTCGAACGCCTGGGCTACCAGACCCTGGTACACCTGGACGTCAACAACGTCGAAGGCGTGATCACCATGCGCACCGACGGCTCCAACCCGATACAGGAAGGCGCCCGCATGACCCTGGGCATGAACGCCAACAAATGCCACCTGTTCCGCCAGGACGGCACCGCCTGCCCTCGCCTCTACCGCGAGCCTTGCATTGATTTCTGATCCCCACTGACTTCCTGAGGGGCCGCCCGGCCCCTTGCTGTTTCGATCTGCCCCCCCCTTAACAGGGTTATTTTTTGGCCGGTTCCGTCACGTACCGGCTTTTTTTGAGACCAAAAAAAAGCCCGGTCAGCAGGGGGAATTAACCTGACCGGGTCGCGAAAGGTAACGCTGGAAGACGCAGAGATCGCGTAAAGAGACGTGGCCTATCCTTTGACACCACCGGCGGTCAGCCCGCCAACAATCCACTTTTGGCAGTACAGGAAAATCACCGTAATAGGCAGGCCGGAAAGCACTGCCGCTGCCGCGAAATCACCCCACAGGTAGTTCTGCTCATACAGATACTGCTGGGCACCCACCGCCAGGGTCAGTTTATCGGTATCCACCAGAAGCACCGACGCCATCGGGTACTCCATGATCGTCATGATGAACGCCAGGATGAACACCACCACCAGAATCGGCACCGACAACGGCAGCAGGATATAGCGGAACGCCTGCCAGGTGGTGGCGCCATCCACGATAGCGGCCTCCTCCAGGGAGCGATCAATGGAATCGAAGTAGCCTTTGATGGTCCAGATATGCAGTGCCATACCACCCAGGGAAGCAACAATGACCGCGCCGTGGGTATTCAGCCCGAGCCAACTGACGTGATTGCCAATCTGATCGAACAGGGCGTACAGCGCCACCAGGGAAAGCACCGGCGGGAACATCTGGAAGATCAGCATGGATTTCAGGACAAATCCCTTGCCGGCAAAGCGCATGCGGGCAAAGGCGTAGGCACTGGTGGTGGATAGCGCAAGGATCAGCACTGCAGAAACAACCGCAATCTTGATCGAATTCCACAACCACAGAAGCACCGGAAACGGTGGCTGGGTAGTAACGCCATCTTCACCGGTGTAGGGAATACCCAGTGCCAGATACCAGTGTTCCAGCGAAGGATTCTCCGGCAGCAGGCTGCCGGCGGCAAAGTTACCGCTGCGGAACGAGATGGAAATGACCATCAACAGCGGGAACAGAATGATCGCGATGAACGCCAGCATCCCCAGGTGGGAGGCCAGCACGCGGTATTTGGTGGAGCGGGGTTCAACCATGGCCATAAGAAGCTCCTTACACCTTGATCTTGGACAGTTTGAGATTGATCAGCGACAACGCGCCCACCACCAGGAAAATGGCGGTGGCAATGGCGGCGGCCAGACCAAAGTTCTGTCCGGAGTCCTGGAACGCAATGCGGTAGGTATAGCTCACCAGCAGATCGGTGGTACCGGCCGGCGTGCTCGCACCGATGATGTCCGGGGCGCCCCCGGTCAGCAGTGCAATCAGGACAAAGTTGTTGAAGTTGAATGCGAAGCTGGCGATGAGCAGCGGCATCAGTGGTTTGATGATCAGAGGCAAGGTAATGTTGAACAGGTTGTTCACAGGTCCTGCTCCGTCCATCGCCGACGCCTCATACAGATCCCGGGGGATTGCCTGTAACAGGCCCATGCACAGCAGCATCATGTAGGGGTAGCCCAGCCAGGTGTTCACGATCAGAATCATCGTTCGAGCCAACGCCGGATCGCTGAACCAGTTCGGCTGGATACCGAACAGGCCCTCAAGGACCAGGTTGATCTCGCCAAAGTTCTGGTTGAACAACCCCTTGAATACCAGAATCGAGATAAAGGCCGGCACCGCGTAAGGCAGAATCAGCATGGTGCGGTAAAAGCCCTTGCCGCGAATCTGGTCCCACTGCAGCAGGTTGGCGAGCAACAGTCCCAACGCCAGGGTAAAGATAACCGTGGCGACCGCAAACGAGAGCGTCCACACGAAAATCTCGAAGAATGGCCCGCGAATGGAGGGGTCGGACACCACCTTGAGATAGTTGTCCCAGCCGATATTGACCGTCCAGCCGGGCGACAGGGCATTGCCATCGCCGTCCCGGTAGAAACCGGTTTCCTGGTCCGGGAAATAGGTGACGCCGGTCTGGTTGTTGGTCAGGCTGCCATTGTCATGCAGCGTAAACTGGGGGTGAATCGCAGCGAAAGAGCGCAGGCTGGCCTGGCTTAGCTCACGACCATCTTCGGTGATAAGTGTCAGTTCCGAGAGTTCACCCCTGAGCTGGATGATCTCGCGAATCGACAATGGCTCACCCTGTGGTGTGCCAGACACCGGCAACACTGGAGCAGAGCGCTCACCGTTTTCCAGGTTCACCGGCGTCGAGGTCAGGTTCTGATGCTCACCCTCAAGCCAGAAAACATAGCCTTCTTCGGTCTTGAAGAGCTGGTAGTCGTAGCGAACCGCTTCGGACTGATAGGTCCGGCTCAGGAGGTTTTCCTGCACCTGTTGGAAACTCAGAAGGTTGCTGGCGCTGTAATTGGTGAAGCCGATGCCCACCGTGTACATAAGTGGGAAAATGACGAACAGGCCCATGCCGGCGATGGCCGGAAAAATATACCGGTGCGCGTACAGCTTTTTGCTGACAAACACCGCAACGGCGGATGCGGTGAGCACCAAAAACAGCATGGCAAAGACAAACTCGCGCTGGGCGTAGAGTGCCAGTATGAGGTAGAGCGCTGCAGCGACAAGCACCGCCAGCGCGCCCCACTTGAGAAATACTCGGGTCATGGAGTGTCTGCTTTCAATACCGGGAGAGGACAGGGTTTCCGTTATCATTGTAGTCAGCCCGTTAATGACCGTTGCACGGTGGCAACGGCGGATTTTCATGCACGTCTGAGCGGACCGGCGCCGGACGGGAGCATAACCGTCCAGCGCCGGATTACCGGTTTGCTTAGCGGGTAATTCGCTGTGCTGCCGCGTTCAGGGCATCTTCAACGGACTGGCGCCCGGACGTGATGTTCTGCAGGGCCGGCCCCATGGACGACCAGAAGGCACCCATGGCCGGTACGTTCGGCATGGGCTCGCCCAGCTGGGCATTCTCGAAGGTCGCCTTGATATTGGGATCGGAGGAGAGCTCGTCCATGAATTCCTTGTTGGCCACAGCACCCAGGGGAACGTCGTTGTTCACCATTTTCAGGCCTTTAACCGAGAGCGCGTAGTTCTCCAGGAACTCCACCGCCAGATCCTTGTTGGGGCTGGCAGAGTTCAGGGTCGCGGCCATAACGCCCACCATGGGTTTGCTGGGCTGCCCGCCCACCGTCGGAATGGTGGTTACGCCGAAGTTGATGCCGCTCTTCTCAAGGTTGCCCCAGGCCCAGGGGCCGTTGATCATCATGGCGGTCTCGCCCTTGTTGAAGCTGGACTCCATGGCGCTGTAGTCCGCTCCGCGGGGCATAACGCCTTCCTCGATCAGCCGGGTCAGCGCCTTGGCACCTTTGATGGCCCCTTCGGTGTTCACGCCGGTATCCTTCACATCCACGGAACCATCGGCATTTTCACCGAAGATATACCCTCCGGCTGCGGCCAGCATCGGCCAGGTAAAGTAGGTGTTGTTGTAATCCCACAGCATGGCGCGCTTACCGTCTTCCGCCAGCTTTTCATGAACGGCAGGAATGTCTTCGAAGGCACTGGGAGGCTCGGGCAACAGATCCTTGTTGTAGATCAAACCAATAGATTCGACCGCCATCGGATAGCCGTACATCTTGCCGCCCACCGTGACCGCATCCCAGGTAAAGTCGTAGTTGGCGTCGATCACGCTCTGTGACGGTTTGATCTCGGAAATAATGCCGCTCTGGGCCCATTCACCGAAACGGTCGTGGGCCCAGATGAAGATATCCGGGCCATTGCCGGTTGCGGCAGATTGCTGGAACTTGTCGGTGGCGCTGTCCGGGTGAGCGACTTCAACCGGGATACCGGTTTCTTGAGTGAACCAGTCCCCCACTTCCTGCAGGCCATCATAGCCCTTGTCACCGTTGATCCAGACCAGAAGCTTGCCCTCTTCAATTTCGGCATGGGCCGGCGCGGCAACACCGAAGCTGGCGGCAACAATGGAGGCGGCGAGTGTGCTGCGGATAAAAGTTCGACGATTCATCAGGTGATTCCTCTGTATGTTCTTGCCTTATTCTTGTTTTCCGGCCATTCGCGAGGTTCTCGGGCCGGACTTAACGCAAACTTTCTTTTGCGAGTATTGGCACTGTGTGGCAATTCCCGGTAATAAGCATCACCCCTTATTTCATTCCCCGAGGCGTAGTAGAGGGGAGTAGATGGGCGTAGAAAATTCCTTCTACCACCCCGGGGTGGACTCTGGTTTGATGGCATCCACAAGAATGAAAACCGAAACGGAGCAATTGCCATGACAACCCGCGCAAGACACCTGAAACTCTCAGCTTGTATCGCCTCAGCCCTGATTACGGCCGGTTGCGCCTCGGGCCCGGGCAAGCCCGCGGTTGTGGCCGGGCCACCTTCAGCCAATGATACCAATGTCTTTTGCGAAGCCGCGTCAGCCGAAATGACGATTCCGGTCGGTTCCGCATTCCCGGACGGGACGCTGGTCCGGGATTTCTACACAGGTAACACGGCACGGGTTATCGACGGTGAGGTAAGCATGGCACCGGGTGCCAATGCCGAGGGGCTGGTGTTACTGGAATCAGTCGACGCCAAGACGGGCCGGTTCAGCTGGGCCGGTGCGACCGTCTATTTCGCCGTGACAGACCGGTTTGCCAATGGCAGGACCGACAACGACCTGAATTATGGTCGTCAACCAGACGGCAAGGATGAAATCGGCACCTTCCATGGCGGTGATTTTGTCGGCCTGACCCAGAAACTGGACTACCTGTCGGAACTGGGTGTCAGCGCGCTATGGATCACCCCGCCGTTCGAACAGATGCACGGCTGGGTCGGCGGTGGCGACCGGGGCGATTTCCAGCACTACGGCTACCATGGCTATTACGCCCTGGACTTCACCGTACCGGATGCCAACTTCGGTACCCGGGAAGAATTCCGGGCCCTGGTTGAGGAAGCCCACAAGCGGGGTATCCGGGTGGTCATGGATGTGGTTATGAACCATCCGGGCTACAGTACTCTGCAGGATATGCAGACCTTTGGGTTCGGCTCGCTGTTTGAGGGATTCGAAAAGCATCTGCCCGAGCGCTGGGGCAACTGGCAACCGGAATCCTGGGAAAACTTCCACGCCTACCATGCCCTCATTGATTACGACCATCCGGATTGGCGCAACTGGTGGGGCAAGGACTGGGTCCGGGCTGGTATCGCCGACTATGACACGCCGCCGAACGCCTCCGTGGATGCCCAGCGCGGCTCTCTCGCGTTTCTGCCGGATTTCAAGACCGAGGCCAAACAGCCCGTGGATCTCCCGGAATTCCTGAGCAGCAAAGCCAGTTCCAGAAGCCGGCAACTGGAAGATGCCACCGTTCGGGATTACCTGGTCACCTGGTTGACCGACTGGGTACGGGAATTCGGCGTGGATGGCTTCCGGGTAGATACCGCCAAGCATGTGGAACCGGAAGCCTGGCTGGCGCTCAAACAGGAGGCCCAGGCAGCCCTTGATGATTACCGCAGCCGCAATCCCAACGCCGAACTGCCAGCCGAGGAGTTCTGGATGGTTGCCGAGGTATTCCCCCATTCGGTCCGCAAGACCGCCTATTTCGATGCCGGCTTTGATGCGGTCATTAACTTCGACCTGCAGGAAGAAGCGCGGGCCGGCGCGCAATGTCTGCCCGCCATGGAATCCATCTACAGTGATTACGCCAGCAAACTCCATGGGGACGACGACTTCAACGTGCTGAGTTATATCTCTTCCCACGACACCAAGCTGTTCAGCCAGGTTGCAGGCAACGACCCGGCACTCCAGAAACGGGCTGCGGCGGCCCTCATGCTTACTCCCGGAGCAGTTCAGGTGTTCTACGGTGACGAATCCGGTCGCGCGTTCGGGCCAACCGGTTCCGATCCGCACCAGGGCACCCGCTCGGACATGAATTGGAGTGCCATTGAGAATGGCGAGGTGTCCGGTATCCTCGAGCACTGGCAGAAGCTGGGTCAGTTCCGCGAGCGTCATCCCGCGATCGGCGCAGGCGAGCACCGGTTGATCAGCCAGCAACCCTATGTATTCTCAAGAACCAACGGCGATGACCGGGTGGTGATTGCGTTCGGGAGAAAGTGACCTGTCATGAGTTATTCGAGATTTCTGGAAGACACCCCCCTTATTCCCGGCATGATGCGTCTGCTGGACCATACCGATCTCTGCCAGCCGGCGAGGCTGGCAGACTGGATCCACCGAAGACTGAATGAAGGACTGACTGTCTTCGATCATGCCGACATTTACGGGGATGGCGAGTGCGAGCGTGTTTTTGGCGAGGCACTGATGGCCTCACCGGAACTGCGTCAGAAGGTGCAGGTTATTTCCAAGGCCGGAATTGTACCGGCCCATCGGGACTCCTCGCCCTGGACCACCAAACACTATCGGGCGGAAGCTGACTATTTTTCCGAGGCAATTGACAAGTCCCTCAGCCGGCTTCGGGTTGATCAGATCCACACATTCCTTATTCACCGTCCAGATCCGTTGCTGGATGCGGAATCTCTGGCGAACGCCCTGGAGCAGGCCGTCAGCGCCGGCAAAATTCAGCACATCGGCGTATCCAATTTCCTGCCGGAGCAGTGGCGCTGGCTTCAGAAAAATACCCGTCTGCCTCTGGTCTGCAACCAGAGCGAGCTTTCTCTCAGCCACACGGGAGCGCTGTTTGATGGCACCCACGAGGCGCATCTGAACGATGGCCTTCGCTGGCTTGCCTGGTCACCGCTAGCCGGCGGCGCCCTGCCCAGCTCAGTTCCCGAAAGCTTGCTTAAAGCCGCCAGGGAAGAAACCGGCCTGTGCGAAACCGGGCTGGCAATAGCGTGGCTACGGCAGATTCCAGGGGCGCCCATTCCGGTTCTTGGTTCCATGCGTGATACCAGAATAGAAGCCGCGCTTGAGGGAACCCGTACGGTCCTGCCGCGCCCCCTCTGGTTCGCCCTTCTGGAAGCCATGCGTCAGACCGCGGTGCCCTGAGGGGCATCGCAAATTTGATATAAGTCACCGACCTACAATTTGTTACCCAAAATTCAACTTTAGTCCCATTGTTGGCTCCATAATCAGCGCTGACACTAGCTCTGCTTAACAATTAAACAAAAAATGAATAGCGGCCCTTCCTCCAGTGGCGCTGCAATTCCGGAGGCCAACCTGAATGAATCTCAGAAAAGTACTCTTTTCTGCTTGCCTGCTGTTGCTGGCGAGCACTACCGTTTATGCCGAAACCCTGAAAATCGGTCTGAACTATCCGCAGACCGGTCGTTACAAGGACCAGGGCCTGCAACAGCGTCTTGGGGCCTTCCTGGCCGTTGACGAAATCAACAAGGCCGGCGGTGTCATGGGCCGCCAGCTGGAACTGGTGATCAGAAATACCCGCGGCGAACCTGCCCAGGGCGCGGAGAACACGGCAGAGCTTATCGACCGTGAAGGCGTTCAGATGGTCTTCGGTGGCGTGTCCAGCGCTGTTGCCATTGCCTCAGGCAAAGCCGCTCGGGATCGCAACCGGATTTACTTCGGCACCCTCACCTACTCGAACGCCACCACCGGCGCCGAAGGGCATTCGCACATGTTCCGGGAGCCCTATAACGCCTGGATGACCGCCAAGGCGCTGAGCCAGTATCTCACTACCAACCACGCCGACGACGAATACTTCTACATCACCGCCGACTACACCTGGGGCTGGTCTGTAGAAGAGTCTGTTCGCAAGTTTTCGGGAACCGAGGATACCGAGCGCCATCAGGGCGTGAGAACGCCTTTCCCCCGGGCGCTGATTACCGACTTCAGGGAGGCGCTGGAGCAGGCAGACGCGAGCGATGCCAAGGTTCTGATGATGGTCCTTTTTGGAGACGACATGGTGCGTGCTCTGAACGTGGCCTATGAGATGGGCCTCACCAAGAAAATGCAGATCGTTGTGCCCAACCTCACTCTGGGTATGGCGCGACAAGTCGGCCCCACCATTATGGAAGGCATTATCGGTGGCTCCCCCTGGGTCTGGAACGTGCCCTACGAGCTGAATTACCCCAGAGGAAAGGAGTTTGTCGAGGCCTTCTCCAAACGTTATGAAATGCGGCCATCAACCGCTGCGGCCTCCGCCTACAGCATTGTTTATCAGTACAAGGATGCCGTCGAGCGTACCGGTACCACCAATACCGCCAGCCTGATCCGGGCATTGGAAGGCCACAGGTACACCTTTCTGAAAGACGAACAATACTGGCGGGAGTTTGATCATCAGAACGTGCAGACCGTTTATGTGGTCAAGGTAAAACCCCGCAACACGATCGTGGCGGACGAATACAGCTCCGACTATTTCAGCATCATCGATTCTATGCCCGGCGATCAGGCAGCCCAGACCCGAGAGGAATGGGAAGAGCGACGCCGGGAGGCTGGCAAACCCCTCCGGCTCTGAGCCCACAATGAAAGATCCGACGATCAGAACAGGTAGTCGGTCGTCAGGATCTTCGATTGTCTTCCACGCACAATGCCGGTCACCAGGTCCCGATTGGTATCACTGGACTTGGTGGCCACGGTTGTGCGGATCGAGAA
>CAZFQI010000101.1:7178-12649 GCA_964520755.1 uncultured Marinobacter sp. | reverse complement strand
TTTTCAAGCAAAACAGAAATGATTCGACGCATGATCAGACCCTCTCCGTCTTGCTAAGCCACATATCCTTCATGGAACCCCGGGCAACCTGCATTGGATACACGTGTTCAAACCGGTCCACGTAGATATCCACGAATACCAGGTCGTCTTTCATGGCCAGCACTTCTTTCAGCGTGGTTTCCAGATCTTCCTTCTTCTCAATCCGGACACCTTTATGGCCGTAGGCCTCTGCCAGCTTGATGAAATCAGGCAGCGATTCCATATAGGATTCGGCATGACGGGACTCGTAGTTCATGTCCTGCCACTGCTTCACCATGCCCAGCGCCTGGTTGTTCAGGTTGATGATCTTCACCGGCAGATTGTACTGCTTGCAGGTGGACAGCTCCTGGATGTTCATCTGGATACTGCCCTCACCGGTAATGCACAGTACTTCCTCATCCGGATGGGTGAGCTTGACCCCCATGGCGGCCGGGAAACCGAAGCCCATGGTGCCGAGACCACCGGAATTGATCCAGCGGTTGGGCTTGTCGAACTTGTAATACTGGGCCGCAAACATCTGGTGCTGACCAACATCCGAAGTCACGAAGGCTTCGCCATTGGTCAGGCGACACAGCATCTCTATGACTTCCTGCGGCTTGATCACATCCGGACTGGTCTCATAGCGCATCCCGTGGAATGCCCGCCACTCGTCAATCTGCTTCCACCAGGAGGCGATTGCGTCCGCGTCGGGCTTTTCCTTCGCTTCCTTGACCAGGGCCAGCATTTCCTTGAGCACGGCGTCTACCGGGCCCACGATCGGCACATCGGCGTCCACCGTCTTGGAAATCGACGCCGGATCAATATCGATATGGATAATGCGCGCGCCCGGACAGAACTTCTCGGTGGCATTGGTCACACGGTCGTCGAATCGGGCCCCGACACAGAGAATCAGATCCGAATGGTGCATGGCCATATTGGCCTCATAGGTGCCATGCATCCCGAGCCAGCCCAGGTGCTGCTTATCGCTGGCCGGGTAACAGCCGATCCCCATAATGGTATTGGTGATCGGGTAACCAATCATCCGGACAAGCTCAGTCAGCTGATCTGAAGCCTTGCCGAGAATAACCCCGCCGCCGGCGTAGATAATCGGACGCTTGGCAGCCAACAGCATGTCCACCGCTTTCTTGATCTGACCGGCATGGCCGCGAATGGCGGGGTTGTAGGAGCGCAGCTTGACCTTCTTCGGGTAAGCGTACTCGTACCGTTCATTCGGTGTGGTCATGTCCTTGGGGATATCCACAACAACCGGACCAGGACGACCGGTGGCCGCAATATAGTAGGCCTTGCGAATAATCTCCGGGATTTCCTCGGGGTGACGGACACTGAGATTGTGTTTAACCACCGGGCGGGAGACACCCATCATGTCGGTTTCCTGGAACGCGTCCTCGCCAATGAGAGTGGACGCAACCTGGCCGCACAGAACCACCATGGGTATGGAATCCATGAATGCGGTGGCAATGCCGGTGATCGTGTTGGTGGCTCCAGGACCCGAGGTCACCAGTACGGTACCTGGTTTTCCGGTCGCGCGGGCGTAGCCGTCGGCCATATGGACCGCCGCCTGCTCGTGCCTTACCAGAATGTGCTTGACTTTGTCCTGCCTGAACAGCGCATCATAAATATGAAGGGCTGCACCACCCGGATAGCCGTATATGTATTCGATACCTTCATCTTGAAGGGACCGGATCAGCATATCGGCGCCAGACAATAACTCCACGATTTTCTACCCTCTTCTACGAGTGAATGAGCCGGGACGGGTCCCGGTTGCCTGGATTCACGGTGTCCATGCTTCTTGTGAAAGCGGAACCGGCTGCTCCTCCACACCTTGTTAAGAGGTTGTCTCCTGGCCAGCCGCCCTCCTGAGGGTTGCGGAGAACGGCCAATCAACGGGTTGCACGTAAGCAACAACCATCCCGCGACGGATGCGCGGCGCGTTCAGTGTGGTAATTGATGGGGGATACTCGCTCGGGATTGCCTGCCGTATTGACCCCAGTCTTCAGGCAATCGGTAATTCTGACAGCGCGAAACTCCCTGTCAATAGCCGCTGCAGGTTTCTGTGCCTATACTGGCCGAAGGTCTCCCATACTTGACACAAATCCGATACAAAGATTTGAACCAGACAGAAGAAAATCCGCAACACTGGTGGCATGATAGGGAATAATGAGCTGAGAAAAAACGGGCCCGGTTTAACCAGGTTGTCTGCCTGCCCGGGAGCAGTGAACATACGCGAGTAGAGCCATGAACAGAAAAATCCTGACGCTGACCTTATTACTGGCCGTTGTACCAGGTGTCGCCATGAGCGCCTCTGTCTATAAATGGACCGATGAAAACGGGGTCACCCATTTTGGGGACCGGCAGCCTACGGGCTCAAAGGCCGAGCGAGTCAATGTTCGCTCCGGCACCTCTACCGACGCGTCCGGCAACAGGCAGAGCCCTCAGGAGCGCCTGCAGAATATGCAGGAGCAGCAGGCAGATGAAGCCGAGCAGCGCCAGGAAACGGCGGTTGAGGAAGCGCGCAGAAAGCAGCGAGAGGCGAACTGCGCAACCGCTCGCTCCAACCTGGAGGTGATCGATCGCAACGCGCGCATCCGGGTTGAGGAGGACGGCGAGCAGCGATACCTCTCCGAAGAAGAAATCGCCGAGAAACGGGCAGAATTCGAGCGGATTGCTCAAGAGAACTGCGGACCGGCAGAACAGTAAGTTCTAAAAAAAGGGGCCAGATGAAAGCTTTCATCTGGCCCCGGCTTCAAACTCAAGCCTTTGCGAACTCGAGATGGTGATCCTTCACCGTCCCTTTAATGACATCGCCCGGGACGAACTCGCCTTTGAGCAGCCGCTGGGCCAGCGGGTTTTCGATCATCCGCTGGATCGCCCGCTTCAGTGGGCGCGCGCCGTAAACCGGGTCATAGCCCACTTCAGCCAGCAACTCCATGGCGGCGTCATCCAGATCCAGCTTCATATCCTGCTCTTTCAGGCGCTTGCTCAGCGATTCAATCTGAATCCGGGCAATACCCTGGATCTGGCTCTCCGCCAGCGGGTGAAACACCACTACTTCGTCCACACGGTTGATGAACTCCGGGCGGAAATGAGTGCCGACGACTTCCATGACGGCATTCTTCATCACCTCGTAGTTCTCCTCGCCAGCCTGCTGCTGGATGATGTCCGAACCAAGGTTCGAAGTCATGACAATGACCGTGTTCCGGAAGTCGACGGTCCTGCCCTGCCCGTCGGTCAGGCGGCCATCCTCCAACACCTGCAGCAGAATGTTGAACACATCCGGGTGAGCTTTTTCCACCTCATCAAGCAGCAATACTGAATACGGCCGGCGGCGAACCGCTTCGGTCAGGTAGCCACCTTCCTCGTAGCCGACATAGCCCGGAGGCGCGCCGATCAGGCGGGCCACGGAATGCTTCTCCATGAACTCGGACATATCGATGCGCACCATGGCCTCTTCGGTATCGAAGAGGAACGACGCCAGGGCCTTGCAGAGTTCAGTCTTGCCGACACCGGTGGGGCCGAGGAACAGGAACGAACCGTTGGGGCGATTGGGATCGGACAGCCCTGCCCGAGACCGGCGCACTGCGTTGGATACCGCTTCAACCGCCTCATCCTGGCCGATAACCCGACCATGAAGCGCCTCTTCCATGCGCATCAGCTTATCGCGCTCACCTTCGAGCATCTTGGATACCGGAATACCGGTCCACTTGGACACGATCTCGGCGATCTCCTCGTCAGTTACCCGGTTCCGGAGCAGTTTCATTTCCATCATCTCGGCCTGGCTGGCCATATCCAGTTGGCGCTCCAGTTCCGGGATCTGTCCGTACTGCAGTTCGGACATCTTGCCAAGGTCGCCGGCGCGACGGGCGTTTTCCAGATCAATACGGGCCTGTTCCAGCCGGCTCTTGATCTTCTGGGAACCATGCAGCGCGGCCTTTTCGGTATTCCAGACTTCTTCCAGATCGGCGTATTCACGCTCGACGCCGGTGATCACGTCCGATAACTCCGACAGGCGCTTTTTCGAAGCAGGGTCGGTCTCTTTTTTCAGAGCCTCCCGTTCAATTTTCAGCTGAATCAGGCGCCGCTCCAGGCGATCCAGGGGTTCAGGCTTGGAGTCCATTTCCATTCGAATCTGGGAAGCGGCCTCGTCCACCAGATCAATGGCCTTGTCCGGCAGCTGCCGATCCGCAATGTAACGGTGAGACAGTTTTGCCGCCGCGATGATGGCGCCATCGGTCACCTCAACCCCGTGGTGAACCTCATAACGCTCTTTCAGGCCCCGCAAGATGGCAATGGTATCTTCCTCGTTGGGCTCGCTGACCAGCACTTTCTGAAACCGACGCTCAAGGGCCGCGTCTTTCTCGATGTTTTCACGGTATTCATCGAGGGTGGTCGCGCCCACACAGTGCAACTCGCCACGGGCCAAGGCCGGTTTGAGCATGTTGCCCGCGTCCATGGAACCCTCGGCCTTGCCGGCACCGACCATGGTGTGAATCTCGTCGATGAACAGGATGATCTGACCTTCTTGCTTGGACAACTCGTTCAGAACGGCTTTCAGGCGCTCTTCAAACTCACCCCGGAACTTGGCGCCGGCGATCAGGGCACCCATATCGAGTGACAGAACTTTCTTGTCCTTCAGGCCATCGGGCACCTCGCCGTTGACGATGCGCTGGGCCAAGCCTTCGACAATGGCGGTTTTACCAACGCCGGGCTCACCGATGAGAACCGGGTTGTTTTTCCGGCGGCGCTGCAGCACCTGGATGGTACGGCGAATTTCATCGTCGCGACCAATGACCGGATCCAGCTTGCCGGCCTCGGCTCGCTCGGTAAGGTCGATGGTGTATTTGGACAGGGCCTGACGGTTTTCTTCAGCGCTGGCATCGTTGACAGCTTCACCACCGCGAACGTCGTCGATAGCTTTTTCCAGGGCAGCTTTATCAACGCCCTGCTCCCGAAGTACCCGGCCAAGGCTACCACGATCTTCCAGGGCGGCCAGCAGCATCAGCTCACTGGAGATGTACTGGTCTTTGCGCTTCTGGGCGAGCTTATCGGCAATGTTGAACAGGCGACCCATGTCATTGGACATGGAGACATCACCGGCCGATCCCTGCACTTCCGGCAGGTTCTCGATTTCACGGGCGATGGCCTGGCGAATGCGCCCGGGTTCTGCCCCGGCCTGTTTGAGCAGTGGCTTGATGGCACTGCCTTCCTGATCAAGCAGCGCCTGCATCAGGTGCACCGGCTCAATGAAGTTGTGATCTTTTCCGACCGCGATGGATTGTGCGTCCGCGAGGGCGGTCTGCAACTTGCTGGTCAGCTTGTCGATTCTCATGTGTACTTTCCCCAAATTTCTGCGAATACCGTGGCGCCGTGGGTGGCGGATATTCGATTGCTTTGACAGTTAATGTAGGGGCAAGTAGAGGGACTTCAAGCGGGGC
>CAZFQI010000101.1:0-7078 GCA_964520755.1 uncultured Marinobacter sp. | reverse complement strand
TCAGCCTTTCAGCCAAATCAAAGTTGCCATCCGCCCTGTTTGACCATCCCTGCGGTACGAAAAAAACCGATCTGGACTTTGAACGGTACACAGACCACCGCCAGTAACGTTGTAAACGCCGAGATGATTTAACCGCAAGCTGGCAAGCGCATAGATATCCGCCATGAAATGCCCAGGCCGAGCGCCTTCCGCTTTGAAGACGTGGACGGCTTCCGGATCATGCTTAATGAAGGCGTCGCGGACTTCCGGGCCAACTTCGAAACTGTCGGGGCCGATAGCCGGACCTAGCCAGGCTTGTAAGGTCTCGGGTGGAACGGCCATCTCGCTCACCAGATTCTCGATAACTCCACCACACAAGCTTCGCCAGCCGCAGTGGGCGGCGCCAACGACCGTTCCTTCGCGATCCGCAAGGATAACGGGCAGGCAGTCGGCAGTGAGGATAGCGCAGGCGATGCCCGGTTGACGGGTGTAACTGGCGTCAGCTTTGACGGTTTGTCCGACGTTATTCGCGGTTAGTTCAACAACCTCGGTTCCGTGTACCTGGTTCAGCCAACCAATCCGGTCGCTATCCAGCCCGATGGACTCGGCGAGCCTTCGCCGATTCTCTTGTAGGTGTTTTGGCTCGTCTTCGACGTGACTACCGAGGTTAAGACTGTTCCACGGTCGACCGCTGACGCCGCCGGCGCGCGTGGTGCTGATGGCCCGCACTCTATCGGGCGCGGACCAGTCCGGTTTCAGGGTGTTACCTTCAATAGTCACGGGTTTCCAGCTCCCGGGCGTGTTTGCGCAGAGCTTCGATCAACGCAACCATATCCTCAGGCAGGGAAACCTCCCAGGTAAGGATTTCACCGGTTTCCGGGTGTTCCAGGGTCAGCTGCCGGGCGTGGAGGGCCTGGCGGTTGAACGCCGACAGCGCCTCTCGAAGCTCTTCGGTGGTTCCCTTGGGCAGCCTGAGCCGGCCGCCGTAGAGGGGGTCTCCTACCAGCGGGTGTTTTACATGGGCCATATGAACCCGGATCTGATGGGTTCGGCCGCTTTCCAGTTTGCAGCGAACGTGGGTATGGGCGGCAAAACGCTCCACCAACCGGTAGTGGGTGACGGCCGGTTTGCCGGAGGCTACGACCGCCATTTTCTTGCGTTCCTGCGGATGCCGGCCAATGGGCGCGTCAACCGTTGCGCCGCCGGTGAGGGTGCCTACTACGACGGCCTCATACTCTCGCCCCATGGTTCGGGTTTGTAGCTGATCGACCAGGGACGTGTGCGCGATCAGGCTGCGAGCCACAACCATAATGCCCGAAGTGTCTTTGTCGAGGCGGTGTACAATGCCCGCCCTCGGTAAATTCTCGACTTCCGGAGCGTAGTTCAACAGGGCATTGACCAGGGTGCCATCGGCATGGCCGGCAGCGGGATGAACTACCAGGCCCGCAGGCTTGTTGATGACCAGCAAGTGCTCGTCCTGATAGACGATATCCAGGGAGATTTCCTCGGCCTGCCAGCTTACCTGGGCTTCCGGCTCAGCATCCAGCGCCAGGCGATCATCCAGCATCACTTTGTCCCGAGGCTTGCGCGTCTCACCATTCACAGTCAACGCGCCGCTTTTGATCCAGGACTGCAGGCGGGAACGGGAGTGTTCGGGCATCAGTTCTGCTGCGGCCTGGTCAAGGCGCCGATCACTCAGTTCCGGCGGCACAACAAAGTTGGCGATGATTCGTTTTTCAGATGACATTAAGCCCCCAGGGCCTGTGTGTGTTACGTTTCGGTCAGATTATTTGAAACAGCGGGGATTGCTCTGCACATGAAGTCACTTCCCCGCTACAATGACTGCCCTTGAATTAATCGACATTATACGGGATTCCGGAATGAGATCAGGTCTTCGTTTGCTGTTACTTTCCACACTGGTTGTTCTGGTCAGTGCCTGCGCCTCCAACAAGCAGGAGGAAGTGCTTCCGGAGAAGACCTACTATGAGAATGCCCGCCAGGCAATGACCTCTGGGAATTTCAACGAGGCAGAGGAGAACCTGGATGCCCTGGAAACCTACTACCCCTTCGGTCGCTACGCCGAACAGGCCCAGCTTGATCTGATTTATGCCCGCTACCAGAACCTGGATCTCGAAGGCTCCCGCGCTGCCGCCGACCGATTCATGCGCCTGAACCCGCAAAGTGACCATGCGGATTATGCGCTTTATATGCGCGGACTCGCTTCCTACAACCTGGACATCGGGCTTGCCGCGCGCTACTTCCCGATTGACGTAGCCGCCCGCGATCCGGGTGAGCAGCTGCAATCTTTCCGGGACTTTTCGGAACTGCTGAGCCGCTACCCGGACAGCCAGTACGTCGCGGATGCCCGGCAGCGAATGATCGCAGTGCGCAATCGTATGGCCGAGCTGGAACTCAGCGCGGCCCGCTATTACATCAAACGCCAGGCTTACGTGGCAGCCAACAACCGGGCTCGGTACATCATCGAGAATTATCCGACCGCAACGGTTACCGAAGAAGCCCTGATTATCCTCGCCGAAACCTTTCGCTTCCTCGAGCTGAACAAAGGTTCGCAGGACGCAATCGCCATGCTCCGAACCAACTTCCCGGAAAGTGAGGCATTCAATGCCGAAGGCGATTTTGAGGTGGATCTTCTGGAGGGTGAAAACCGCTCGCTGACGAACGTTGTTACCTTTGGACTGATGGGCGACGAGTAAACGCCGAAAAGGCTGAAACTGGGGTCAGATGACAATTTCATCTGACCCCCCGACTCCCTTGCTTACTTACCGCTTTTCCAACCATTGGTGATCGGATAGCGCCGGTCCTTACCGAACCCTCGCTCGGTGATTCGCACGCCAATCGGCGCCTGCCGACGCTTGTACTCGTTGATGTCCACCAGGCGGATAACCCGCTCAACGTCCACTCGCTCGAAACCCTCGGCAACAATTGCATCGGCGCTGAAATCCCGCTCTACATAAAGATTCAGGATCTGATCCAGCACATCATAGCCGGGCAGGCTGTCCTCGTCTTTCTGGTCCGGCGCCAGCTCCGCCGACGGCGGCCGGGTAATCACCCGCTCCGGGATCACCTCTCCCTCGGCAAGCGTGTTGCGATATTTGGCCAAGCGGAATACCAGGGTTTTGGGCACGTCCTTGAGAACATCAAAGCCGCCGGCCATATCGCCATAGAGGGTTGAGTAGCCCACGGCCATCTCACTCTTGTTCCCGGTGGTCAGCACCAGGGAACCGAACTTGTTAGACAGGGACATCAGCAGAACGCCGCGCAGGCGCGCCTGCAGATTTTCCTCGGTTGTATCGGGCGTCGTGCCTTCGAAAGGTCCGGCCAGGGTTTCCATGAAGGCGTCGTACATGGGCTCAATGGAAAACACATCGTATTGCACGCCCAGCGCAACGGCTTCGGCCTCGGCATCCTCAAGGCTCATGCTGGAGGTGTAGCGAAATGGCATCATCACCGCCCGAACCCGATCCTTACCCAGGGCATCAACCGCAACGGCCAGCGTCACGGCCGAATCGATACCCCCCGAAAGTCCAAGAACCACGGACTTGAACCCATTCTTGTTGACGTAATCCCGGACTCCCGTCACCAGGGCGTTATAGACATTGGCTTCCAGCAAAGGCTCGTCGGGCAGAGGCTGGGATACAGGCTGGCAGTGGTGTTCACACAGGAAATCGACCGGGTACAAGCCCTCGCCGAACTGAGGAGCCTCCGCCGTCAGCACACCCGAATGGTCGAACACCATGGAGCCACCATCAAAAACCAACTCGTCCTGGCCGCCGACCAGGTTCACGTAGACGATGCTGACAAGATTCTCCCTGGATTTACGCTCCAACAGGGCCTTGCGACGTGCCTGCTTGTCGATATCGTAGGGCGAGGCATTGAGATTCAGAATCAGGCGGGCACCTGCAGCTGCGCAGTCTTCCACCGGACCTTCTTTCCAGAGATCCTCGCACACGGTGATGCCCACCGGGACGCCACGGATATCGAGTGTCAGAACATCCTGGCCTTCGGCGAAGTACCGCTTTTCATCGAATACCTGGTAGTTGGGAGGAAAACGCTTGAAATACCGGCCGGTGATTTCTCCGCCGTCAATTACGACGGCTGAGTTGTAAAGCAGCGCACCGTGACGCAGGGGGGCACCAATCACAATGGCAGGCTCCAGTTGTTCCGCCTGCAACCGTTCCAGCGCTTCGTTGACCCGCACTTCGAGGCTCGGCCGTAACAGCAGATCTTCCGGCGGATAGCCTGTCAGGCAAAGCTCCGGAAAGATCACGATGTCCGCCTGATGCTCTATTGATGCCCGCCGGGCAGCCTCCAGGACAAGCTCGGTATTGCCGGGTATATCTCCCACCAGAAAATCCAGCTGGGCCATTACCACCCGCAGTTTTCTGGCAGACACCCCGGTCGCTGCCTGGTTTCCGGACACGGACATAAATCGGCTCCTGTAACTCATTGCCATGAAAAGGCTATTATAACCCCGCAGAGGCGTGGATTTCTTCCGACCAACAGCGGATTCCTGTAAATCATGGCAGCAGATACACCAGCACACTCGGCCGGAACGGCCGGCCTGGCCCCTTCAACACCGTCTGGCGAGCAGCAGGCAAAACTGTTCAGGATCTATAACCACTACCGCCTGGTGGTGAGCTTGATGCTGGTGGCGCTGTTATTCGTGGACCCAATCAACTTTGATATGCGTTTCCGGCTGCTGGATTACTACCAGGCGGGTGTCTCCGCCTATCTTGGCCTGAACGCCTTTATCGCCCTGCTTCTGGTGGCCGGATTCCACCCGAGCCAACGCCACATTACGCTCTCGATCCTGCTGGACATCCTGATCATGCATGGCCTGCTGCTTGCCAGCACCGGCATTACCAATGGGCTGGCAAACCTGGTGATTGTGTCCGTGGCGGCGGGCAACATCCTGACGCCGAGCCGGATGGGGACCTTCTACGCGGCTCTGGCCGCCATCTGCTCCCTGGGAATCTCAGGCTGGGCGGTTCTGGCGCTGGATGAATCCGCCGACGATATTGTCCGGGCCGGCTCACTGGGCATCCTTTACTTTGCGGCGGCGTTCGTTCTGCAGAGCATCTCCCGTCGAATGATGCGCAGCGAGGCACTGGCCAGCAGCCGCGCCCGCAGCATTGCTGAACTGGAGCAGATCAATGAGCAGATCATCCAGCGCATGCGAACCGGCATTCTGGTACTGGACCGTTTCGGCCAGATCCGCGTTGCCAACGCTGCCGCCGAGGAACTTTTATACGGCGCACCCAAAACCTCGGTACCGATTAACCAGCGCGCAACCGTGTTGCCCAAGCCCCTCAAGCAAGGCCTCGACGCGTGGCTGAAGGACCCCACACAGCGAATTGAGCCGTTCCAACCTTCACCAACCTCCCCGCTAATTCAGGCCAACTTTACCCAGCTGGACCAGGAACGGGGCGACCAGATTCTCGTGTTCATCGAGGACATGAG
Organism: uncultured Marinobacter sp.; assembly: GCA_964520755.1. Lineage (GTDB taxonomy): Bacteria > Pseudomonadota > Gammaproteobacteria > Pseudomonadales > Oleiphilaceae > Marinobacter. The sequence goes on along the minus strand of CAZFQI010000101.1, from coordinate 1,618 downwards.
CAAAGTCACCCAGCAGGCCCAGCAGATGAAACTGGCGTCGCTGGGCCGACTCACGGCCGGCATAGCCCACGAGATTCGCAACCCGCTTGGCGCAATCAGCCACGCGGCCCAGCTCATGGAAGAAGCCCCCAACCTCGAGCCCGGAGACCGCCAGATGCTCGAGATCATCCGGCGCCATTCCCGCCGGGTGAATGGTATTATCGAGAATGTTCTGGATCTCTCGCGGCGCCGGGCCGCCCATGCGGATCTGATCGAAGTGGCACCCTGGCTCCAGGAGTTCCGGGAAGACTTTCTGCAAACCCAGGATAAGGACTGTACTGCAGCCAACATCGTCCTGAAAATCGATCCGCAGCTGCCGTCCGCTCGATTCGACAAAAGCCAGATCGAGCAGGTGATGGTGAATCTTTGCGACAATGGCTTACGCTACAGTGAACAGTACTCGGGACAGCGAAAGATCGGAATACACGCCGGGGCAACCGAGGATGGCGAACGAGCCTATGTCGATGTGCGAGACCTGGGTCCCGGCATTGCACCGGAAAACAGAAACTCTGTGTTCGAACCGTTTTTTACCACAGACAAGACCGGAACCGGGCTCGGGCTTTATCTGGCCAGGGAACTGTGCGAGGCTAATCAGGCGCACCTTTCCCTGGTAGAAGATAACAAGCCCGGCTGCTGTTTTCGCATCACATTTGCCCACCCGGGGCGAATGATCTGAGCCACGCTGGCGGATATCGGGCGTTTGAACAACGACATGGAACCGACAACACAAGATGACCACATACACAGCGCTGATCGTTGATGATGAACCGGACATCCGGGAGTTGCTTGAAATCACCCTTACCCGGATGGGTATAAAAACCTTCACGGCGCCCGACCTGACCAGTGCCAGAGCATTACTGGAGCAGAACGAAACCCATCTCTGCCTTACCGACATGAACCTTCCAGACGGCAATGGCATCGAACTGGTGCAGTGGATACAACGCCACTCTCCGGCTACCCCAGTGGCAGTGATTACCGCCTACGGCAATATGGACACTGCCATTGAATCGCTCAAAGCCGGCGCTTTCGATTTCGTGTCTAAACCGGTGGAGTTGCCACGTTTACGGGAACTGGTAAACAGCGCCCTGAAATTGTCGGAACCCACGGCGGATCCGGAAGAAGCCGCCGACGAGCCAGGCCTGTTACTAGGTAAATCGCCAGAGATACGCAAACTCCGGAACCAGACTCGAAAACTGGCCAGAAGCCAGGCGCCAGTGTTTATCAGTGGCGAGTCCGGTAGCGGTAAGGAGCTGGTGGCCCGAATGATTCATCTGCAGGGGCCACGCCGCGAAGGACCATTCATCGCGGTTAACTGCGGCGCCATTCCCTCGGAGCTGATGGAAAGCGAATTCTTCGGCCACAAGAAAGGCAGCTTTACGGGGGCCGTGGAAAACAAGGACGGCCTGTTCCGCTCCGCCAACGGCGGCACATTATTCCTTGATGAGGTGGCAGACCTGCCCCTGGCCATGCAAGTGAAACTGCTTCGCGCCATTCAGGAAAAAGCCGTACGGCCCGTGGGTGACACCAAGGAGGTTCCGGTCGATATCCGGGTCCTGAGCGCTACCCATAAGAACCTGCC
>CAZFQI010000100.1:0-12653 GCA_964520755.1 uncultured Marinobacter sp. | reverse complement strand
ACTTACGCCTCGATCGGCGAACGCCAGTCGTCAGCACCGGAAGTACCGGCAACGGCGTGCTCCCAGGTTACCTTGCGGTAGGACACGGACACCGTCACCAGCTGGGTGAAGTCGGCGTTGCCGGCGTCCTGGCAGTGGGGCATGTTGCAGTTGATATCGATGATGGTGGCATCCTCGAGGATGGTGGAGAAGAAGTGCTCCTGCTTGCCCTCAACAGAGGTGCGGTACCACTTCAGCTCGACCTTGGGCAGCATCTCGCCGGAGGCCAGCGCGTTGTACATCAGCGGGGTGGCCTTGTTCAGGGCGGAGGTGAACTTGAACGGCTTGTGCACGCGCTGGCCGGACGGCTGACCGGACTGGGGATCGGTCGGTACGGTAACGACGTGGCTGAATTCCTGAACCAGCACTTCGTCTTCGTGGCCTTCCACGTAGATGTTGCCGACGGAATCGGAAGTGAATGCGCCCGCAGTGATGTTGCCCTGGGTCTGGCCTTCGATGCTGATATAACAAGGAGTTGGCATAGTCTGCTCCATGACTTGTGAATGAATGGTGTCCCCGGGTGTTCCCTGGACGCGGACTTTCAGTACAAAGCCTGTGCCAGAACAGGTAATGTTATTTAAAACAGTAGGTTATCTTTTTTCTCGGAGATGCTCCGGGCGTGCCGGGCAATCCCGCGCCCGAATGCCAGGCGACGGATTGCTGGCGGGGCAAGAACTTGCTTGGGTAACTCCCGCTTCAGCCCAGGCCGAGGGCTGCCAGCAAGGCCAGGAGCAATAGCCCGGATACACCCTGCCAGAAGGCCACGGGATTGCGCTCTATCAGCGGCGGCCGATGGCGCTTGTGCCAGTCCGCGGGAGGATGTCGGAGGTTATAGAGGTATTCCGAGAGCGCCGGATAGCGCTTGTGTGCCTGCGGGTGAACGGCTTTCTCAATGGCATCGTCGACCCAGCCGGGCAGGTTCTCCCGAAACCGTCGAGCAGACAGATATTTCAGGTTTCTAAGCTGTTTTCGGCTGTGAATTTTTGGTATTTCCGGGCCATAGGGTAGCTGACCGGTGAGCAGCTGGTAGGTAATCACCCCCAGGGAAAACTGGTCCGATAACCAGCTGCCTGGCTCGCCGAGAAAGGTCTCCGGGGCACTGTAAAGCGCTGCTCCCCGAGGAACGGCCTGCTCGCTGTTGTCAGAGTCTTCCAGGCCGGCGACCCGGGTGGCACCGAAATCGATCAGCGTGACGGTACCATGAGTATCCACCAGCACGTTTTCCGGTTTCAGATCCTGGTGCACCATTTCAAGCCGGTGGAGTGCCCGCAAGCCTTTACCGATCTGCTCGACGAGATTACGCACGGTTTCGAGTGCCGGCGCCGGGTTATCCAGCATCCATTGCCGCAAGGTACCGCCTTCCACGAACTCTGTGGCCTGGTAGAGAAAGCTGGGTTTTCGGTCTGGTCGGAACGGCCTGACAACGTAGGCGCTGTTGATTCGGCGGGCAATCCACTGCTCGGTGGCAAACTGTTCCAGATAGGCCGGATCGTGCCGCTGTTCCAGTGATGGCATCTTCAGCACCACCCGGGTTTCGGTTTCCTCATCCACGGCCAGATAGACATGGCTGCGGCTGCTGGCATGAATCTGTCTCAGAATCCGGTAGCCATCCATGTGCTGCCCCGGCTGCAGTTCCGGCGCAAACGGTAACCCGGCCAGCTCCTGAAACAACTCGCTGTTTTCCCGAACGGACGGCACCGAGTCGACCCGGATGATCTGGGCAGTCAGGTTGTCACTGCTACCCCGCTCAAGGGCTGCGGTTGCCAGCTCGCGGGCGGCACCATCCAGGTCGTCTCCAGATTCCCGAATGATGCGGGCCATGATTCGCTCGTCAAGGTGTTCATGGACGCCATCGGTGGTCAGCAGGAAGGTGTCGCCGGGCTGTATTGGCAGGCTCTGATAATCGATGTCCAGTTGATGCTCAATGCCCATGGCACGGGTCAGGCAGCTGCTTTCCCCTGAGAGCCAGAGGCGGTGGTCGGTACTGAGCTGTTCGAGCTGCCCGGAGTGGACCCGGTAGATGCGGGCATCGCCAACATGGAACAGGTGAGCTGTGGCGGACTTCAGAACCATCACGCTCAGGGTGCAGACGTAGCCCCGATCTCGGTCATACCGGTATTGGCTCTGCCGGGTCTGTGCGTGGAGCCAAGCGTTGGTGGCCCTTAACACTCGTTGGGCAGACTGTTTTACCGACCAGCTTTCCGGGGTGGAAAAGTAGTCATTGAGGAAACCCGCAACGGCCGATTCGCTGGCAATCTGACTGACATTGCTGGAGCTGATGCCGTCAGCGATGGCAACAGCGATGCCCTTGGTAATCAACTGGTGACCCGTGGGCACTAGCAAACCGTGGAAGTCCTGGTTTACTGGCTTTGCGCCGGCGTCAGAGTACTGGCCGGCGGAAATGGAAAGGGACCTTGTCATTGAGAACTGGAGTTTCCTCGATAAAGGAAAAAGCAACTCCGGCGGGTGCGGCAGCCGGAGTTGCAGGAAGGCCCGTTTTAGTTGGTGCGGGCCATGGCAGCGTCGTTGTAGGCTGCTGCAATCTTGCGCTTTGGCGCGGTGCGCACATGGGTCGCGTACAGGGTGAGGCCGGTAAAGGAAAGCCCCCCGACCAGGTTGCCCAGAACGGTCGGGATTTCGTTCCAGATGAAGTAATCCATGATCGAGAACTCACCGCCCATCATGATCGCAAAGGGGAACAGGAACATGTTCACGATGGAGTGCTCGAAGCCCATGAAAAAGAACAGCATGATGGGCATCCACATGGCCAGAACCTTGCCTGGGACAGTGGTTGAAATCATGGCGCCAACCACACCCATGGACACCATCCAGTTACACAGCATGCCCCGCAGGAAAATCGTCATCCACCCTGCTGCGCCATACTCGGCATAACCGAGTGTCCGCTCCTTGCCAACACTGGCAATTTTGTCACCTACCGCACCGGGGTCCGTGTTGAAGCCATAAGTGAATACGAACGCCATAATGACGGCCACGGTAAGGGCGCCGCCAAAATTGCCCAGGAAGACCCAGCCCCAATTTCGCAGGATTCCCCGAGGGGTAACGCCCGGACGTTTGTCGAGCAAGGCCAGCGGTGTGAGCATGAAAACGCCGGTCAAGAGGTCAAAGCCCATCAGGTAGAGCATGCAGAAGCCCACTGGGAACAGAATGGCACCTACCAGCAGGCTGCCAGTCTGCACCGCGACGGTTATGGCGAAAACCGCTGCAAGAGCCAGGATTGCGCCCGCCATAAAGGCTCGAATGAGGGTGTCCCGGGTAGACATGTAGATCTTGGATTCGCCGGCGTCGACCATTTTGGTCACGAATTCCGAAGGCACGATGTAAGACATAGTGTTTTCCTCTGACTTCTATCAAGTGGCCAGACTTTTGAAATGGCCATAAAAAAACGGCGGTACTCGCTGCCTGCAATCTGCAGGTGCAAGTAGACGCCGTCGTCTGAATGAATCTGTCGCTGTGAACAGAACCGACATTGGTTCCGCTGTCTGAGGATCTGCAGAGACTGTGCCAGAATGGCAGGTTGCCGAGAAACCGGAATAAAATCAGAAGGGTAAGAATGTTCGAAGTATGGTTGCCTGGCTCAGTAGAAGAAGCAGCCTCTGCTCTCACGCACCCGATCGGTGCGTCACCATTAACCGCTGCTGCAACCTGGCGCAGCCGCGCCGCGGCTCAGCGAAGGCTGAACCGCACGGGCAAGGCGTAGCGGAATTTCTGTCCTGCAATTGCTTCCGGCACTGATGGCAGAGGCGCCGCCTGTTGGAGCATGGCCAGCGCTGACTCGTCCAGAAGCTGATGTCCGGAGCTGGTTCTCAGGCTGTGGGCCACCAGGGATCCGTCCCTTTGAAACTCGAACACAATCACGGGTGTGCCCTCCTGGCCAAGGCGCCGCGCCCTGCGCGGATATTCATAATATCGGGCAAGATGGCGACTGAGTTTGGACAGGTAATTATCCACCTCGGATTTAATGCCAGCGTTCTGCAGTGGAACGGTCGCCTGTGATTGTTCCTCTGTCGCAGTCTCTGCCGGATCACCGCTCGGTGTTTCCACCTCCGTGACCTCTTCGGCGACCACTGGCTCGGGCGTTGGTTCCGTTACCGGCTCGGGTTCTGGCTCTGGCTCTGGCTCTGGCTCTGGCTCGGGTTCCGGCTCTGGCTCAGGTTCCGGTTCTGGCTCAGGTTCCGGTTCCGGTTTTGGCTCTGGTTTGGGCGCAGCGTCGGGTTTCGGCGCGGGTTCCCCGGCCAGCTTGATCCGGATGGCCGGCGCTGTGTTGACCGCGGATTCGCCCAGGGTGTTGAGCTCCACGGTCTCTTCGGGAGAGGCGATCGCCAGGGCGACGAAGGTCAACACCGTTGCGAGCAGCAGTAGTGCCCACCGGAAGGGCGGCTGTTGCGGCATCATTGGCCAGGCTCCGTCAACAGCAGGATATCCTGGTATCCGCCCTGCTCCAGCAAGCGGAAGAGTGTTTCCAGATCTGCCATGGTGATGCTCTCGGCAGCGGCGACTTTCAGGGGCTGCTGGTTATCAGGTTCTGGCAGCCTGGCAACCAGGGATTCCTTGTTGAGCAGTTCACCGTCAATCTTCCAGTCTCCGCTGGCGCTGACAATCATGTCCGCATGGGGCGACTGCCGGTCTTCGGCTTGCTGGGTGGCGGGCAATTCTGGCAGTGGGTCATCAGCAAGCTGGCCGGCAACGATGAAAAACATCAACAGCAGGAAGACCAGGTTGATCAACGGCAGAAGCGCATCCTCCACGCGTTCCATCAGGGTTTTGCCGGAGGTAAACGGAGGTGGAACCAGATCGCTCATGGTGTCGTTGCGTTTGTCCGCTTCCAGTGAGTGTCGATGCCGCTGTCAGTCAAAGCGCTCAGGGCCGCAGTGAAAGCGCCCAGGGGTGTGTCGCCCGTTGTCGAGAGGTTCACTTCGGTGGTACCGGCTTCAGACAGCTCGGTGACCAGGCGCTCCAGGGCTAACGTCTGGCCCTGCCACCTTACGTCGCCGTTGGCCGTTACCGTCAGCTCCGGCAGCGGTTCTCCGGTGACCGGGCTGCGGCTCGATGTGTTATTGGCCAACTCCAGGTAGTCCACGGGCAATAGCCGGGTGGTCAGCATAAAGAACACAAGGAGTATGAAGACCACATCGATCAGTGGCGTGATCCGGATTGGAATCGGACGGTTTGGCCTAGGCTCAACCAGTTGCATGGGCGAATCGCTGACCCCGGGCGGTTGAATAACGGTCGGGCTCGTCAACGGCGGTTTCGGCGTTACGCTGGCTTTCCGGCGACCGGTAATCTGCTTCAACGGCGTCCAGAGTCTGCTCCGGCACGATGTGCAGAATCGAAACCAGAGTGCTGTTGATGGTCTTGTGGATGCGTCGCAGTCGGAACTCGATCCACGCAGCCAGCGCAGCAAACGGTATGGCCACTACCAGCCCCGCGGCTGTGGTGGTCAGGGCTTCGTATATACCGCCACTGAGCTGGGTGGCATTGGCACGGCCTTCGGAAGCCGCCATGGCGCTGAAGGCCTCCATCATGCCCATTACCGTTCCCAGCAGGCCGAGAAGAGGGGCCAGGGCTGCAATGACTTCGATGATCTTCAGCGGTGCTTCGAACGGCTCCAGGGAATGTTGCGCATCCCTTGCGGCGGTTTCACGGATCTGCCGGTCGTCCTGACCGTTCTGAATTGCCTCAATCGTGTCAGTGACCAAATGCTGCAACGGATTCATCCGCCCCCAGCGGCCAGCCTGATGACGGACGTCGGACGGTCGCACCGACGCCGGATTCTTCTGCCAGTTCATTACGGTTTTTTTAAGCCGGCCAGACAAACGCGGTGCATAGAGCGCCCCAAGGAGCATCAGATACATGAAGGTAACGACGCCGAAAATCGCCAGCGCTACGAGCACCACCATCACCGGGCCACCCATATCAATCAATTGGGCGAGCGGGCCGGTGGTCAGGGGCAGGTTGAGGTCCGTCATGAGAGGCGATCTCATTATGCAAAAGTGGAACTAAATAATAACGATTATCATTGAATTTGCAAGCCTGTAATCTGACTTCGCCATCCCCTCTGTTAGACTTAAGCCAGACATAAGAGCCACAAAAAAGCGTGAGAACGGAGGGTAAATCATTACTGGTTGTCGAACCCGCTGCGGAGTCTGGATGTCATGCTGATCAAGCGATGGTTGGGCAGCCTGGCGAATCGGGCCGTTGCTCTGGTGGTTGTCGCGATCATCCTGACAGCTTTGCTGGTAACCGTCGCCGGTTTTTTGCTGAGCCGTTCTGAGCTGGAACAGCAGGCCCGTAACCAGGTGGAAACGATTGCCACCCTGATTGCCGGGGAGCTCGACGACAAGCTGGCCCTGCGTCTTGAAGCACTCAATCACGTGGCCCAGAACCTGACCATGTCCAGCGATGTTCTGGACGCAAGGGCCCGGGTTCTGATCCGCCGGCAAACAGCCCTGGGGCATCTGTTTGATGCGGTCTACCTGATGGATGAAAAGGGCCTGGTTATTGCCGAGCATCCGGAGGATTTCCGGCAGGCGGGGCTGAATGTCAGTGACCGGGAGTATTTTCGCCGGATTTCCTCCACGCTCACGCCAGTAATCAGCGAACCCTATATTTCCAACTACCAGGAAAAGCCGGCCATCATGGTGGCTGCACCGATCTTCGACCACCGCCAACGTTTCATTGGTGTGATTGGTGGTGCTATCGCACTTGATGGAGACAATTTTCTCGATCAGTTTATCAATATCCGGGTGGGAACTACCGGCTATCTCGGCGTGGCTACCCGTAGTGGGTTTGTCGTGGTGGACCAGCGGGACGATGAAGCCATGGCGCCGGTTCGGGTAGCCAATCCCGTGCTTCGGGATGCTATGGAAGGTTTTGAAGGCACGTTGGAGACCCGTAACAGCGACGGTGAGAAGACGATTATGTCGGTGCAGCAGCTCACCCAAGTGCCCTGGTTCGTGTCGGCGTCCTGGCCGGCTCGCGAAGCCCTCGCGCCGATTACCCGTACCGTGGACGCTTTTGTCTGGATTCTGCTGCTGGTCATCCTGTTGATTGCGCCCCTGGCGCTCTGGCGTTTCCGGCGACTGATGGCGCCTCTCAAAACATTGGGTATCCAGATTCGTGAGCGCCATCTGGGTATGCGCTCCGATCCGGTGGATGTCTCCGGAGGCAAGGAAATCCGCCAGGTTGCAGAAATCTTTAACACCGTGACCGATGAGCGGGACGAGGTTCTGGTATCGCTTGCTGAAAGAGAGGCTTTTTTCCGTTCCCTTACCCAGAGCGCGCCTATTGGCATTGTCCAGACCGACATTCTGGGCCGTATCGAATTTGCCAACCCGGCCTTCGAGGCCATCGTCGGCCAGCCGGCAGAAAAACTTACCTACAGTTACCTGGCCAATCGAGTGCATAACACCGACAGACAGGAGGCGATTGCCGGTTGGAAAAATGCGATCAGGAATCAGAGCGTTTTCCGTGGCCGGTTAAGGTTGGAATCTCGTGCTCCGGATCAGGTGATCTGGGGGGATGTGATGACGGCGGCAATCCAGACGCCTGAGAAGGCTCTCGGTACCATCACCGTAGTCCGCGACATATCCCACGAGTTGGAGGTGGAAGAGGCGCTCAGGACAGAGCAGCAGCGCGCAGAGACGATACTTGGCGTCCTCCAGGAAGGGGTTCTCATGGTAGACGTCGAGGGTGTGATCCGATTTGCCAACGATGCCGCCTGTCGGCTTCTGGGTACAGAGGGTGAGTGCGTACTCAGGAACTTTTTCCAGCTGGTCACCATTGAAACTGAAGAGCGCGAATTGACAGCGCAGGAGTTTCTGTCCGGAGAAGACCTGGACAGTCTTTACGTGACTCTGCGGAACTCGCTGGGTGTGCCATTCCCCATTGATCTCACTATGTTGCACATTCGTCAGGGTCGCGAGGATGAGCGCCTGGTATTTGTGTTACGGGATGACAGCGACCGCCGGCGACAGGAAGAGCGGCTGTCCTGGGAGGCAACACATGACAGCCTGACCCAGTTGCTGAATCGTCGGGCGTTCAATGCGTCGCTGGTCCGGTGCCTGGGGGAGGCCGGTCGCCAGGAAGTCCGTTCGGTACTGATGCTCATTGATCTCGACTACTTCAAACCGGTAAACGATGAAGGCGGTCATCTGCTCGGCGACGATCTGCTCAAACGGCTGGCGGATCTGTTCAAGGACTCGGTTCGTCAGTCAGATACGGTGGCCAGGCTGGGCGGTGATGAGTTCGGCATTATTCTGCCAGCCTGTGGCATGACAAGGGCCCAGGCGCTGGCGGAGCGGATCCGGGCCGATGTTGAGGCTCTTCGTATTGAACATGACGGCCGTTCATTCGGTGTGACCACGAGTATTGGCCTGACAGAACTGACACCGGAGGACAGCGGCCCGAGAGAGGTTATGGCTCGGGCGGATGAGGGTAGCTATATCGCCAAGTCCCGGGGTCGCAATACGGTTGTTGTGGTACCGTCACCACCAGCCGGCTGAGCTGCTGGCTTGCCAGAGCAGGCGGATCGCGAGGGCGGTCAGTACGAGGTTGAAGATCAACGTGAACTTCCGGTTGCTCAGGGATCTCAGTACATGCAGCCCGAGCCAGGTGCCGGCAAAGCCACAGCCAATCATGGCAAGGATGAACGGCAGCCACTCGAAGAACATGAACCCGGCGGCTCCGAACACCAGTGCCTTGGGTGCATGCTGGAGTGTCATGGCGGTGGCAAAGGTGGCGACTGTCTTGAAGCGGTCGGTATGAATCTGCTTGATGAATGCGGCAACCAGAGGCCCGGTGGCGCCCACGAACAGACTGATAAAACTGGTCAGTGCGGATGCCAGAAACACGCCCGGAGCTCCGAATGCACCTTTGGGCAGTGCTGGTCCCCAGCAAAGATAGAGCACGAACAGGGCGATGGTCAGCTGCCAGAGGTGAGCCGGAAGATTCACCAGTAACCAGGCCCCCAACGCCGCGCCTGCAATGACCCCTGGCAGGAATGCCGCGATCACCCGCCAGTCCACATGCCGCCATGTCAGTGCCGCCCGACCAACGTTCGAGCCCAACTGGATCATGCCGTGAACGGGGATGATGGCTGCCGGCGGCATCCAGCTGGCCATCAATACCAGCAGCAGAACGCCGCCGCCGGCGCCGAGGCTGGCGGTGATCATCGAGGTGATGGTGGAGCTGGCAAGCAGGAAAACGGCGACAGGAAGGCTCAGGCTTTCGGGTATCAGTTGGTTGAGTACTTCCATTCACAGAATTCCGTTGATTTCAGTTTGGCCGTGCGACACAAGGCCTCGGTTGCCAGCTGAACGTCGGCCACATAGTAGAGCGAGGCAAGACCGAGCCGGTCCCGCCCAAGGTTGTGAAAAATCAGGCCGAAGGCAATATCGCCGGCGGTGAAGCGTTCGTGGTTGGCGGCAAAATATTCCGCTGGCTGTGCCAGCAACGGATCGTCCAGCAGCGCCTGGACCCGTCCGGCGCCGCCATGATACGCCTGAACCAGCAGAAGCGTGAACAAGCGGTCCTTTTTGGCCTCCGGCAGATGGCCGAAGCGTTGCTCAAAAACCGGTGCCAGATTGCGGGCATTCTGATTCATCAGGCGCAGGGCGCAGTCTATCTGTGCCAGTCGGTGCCAGAAATTGTCGGGGGCAATCTCGCAGTCGGAGAGTGCGGCGGGTGAAAGCTGCAGGATTCCCCTGGCGTTTGCCCGGGAATGGGCTCTTGCCTGCGCTCCACTTTCAATCAGGATCTGGCCGGCCAGATATCGGGGCAAGGCCTGGGGAAGGGTCAGGCGGTTCTGGTTGCTGCGGTGTTCGTATACGTAGATCAGCGCATCATGCAGGCTTTCCGGCGCACTACTGTCGGCAAAGTTAAGGTCGTCCCAGGCGCCCCAGATCCGGTCTGCCGGCAGGGTGCCAAGATAACGGGCGACGGCTTCATCAACGTTCACATGCGGCTGGTCGCAGGAAAGGGCGAACGGGTAGCCTGTCTGGCCGGTCTCTCCGGCAACCCAGTCTTCCACCTTGCCATTCTCATACAGTGATTTCCGGGTTGCGTTCAGCAGTCGCTGGGTGGCTTCACGATCGTCACCGTCACTGATCCAGGCCAGAAACCGGCCGCGCATGTCGTACAAAACGTGGCGATCGGCACTGGCGCAGTAGCCGGATTCCTTCAACACCCAGCGCCGTATGGTGAGAATGTTTTCAAACACCCCCTGGCTGACCCAATAGGGCGAGGCGCGGACAACGCGGGTCCAGTCGCTGTCGTCACTGGTTGCCGTCTGGGTCTGCTGGGCGGATACCACAACCGGCGCTGCCAGGATGAAAATCACGGCAAGCTGGCGTAAGCTCTTGAGAAATCTGACCATAGACGTTAGACCCGTGACTTTCCTCAGAACAGAATAACAAATGGAACCTGCCATGAAGCAATCTGAATACCTTCGTTACGATGCGACCGCCCTTGCTGATCTTGTCCGTCGGGGCGAGGTCACTTCAAGGGAAGTATGCGAGGCGGCCGTGGAACGGGCAACCCGCGTGAACGGCACGCTTAACGCGATCTGCTATCCGCAGTTTTCCGAAGCGCCAGCGCAGCGCTTTCCCGAGCAGGCTGTTTTTGCCGGGGTTCCTCTGTTGCTCAAGGACCTCGCCCAGGAACAGGCGGGGCATCCGTGCACCTATGGCAGTCGCGGGATGACAAAGAATATTGCGCCCCAGGACTCGGAATTTGTCCGACGGGCCCGGGATGGCGGTCTGGTTTTCCTCGGTCGAACTGCCACGCCGGAGTTTGGCCTGAAAGCGGTTACCGAGTCCGAGCTCTGGGGGCCTACCCGTAACCCCTGGAATACAGAGCTAACACCGGGGGGCTCCAGCGGCGGTTCCGGTGCGGCGGTCGCGGCCGGTATCGTGCCCATGGCGGGCGCCAACGACGGCGGCGGCTCCATCCGAATTCCGGCGGCTTACAATGGTCTGTTCGGTCTGAAACCGTCCCGCGGTCGCATTTCCTCAGGGCCCTTCATGGGCGAGGCCTGGACCGGTGCCTCTACCGACCATGTGGTGACCCGAACGGTCAGGGACAGCGCGGCGATGCTGGATGTGCTCAGTGGCCCGGCACAGGGCGATCCGTTCGAAATTCCTGCGCCGTCTGCCGCCTACGCAGAGCTGATGCAGCGGTCGCCGGGCAGCCTCAGAATCGGTGTGTTTACCTCCTCGCCTTACAGCACCGAGGTGGCGCCGGAGTGCATTGCTGCCGTTGAGGAGACCGCACGGGTTCTTGAGAATCTCGGACACAAGGTTGAATACGCAGCGCCGGAGTTTGACGGCATGGCCCTGGCCCGTTGCTATCTGGGCCTGTATTTCGGCGAAGTGTCGGCGCTGATGGCGAAGGCGAAAGAGCACTTCGGCGCCACCGACAGCGATTTCGAGCTGGATACCCGGCTGATCGGCATGCTTGGTGAAACCATGCCCCTGTCAGACTATGTCCGTCGGCGCCAGCAGTGGAACGAATTTGCACGTGCTCTAGGGGCCTTTTTCGGGCGCTATGACCTGTACCTCAGCCCCACCACCGGGCAGTTGCCTGCTGCGATTGGAGAACTGGAAACGCCGGCCCACCTGAAATTTGCTGCGCGCCTGATGCTGAAGTTCAAGGCTGGCAAGCTGGTTCACCGCTCTGGCCAGGTGGATCAGATGGCTCTGGAAAGCCTGGCGCGAACACCCTTTACCCAGTTGGCCAACCTCACCGGGACGCCAGCCATGTCTGTGCCCTTGCACTGGACTGCCGAAGGTTTGCCGGTAGGTGTCCAGTTCGGCGGGCCCCACGGCGCCGAAGCGACCTTGCTTCAGTTGGCGGGTCAACTGGAAGAGGCTAACCCGTGGTTTAGCAACTATGAAAAGCTTGAGGACGCGTTTTGAGTTATCGGGGGTTGTGATCCGGCTGGGGAAACTCCACGTTTATCTTTGTAGCCGGAACAGGCTATGCTGTTAGTCAGGAAGACCCCTTCTTCCTGAACGACCCTGATGGCATCGAGGAGGCGAGCGTATTATGAACCAACCGATGGCAATCGACGAACTGGTATCAGTAGCACAGGCCGAGGCCATGGGGGAGTTAGACGCCCCGATGATGGCCATCGTTCTGTCCAGCGAACAAAGCTACGACTTGCCCATCAATTCCCTTGAAACCGATGCCGACAAGGCCCGCTGGGGTTTGATCCTCCGCGCCGCCCGCGAGCATGTTGAAGCGGATGCCGTGGCCGTGCTCTACCCGGCCTGGACCACCATCCGTCACAAGAAACCGGACGTGGAAGCCGAAACGGCCCCGGAGACCGTTGCGGAAGAAGCCGACGGTGCTGACGATTCAGACAGCCCGATCGATACTCTGTTTGTGCAACTGCATACCAGGGATCATGTCTATTGGCGGGGTTTTGAACAGATTCGGGACCCTAAACACCAGCGCATCATCGGCTTCCGCCGCATCAAGGCGCTGTCCACGGATTACAAGCGGGACGAAGCGCCCTCGGTTGCCTCCTGGCTGAGCACCCTGTTCGAGCCATTGCCGGAAGAGGGGGAAGAGACCACCGTAGATCGCGAGCTGGC
>CAZFQI010000099.1:10748-12770 GCA_964520755.1 uncultured Marinobacter sp. | reverse complement strand
AAACGCCTGGCCGCTCTGGAAAACCAGCTTGGCACCAGCCTCATTGACCGGAGCCACCGCCAGATTCGGCTGACCGACGCTGGTAGCCGGCTACTTCCTCATGCTCGCCGGATCCTGGATGAAATCCACAATGCCCGGGTAGCGTTGTCGCCGGACTCCGGTCAGGTAGAAGGCGAGCTGCAGATTATCGCCAGCCACCATATCGGCCTGCATCATTTGCCGAATTGGCTGCGACGGTTCAAACGGGAATACCCGCAGGTGTTGATCAATTTGCAATTCATGGAATCCGATGCCGCCTATGAGCAGATGCGTAAGCGGAACGCCGAATTGGCGTTCGTCACGCTCAGCGACAGTATGGAACCGAGTTTTCACGTTTTTGCCCAATGGCCAGATCAGATGGTGTTTGTGGTTGGCGCTGAGCATCCTCTGGCGTCGCTCAGCAAACCAGTCTTGTCGGATCTCGCGGGCCACCCTGCATTGCTTCCCGATACCAGCACCGCAACCTATCGTGTGGTAAGCCGGCTGTTTCTGGAGGCGAACCTTCACTTGAACCCACAGATGCCCACCAATTATCTGGAAACCATAAAAATGATGACCAGCGTGGGCCTGGGCTGGAGCGTTCTGCCCCGGCGCATGGTTGATGACAGCCTGAGAGTGCTGGACGTGGGCAAGCCCGTTTCGCGGGTTCTTGGCGGAATCGGGTTGTCCGGGCGACAGCTCAGCAATGCCGCCAAAGCATTGCTGGAAATTGTGCAGGACGAAGAGAGCGTCTGAGCATCAACCCTCACCATGGGCAGGCGGCGGACGCAGGCCCCGCCAGGTGATCACGATCGCGATGGCCATGGCAGCGGCACCGCCCCAGAAGGCGGCAGAAGTGCTGAACCCATCCACCAGAAAACCCGACAACCAGGCCCCTAACGCCCCACCGGCACCGAAGGTCAGCCCGCTATACAGAGCCTGGCCCTGGCCATGGTGGTGTTTGCCGAAGAAGCCCTGAATGTACTGGACTGAAATGGCATGCAGAGCACCATAGGAGGCCGCGTGCAGGAGCTGGGCAAACAACAGCACGGCAACGACATCGGTTACCTCTGCGATCAGAATCCAGCGAATCATGGTCAAGGTCAGGGCGCCGATCGCAATCTGCCGCACTGTGAAATGCCGGGTCAGTCGGTGCATCACCAGAAACAGCGCGATCTCCGCAAACACCCCGAGTGACCACAACAGACCAATCGACAGCTTGCTGTATCCGTGCTGTTCCAGATGAATACTGAAAAAGGTGTAGTAAGCACCGTGAGAAACCTGCAGCAGGAAATTCATCAGGAAGAACGTCACCACAGCCGGATGGGTAACAATGGCCTTCAGACTGCCCTTTGGCGCCGGCGGCTTTCGCTCACCCGGCTCTGCAGGCACCAGAAACGCAGACACTGCAATGCCCGCGAATACCGGCAGCAGCAACCAGGGCAGGTTCTGAATCGGCACCAGCTCCAGCAAACCACCAACCAGGGCCACCGCTCCGATAAACCCCACCGATCCCCAAAGCCGAACCCGGCCGTATCTCTCCTTCTGCTCACCTAGAGTGCGAAGCGTAATCACTTCATACAACGGCAGAATCGCATTCCAGAAAAAGGTGAACGCCAGCATCACCAGCAGCAAGCCATAGAACCCCGGCTCCATGAATACCCCGGCGAAAAACAGCGAACCGGTGATGGCGCCGAACCGGACCAGGCGAACCCGCTGGCCGGTTTTGTCCCCGAGCCAGCCCCAGACGCTAGGTGCAACGATTTTGGTGAGCTGAATGGTCGCCATGAGCGTGGCGATTTGGAGATAGGAAAACCCCTGGCCTTCGAGATAGAGAGACCAATACGGGAGGAGCCCGCCGAGGAGAGCAAAGAACCAGAAGTAGAGGTTGGAAAGGCGCCAGTAGATAACGAAACCTCTTATCGGTACCAAGGAATCATATTTGCGACGACAGAGCCTTGGCGAGCTGTCGGATTACGCCTTTGGCTAATCCGACCTACATGG
>CAZFQI010000099.1:0-10648 GCA_964520755.1 uncultured Marinobacter sp. | reverse complement strand
CCCAAAAATGTGGAGCGCCAGGGATGGCGCGACCAAGCCCTACATGGACGTATTCACGGGCGTTTTTTGGGCAATAGAGCCCGCCACAGCAGCTTCACCAAACCTTAAAAAAGCAAACTCAGAGCTGACCAATCACCGGCGTAGAAACCGAAACGTCGGCATTCTGCCCACGGTGCCGCAAATAATGGTCCATCAACACAATGGCCATCATCGCCTCGGCAATCGGCGTCGCCCGAATCCCGACACAGGGATCGTGCCGCCCGGTGGTAATCACTTCACAGGGATCACCGTTCACATCAATACTACGGCCCGGCAAACGCAGACTTGACGTCGGCTTCAGCGCAATACTCGCCACAATCGGCTGGCCGGAGGAAATGCCACCCAGCACACCACCGGCATTGTTCGAGAGGAACCCCTCAGGCGTCATCTCATCGCGATGCTCGGTGCCCTTCTGGTCGATGCAACCAAAACCGGCGCCGATCTCCACACCTTTTACAGCATTGATACTCATCAGCGCATGGGCAAGATCCGCATCCAGACGATCAAAGATCGGCTCGCCCAGCCCCGGAGGAACACCCTCGGCAACCACGTTGATCCGAGCGCCAATGGAATCGCCCTCTTTTCGAAGCGCGTCCATATAGGCTTCCATCTCGGCAACCTTGTCGGCGTCCGGGCAGAAGAACGGATTCTGGTGGACCTGATCCCAGTCGTGTTTCTCGGCCTTGATGGGGCCAAGCTGGGACAGATACCCGCGAATGCGGATGCCCAGGCGCTGTTCAAGGAATTTCCTGGCTACCGCACCGGCAGCTACCCGCATGGCCGTTTCACGGGCGGAAGAGCGGCCACCACCGCGATAATCGCGGACACCGTACTTGTGCATGTAGGTGTAATCGGCATGGGCCGGGCGGAACTGTTCGGAGATCTTGGAGTAATCCTTGGAGCGCTGGTCGGTGTTTTCAATCAACAAACCGATCGGCGTGCCTGTGGTCTTGCCCTCAAAAACACCGGACAGGATTCTTACCTCGTCAGCTTCGCGACGCTGGGTCGTATGCCGGGAGGTGCCCGGTTTACGACGATCCAGATCCCGCTGCATATCCGCTTCTGAGAGCTCAAGTCCTGGAGGGCAGCCATCAATAATGCACCCCAGCGCAGGCCCGTGACTCTCGCCAAAAGAGGTAACTGTAAACAGTTTTCCGAAAGAGTTTCCCGACATAATTCAGTATCTTGTTCAGCTTTTGTGAGAATTCAGATTAACTGGAAGCCTGCCACTGACGCAGGTCCTGCTCGGTAACCAGAAAGACGCCATCGCCGCCGTTCTCGAACTCCAGCCACGTCAGCGGCAGGTCCGGATAGGCCTCATCGAGTGCCACCCAGCTGTTGCCTACTTCCACGACCAGGAGCCCGCCAGGCGTAAGGTGATCAGCGGCACCGGCGATAATTCTGTGCGCGATATCCAACCCGTCCTGTCCAGCGGCCAGGCCCAGCTCGGGTTCATGACGGTATTCGTCCGGCATGCCGGAGAGATCGTCCGCATCCACGTAAGGCGGATTACTCACGATGACATCGTACCGCCCTTCGATATTGTCAAAGACATCCGATTGTACGGTATGAACCCGTTCGCGGACTCCGTGCAATTCGATATTCGAATCAGCCACCGCAAGGGCGTCTGCGGAAATGTCCGAGAGATCCACCTCGGCCTCGATGAAAACGGAGGCGGCACCAATTCCAATGCAGCCGCTCCCCGTGCAGAGATCCAGAATACGCTCGACGGGCTTGTCAGCCAGCCAGGGCTGAAAGCCGTTCTCAATAAGCTCGCCAATGGGAGATCGGGGCACAAGCACCCGCTCATCCACATTAAAGGGCATGCCCATGAACCAGGCTTCGCCCAGCAAATAGGCCAGGGGCACCCGCTCATCTACACGTCGGCGGATCCGTTCAAGCACCAGTTCACGCTCCTGCCGGGTAAGGCGGGCATCCAGGAATATCGTATTGTTCTCAAGAGGCAGGTGCAGGCTGCGCATGACCAGCTGAACTGCTTCATCCCAGACGTTGTCCGTTCCGTGGCCGAAAAATAATGGCGACGCAGCGAACTGCGAAGAGGCGTAGCGGAGGTAATCGCGAACGCTATGAAGGTCGTCAATGGGGCTGGTCACAAACGTAAATCCTGTGCGGGAGCGTGTCAGCGCAGGATTATACGCTGTTTGGCCGTCCAACTGCAGCCCACCGGAGCCGGCTGCACGCAATTCCCTCAGATCGCCAGCGGGCCGGAACTGTTCCGGCTTTCCTCAAACCGGTCCAGAGCAGCTGCCATCCGCTCTCTGCCCAGCTGAATCAGCTCCGGTGCCTTATGGTAATCGTAGGTACGGCTCGCGTTCTTGGGAATATTGACAAGCAAATCCGGCGGATAACCCGCAATCTTGTACTGCACAAGCGCACTTTGCATGGTCTCAATGGTGAGGTTCATCACGTCGAATTTGCCGATGCCGAGCTTATCCCAGTCGATGGTTTCGTGCTCTTCCTGGCTCTTCTTGTCGGTCGGCTTTTTCTCGGACAGCTTCTGATTCTCTTTCTTGTTCATCTCCCGGCTGATTTTTTCTTCCGGGCTGTCTCCGTTGTCCGGTTTTCGGGCCGTCAGCGATTTCAGGGCGTCCCAGTCGAACCAGCGCGACGCTTTCTCACGGATCGTGTCCACCCATTCATCCATGTCCCTGTTTTCATGCTCCACAGGGGAAAACGCCGCATCCGGAATCCGGCGCCGGCGGTCATCCTCACCACTCAGGTTAACCGCCACAATCATATCGGCATGGGAGGAGATGGTAGGAATGATCGGTAGCGGATTGAGCAAGGCTCCATCAACCAGAACCCGGCCATTTAGAACCAGTGGAGTGACAACGCTGGGAATCGCCACAGAGGCACGGATGGCCTGATCCAAAGGACCTTCCTGAAACCAGATTTCTTTGTGGGCAAGCAGATCCGTGGCCACCGCGGTAAACGAAATGGGCAGGTCCTCAATGCGGGTATCCCCAAGCATTTCCCGTACGACAGAAAAGATCTTCTCGCCGCGAATGGCCCCAACCGAATTGAAGGTGACATCCAGCAGTTTCAGGACATCAAACTGGCCAAGCCCCGTGACCCAGTCCTTGTAGTCCTGCATCTTGCCGGCCCCGAACATGCCGCCAATCAACGCTCCCATGGAGCACCCAGAAATGGCGACGATGTCGTAACCGCGCTCTACCAGGATTTCGATGGCGCCAATATGGGCATAGCCCCTGGCGCCGCCGCTACCCAGTGCCAGCGCGACGGTCTTGCGGGATTTGTTCCGGTCGGCCCCTTTTTCCGGGTTTTCCGGTGCATGCGTGGCGGAGATATCTGAGCTTTTCAGGACCTTGGAGAGGTTATCCCGGGGCTCTTTATCTGAGGGCTTGTCCTTACGTTCCTGATCGTCGTCCTTTGATGGGCCCATAATCATCACCTTGAGATCACTATCACTTCTACCCGATCACCCTGTCTGTCTGAATCATTGAACACACCTGCTGGTCCAACCACAATGATTTCCTGCTGAGCCCCGGAAACGCCCGTCTTGGACAATACCTCTGACAGCGATTCGGTGGCCCGGCGCGCGCGCTCCATGGACTCGTTGAAAGATTCATCGCCTTCCAATACAGAATAGCCCACCAGGACAACAACCGTTCCCTCTTCGCGGGCCAGATCGGTAACCCGTCTGCGATCCGTTGCCTGCCAGTCAAAACGGTAAGTCATACCGCCTTGCCAGGGAACGATGATCGGCCCCTCTACCCGGCTGGTCATGTTACCAAAGCCTGGAATGGTGGCTCCAGACTCGACCCGCAGATGCTCCACCCAGACATATTCCCGGAGATTGCCCCGGGTTACTGTGTAAATCAGTGTCAGCCAGCGGGCTCCATCTTCCGCGACGGTAGCGGCAACAAGATAATCCTGAGTCGCGTCGCGACCATACAAAACCGCCTGATTGAAGATCTGGTTTGCCCAGACGTTGCTCCTACCACACCGGATACTGGAACACTCAAACAGAATCTGGGCATTTCTCTGGCGCAACAATCCACGGTAGTGGTCCCGCGCCTCTTCCCGGCTTGAATCCCGGGCAATCCGATACAACCGCCCTTCACCCGCCACCGGCAACCGGGCCAGGGATTCGGAGCGGATTTCGTTATTTACCTCGCGCAGCGGGCTGAATAACACCAGGTGCCCCGAAGACTGAATCGAGACCGTGTCTTCCAGCGTCGATTGTTGGAACGCTTCCGGCATGTCCTCCGGAGCGGCCTGAACAATGGACGATAACGCCAATGAACCAAGAATTGGGAGAAGGAAACGTATGAACAGTGATTTCAGCAAGCGATTACTCATTTTCCAGGAATTGTCTGATGGCTGTCACAACCGGGCCGGTCTCACCATCAAGATGGCAGTGGTGACCGCCCGGTACTTTCGCAATCTGGAGGTTGGCGATAGCTTCCGCCCGTTCATCCAGATCCTTTCTGTACGACAGAAGACCGTGATCGGCTCTGACAAAAAGAACCCGGGTTTCGATAGCCGCCAGCGAGGCCAGCACCTGCTCTTCGGTCATCATCAACGGTGAGGGGTGTCGCAACCGGGGGTCGGTCTGCCACACGAAGCCATCTCCCTGGGGTTTCATATTACGTGGAATGAGCGTCAGTGCCGCTTCAGGGCTGAGCGGACTCAATCCACCCTCCCGGGCTTTTGCTGCGGTGGTGATGTCCGGATAGACAACCTGCTTGCCGGACCCGGCAATGCGCTTCTTGATGGCCTTTCGGAGCTGGGGAATGGTCTCTTTGACCGGCCGACTGAGTGCGCCCAGGCTGTCGATCATCGTCAGGCTCCGAATCCGTTCTGGAAAAGCTGCCGCGTAAAGGGCACCGACAATGCCACCAAGGGAGTGGCCAACAAGGTTGACCCTGCCGTCCGGTGTTTCCTGGAAATAGCGCTCAACCAGTTCAGCCAGATCTGCCACATAGTCCATCAGCAGGTAACTCTGGCCCTCGGGGCGATGTCCGGAATGGCCATGTCCTGCGAAATCCAGTGCGTAAACCGGGCCAAAATGCGCCAGTTCCGGTGCCAGCTTTACAAAAGTAAGGCTGTTATCGAGCCAACCGTGCAGCATGATGATCGGAGTATTGTCGTGGGCGTCGGGCGCCGAAGGCCAACTGAGACCGGCCAGGGTGATGTGCCTGAGTTTCCACTCGGACTCCCTGAAGGCCTGAGACGTTTTCTCAGCGAGATCGCTTACCTCTTTACCTTCCGAGGCTTCCGTGGGCATCGCCATATCATTCATGCAGGCTCCACCCTTACATCGTGTGGGTTGGTCGATCCGAACTCAGCGAGCCTGCCAGGTAGGATTCAATCTTGGTGCGGGCGGTTTCGTCATCACCGTTAAACTGGACACCGATCCCCGCCGCCCGATTACCCTGGGCACCCTTGGGTGTAATCCATATTACCTTGCCGGCGACCGGTATCTTTTCCGGCTCGTCCATCAGATTGAGAAGCAGGAAAACCTCGTCGCCCAGTTGGTACTGTTTCTGGGTGGGGATGAACAGACCACCCTGACGGATATAAGGCATGTACGCAGCATAGAGTACCGCCTTGTCTTTAATCGTCA
The DNA here is from genome assembly GCA_964520755.1 of uncultured Marinobacter sp. GTDB lineage: Bacteria > Pseudomonadota > Gammaproteobacteria > Pseudomonadales > Oleiphilaceae > Marinobacter. The sequence continues at coordinate 4,998 of CAZFQI010000099.1, read as the reverse complement.
GGGTAAGAATGCCACTGCGCGCGCCAAATCCTGGCCCCATAACTGACACCTTTCTAATAGATCGTTTTGAATAATTTTCGGGATCTGAAAATCCCTTTCATGCCGGAATCATAGCAGCTGTTGGCGCCAAAGGCGCAATTCGGCGGAGGTCGGGCAACTAAGCTGCCGGCCGCTTGACCGGCATCAGCTTTTGCCAGGCAATCAGAAGCCGACTCGCTTCCAGCTCCGGGCTGGCGTTATAAACACCCGCCGCCCTCGAGTCTTTTACCATATCAAGCAGTTCATGGGCTCGCCAGGCAGGCGTGGTTCTGGCAAGGAAACCGAGCATCTCGGCCGCATCGGTGTCCCGCGCATTGCCGCCAGCAATCAGGCGGGCCAGATCCGCAGCCCAGGTTTCGAACAACCACAGGGTGTCCTCCAGGCCCATCGCCTTGAACGCCTTGGCGGCTTCACCCACCGGGATCCGGGACTTCATGAATTCCTTGAATCGTTCGAGTGCCATATCCCGCAGACCGATGAAATCGCCGGTTGCATAGTCGAGAGCCAGCCTCGGCGCATTCCCTGCCAGCATCAGGGCTTTGGCCAGAACATCCGTAGACGGTTGCGCATCATCGGGAAGTTCCCGAACACGGCTCGCGAGCCACTGGTTCGCTTCGCTGTTGGCGGGCACCGGCACTGTCAATGTCTGGCATCTGGACCGAATGGTGGGCAGGACCGGACGCCCACTTTCCTGTAACAGAATCAGGGTTACATCCGGCAGCGGCTCTTCCAGCGTCTTGAGCAACGCATTCGCCGCATTGATATTCAATTGATCCGCACGATCAATGATCGCCACTTTGTGGTGTGCCACCTGCGGAGAGGCCACCGCAAACGACGACAGCGCCCTCACCTGGTCAACCTTCACCATGCGGGATTTTTCCGGCGCATAAACCCGGATATCGGGGTGGCTGGCAGCGGCCAGAAGCTCACACTGTTTGCAATGACCACAGGCAATTGGCTGAGCTGACTCCCGGTTCAGCGGGTGATCACACAACAACAACCCGCCGACCGCCTCGGCCCAGGCACGCTTACCCACGCCCCGCTCTCCCGCAAGAATGAGAGCATGCGGGAGCCTGTCTTCTGCTACCCGGCTCTGGACGGTTTGCCAGGCACGGCTGAGCCAGGGCATGTCTTGGGCAATATCAGTCACGGGGTCTTCCTGTCCGGGTCCTGGATCTGCGCAATTGGCGCTTCCGTAGTTGACGCTTCATAGTGGCGAGCAGGCGGCGCATTCGCTTGAGCTGTTTACCGCCCTCGTCGTCTTTATCAGCGCTATAGTAATGGCTGTTGACCAGGCGGGCAAAAAGCTTCGCCGAATCCGCAGCGGCCGGTTCCGCTTTCGCCAGGCGTGACGCCAATACCGATGGCGTTTCACCATGACGCACAGGCACCCCGGCACTGGCACACAGCCGATGCCAGGTATCTACCACTCTGCGAAACGCGTCACGCCGTTCTCCGCGCCGCATCTGGAAAGCAGAAATCAACCCGGCAATCAGCAAGCCGGCCCCAACGATACCGGCTGTCATATACCCCAGCTCGCGCATACCGAAACCGCCGGGTAGCCTGGACATCAGATCCATCTGGCTCTGCCCCTGGTAACCCACGACCCAACGCTGCCACTGGTAGTTGATACGATCAAGCTGAAGGCTTGCCCATTGCACCAGGGCGACATCGGCGTAACGCTGGGGCGAGGCCCAGTTGTCCTCCAGAAAGGATCCCTCGTCGGCAACGGCGTCTCTAAGACCGGACTCGATCCTGTCCGGCGCAATGGCCGCCGTGGGATCGATCCTTACCCACCCTCGCCCATCGATATAGGCTTCTACCCACGCATGGGCATCATACTGGCGCACAATCAGGTAATCGCCCCCCGCGCCGCTTTCCCCACCCTGGTAGCCGACCACAACCCGCGAGGGAATACCGGCAGCCCGTAAAACGAAGGTAGTTGCACCGGCATAGTGGGCGCAGAAACCGCGCTTTTCATCAAACAACAGGGAATCAATGCCATCATCGGGCATGGCCGGTGGCCTCAGGGTGTAGAAATATTCCTGCTCGCGGAATCGCTCCAACAGACTCCGAATTACCTGCTCGTCGCCCATACTGCGGCGAAGCTCCCGGGCCAACTCCCGGGCCCTCGGGTTGCCTTCACGGGGTAGCTGGAGATACCGCCGCAATTCGGCGGGGCTTTGTGCTTCAACTGACGAGACCTCCCCCTCCAGAGCCAGCCGGTAGCGAACCGGACTGTCAGCGGGACGGCGAAACCTGAAAAGGTCGGCACTGTCTTCGAAGACGTTGTCCGAGACTGCCCTGGAGTCCTCAAGCGCGAACGCCCAGCGCTGATCGGTTGGCTCCAGAAGGACGTCATACTGGTTCGATTCCAGCTCTCCTATACCCCCATCAATCGCAACTCGGCCCAGGGGTCGAAAACCTTCGCGCTGGCCCTGGCGCCAGGTCTCCCCATCCAGATAGTCGAGAATCAGGCCCCGCCAGTACCGATCGCGATAGGCAGGCATCTCGCCTCCGAACGTTACCCGGAAGGCTCGCTCACTGCTCTGGGCAAGATTGGAAATATCGCCGGGTCGCATGGTGTCGCTGATGCCCGTGCGAGCCTCACCGGATACCAGCGGTACGCTCCACAGAGGCGACATTCTCGGGAAAAACACAAACAACAGGACCACAATCGGCAATGTTTTCAGGAACATCCCACCCAGTCTGCGCCAGCCAGAGGTCATTCCCCCCGGCAATTCCGGCGCATTCAGCACCTGCAATCCCACAAGGAGTAACGCTATACCGGCGAAGTTCACGAGTGCCCAGAGAATCTCCTGATGGAACAGAAAATTGACCGTTGCCAGATAGACAAGAATAAAAAACAGAACATAGAAGTCCCGGACTGACCGGGTCTCCAGCCATTTGAGCCCCACCGCCAGCACAAAAAACGAGGCGGCAGTGTCCACCGTAAACCGCCCCTGAACCGTTGCGACATAAACACCAATCAGCACCAGCATGATCCCGGTGCGTAACAAGCGGCCGGGAAGCCTTACCCGCCCATACTGCGCCAGCCATCGCCATGCGGCCAACACGGCACAGGCGGCGATCAGCCACAGGGGCAGACGGTCCCACTGGGGCGACAGCAACAGGGCAAAACTGGCAATCAGCCAGAGCAAAGCCCTGGAAGGCAGATTGGTCGTTGTCCCTTCGTCCGACTCATTGCCTCTCAGGCGGTCCATTAAACTCAAGCCTGCCCCTCCGCAACCCACTGGGATGTTGTCTCTCTTTTTTTCTTTCGCGTTCCATGGGGCTCAGCCATCGCATCCCGCGGTCGCTCCTCACCCCAGGTTGCCAATACCCTTAGGCACCGGGCCGCATGGGCCGGACCGGAATCAGGCTCAATGATCTGTCCGGGAAGATTCAATCCAAACCGCACACCACTCCGGCCACGTTCGTTCACCAGATACGCCAGGTAACTCAGCCGCAATTCATGATCCGCTCCCGGATAGGCGTTAAAATCCAGCCAATAGGGACTACCCTGCTCACCCTCCCAGTCGGCAACCACCATCTGCCCGGTTCGGGCAAACCGCTTCCAAAGCACCCGCTGGCTCAGATCGCCTTCCCGCCAGGGCCGGATATCGGCATGATCGTTACCTTCAACGGATCGCGCCTCTGCTGACTCCTCTCCATCCTCGACGGTGCTGAAAGCCTCCGGCGCGGGAACCGGCCTTGGAAACACAACCCCGGCTGACACCGGCCGAAGCCAGGACCAGGCCTTGAGAAGACCAAACGGAAAACGGGTTTCGATAAGGACCCGATCGGGCCGCAAATAGCCCCGATGAGCGGAATGAACCGGCAAAGTGACATCCTCAGACTGCCCTGAGTGGACGTGCACCGGCGCAAGACCGGATTCCTCGCAAGAGAGCAGCATGGCGATGGCATCATCCCGGCCAGCCTTCAAACGAAAGCGAAAAGGGATATCATCGCCGGCAAAGCCCTCTCCAGGCTGAACCAGCGTGAGTTCAAGGCCCGACAGGTTCCGATGGGTCTGGTGCATGGCCCCGACAAACACAGCGCCCAGCAGGAAGGTGGTCAGGTAGATAAGGCTGTTCTGATAATTGATGCCGGTTAACAGCATGATGACCAGCAAAAGCCCAAACACGACCCCTGCGCCGGTGGGCAGAATGAAGATGTTTTTCTGACTGAAGGTCTGGAGATCGGACCGCGGAATCCGTCGGTTAATCCAGCGACGAAATCGGTTTCTGAACGGATTTTTCATAGTGTCACTGAGGCCCTGCAACGCCAAAAAAGTTCATGGTATTCGACCATGATTTTGCTGTGATTAGTAACAGTACCGAAAAATCAAAGATTCTGATCACAATCCCGGATCTTCCAGCTTGAATTCTTGTCCTACAAACCGAATACTCGACTCAGGGAGCGTATTTTTTAAACAATAAGGGTCCAGATTATGAAACGCCGACACCTGCTCACCAGCGCCATCAGCAGTCTGGTTGTTGCTCTACCTGCCTATGCTGGCGTTCAGACCATGACCTCAGACGAAATGGTGGAAACCTATGTGAAGGATTCCGCCGTTATTGTTGTGCCCAAAGAGCGGAAGAAATCCGACGCCGACCGGCAACGCATCCTGCGCTCCCTCACCATTTCCCCAGGTGAACCGGTGCTGACCGAAGCGGAAGAGGAAGCCTACCGGGACGCCCTGCAACGGTACGTTGATGAAGGCAAGACCGATGCTCTGGAAAACGCCGAAGAGGAATTTCTCCGGCGCGCCCTGCTCCTGCCCCAGGAAGAAATCGCCCGGGCACAGCCTCCGGCTGAGTTTACGCCAACGATTCCACCGATAATCTTCGGACAGCAGGCACAGATCCCGGAAGAGCCTTTTACACAGACGTTTCTTAACGATCAACTGGGGATTGGGTTTGATGGGCAAAATCTGAATTTCAGCATTGGTAACCC
>CAZFQI010000098.1:1740-12807 GCA_964520755.1 uncultured Marinobacter sp. | reverse complement strand
TTTTCGCGAAGGAAGCGGTGCATATGGCCCGCATCGTCCACCCGGACGGCGATCCGCTGGGAAATCGCAACCGCCCGCTCCAGGAAACCGCCTTCCGCCCGGTGACCGATCCGATTTTCGACGCCGAGCGCCTGTATCGGGAGCCGCTGTTCCGGGAAGGCAGCCCGGAGAGCGTCTATGGCTATCTCGATGTTCACTATGATACGGCGCCTGCGGCCCGCACCTGGCTGGACAGGGCCGCGGTGACCTTCGCTTCCGGCATAGCGACGGCGCTCATACTCGGGATGGTGCTGTTCTATGTTTTCCATCTGCTTCTGACGCGACCGCTGCTGAGAATCGTCAGCTCCGTGAAACAGGTGGACCCGGCTCATCCGGATGATCGCCTCGTTTCCACGCCTTCCGGCCACCAGAGCGACGAACTCGGCCTCTGGGTAAACGCCACCAACAATCTCCTGGTCGCCATTGGTGACAGCCAGAAACGCCACCGGGAGGCGGAAGACCGTGTAAGCCGGCTGTCCCGCTATGATCAGCTCACTGGCCTGCCCAGCCGGGATACCTTTATGGAGCTACTGGTGCGGGACATCGAGGATGCCAGCAAGCGCAACGCGCAGCTGTCCCTGATTGTCTGCGGCATTGATGACTTCAAATCGGTAAATGAGCAGTGCGGTTTTCGCTCCGGCGACCTGATCCTGCAGACCATCGCAGACCGGCTGACCAGCAAGCTGGATAATGCCCGCTTTACCATTGCGCGCCTTGGCAGTGACCAGTTCGTGATTGTTCAGAAAGGACTGCGGGACGGGTTTCAGGCAGCAGACACAGCCGAGCGTATCCTTGCCTGTATCAGCGCGCCCATGCTGGTCGAGGAGCAGAGCATTTCCATGACTGCCACCATGGGGGTTGCACTGTTCCCGTCGGATACCAATCAGGCGGACCGCCTGCTTCAAAGTGCCGAGCAGACCATGACCCTGGCCAAGCAGAACGGCCATAACCACTTCCAGTTCTACGTTGCCAGCATTGATCAGGAAATCCGCGACCGGAAGCAGCTGGAAAAAGATCTGTCCCAGGCACTTTCGAACCACCAGCTGCACCTGGTGTATCAGCCCCAGATTAACCTTGAGAGCAAACGGGTGATCGGAGCCGAGGCACTGCTGCGCTGGGAGCACCCGACCCGCGGTTCGGTACCGCCCGATTTCTTCATTCCGGTGGCCGAAGCGAATGGCTCCATCGTTGAAATCGGCCAGTGGGTACTGGACCAGGCCTGCTGGCAGGCGGCACGCTGGGCATCGGATGGCTCTCCGCTGCGAATAGCCGTTAACCTGTCAGCGGTTCAGTTGCGCCAGGAAACCATTGTCGATGACGTTCTCGACACCCTGCGACGACATAGAATCCCTGCAGGTCGACTTGAGCTTGAAGTGACCGAAACCAGCTTCATGACCAACCTTTCAGACGCGGTGGCCAAACTTCACAGGCTCAACAAGGCAGGAATCAGCATCGCCGTGGACGACTTTGGCACTGGCTACTCCTCCCTCACCTACCTCAAACAGATGCCCGTCCAGCACCTGAAAATCGACAAACAGTTTATCCGGGACCTGCTGGTCAATGAGGAAGACACACGAATTGCCAACACCATTATCGATCTTGGCAAGAGCCTGAATCTGACCGTGGTTGCCGAGGGCGTGGAAACAGCAGAGCAGGAATACTATCTGAGCCAGCGCGGCTGCAAGCTGGCCCAGGGCTATTTCTTCAGCAAGCCTTTGCCGCCGCGTGAATTTGAGACCTTCGTAAAAGGTTTCCACGAGCAAATCGTGGAGAATAACGCCTGATTCATCACCCTGAGGAGTAGCCATGGGAACTACCGTTATCGGCCTGATCGTTATTGCCGTCGTCGTTTTTTATCTGGTCTTTATCTATAACCGCCTGGTGTCATTGCGCAATCAGTTCAAGAACGGCTTTGCCCAGATTGATGTTCAGCTGCAGCGAAGGCACGATCTGATTCCCAACCTTGTGGAAGCCGCAAAGGCGTACCTGACCCACGAGAAAAGCACCCTCACCCAGGTGATGGAAGCCCGCAACAATGCGGTAAGCGCCCAGAAGGATGCGGCCAAAGATCCCGGTGACGGCACCAAGATCCAGCGCCTGGGCAGTGCCGAGAACCTGCTGACCAAGGCTCTTGCCAACTTCTACGCCGTGGCGGAGAACTATCCGGAACTGAAGGCCAACGAAACCATCCAGCAACTGATGGAAGAGCTCTCCAGTACTGAGAACCGCGTCGCCTTTGCACGCCAGGCCTATAACGATGGCGTGATGAGCTACAACATTTTCCGGGAGCAGTTCCCCAACAACTTTGTTGCCGGCATGTTTGCATTCAAGGAAACGTCGCAACTGGAACTGGAATCACCGGAAGCCCGTCAGGCACCGAAAGTGGCCTTCTGAGGCCCTGAGGCATGGCTCATCCCGGTTTCTTTCAGCGCCAGGCCCATGCCCGGCGCAACACCAGTCTGCTGGTCTTCCTGTTCCTGACGGCGGTCGCGTTTATTACGCTGGCCGTCTGTCTGGTGGGTTATTTCGTAACCCGAAGCGAATCCTCCGGCCTCGCCTTCCACCACTGGCTACTTTCCAATCACGGCCTGCTAACGGCCGTTACCGTTGTCGCACTGATTGTTCTGGGCTCCCTGCTCCGCTGGGTTGACCTGGCCGGCGGCGGTGACCGGGTAGCCAAAATGGTGGGCGCACGGCCCATTGATCCGGATACCCGTGACAGTGACGAGCGCAAGCTGCGCAACATCGTTGAGGAAATGGCCATTGCCAGCGGTGTTTCGGTGCCGGAACTCTACGTGATGGACCAGGAAACCGGCATCAATGCCTTTGTGGCCGGTTACACGCCCGGCGAGGCGGTGATGGTGGTGACCCATGGCGCGATTACCCAACTCTCTCGGGACGAACTGCAGGGCGTGGTCGCTCACGAATTCAGCCATATCTTCAACGGGGACATGCGGCTGAACGTCCGGCTCATCGCCCTGCTCGCCGGCATCCTGATGATCGGGCAGATCGGCGGCTTCCTGCTCAGGGCGTCGTTCTACCGTGGCCACCGCGTGGGCCGATCCCGGGACGGACGGGCCCAGGCGGCCATGGGCATTATCGGTGTGGCCTTGTTTGTGATCGGCTACGTGGGGGTTTTCTTTGGCCGACTTATACAGGCGGCAGTCTCCAGGCAGCGGGAGATGCTGGCGGATGCCTCGTCTGTGCAGTTTACCCGTAACCCCGAGGGTATCGCCGGCGCTCTCTTCAAGATCGGCATGAAGGGCGGCTACCTGGACACCACCAGCCACGCCAGCGATATGAATCACATGTGTTTCGGCGAGAGTGCCCGGATGAAGTTTACCTCGCTGCTGGCCTCCCATCCGCCGATCGATGAGCGTATCAACGCCATTCAACCGGGCATGCTGGCCAGATTGCGCAGCCGGCTTCGGGATACCGAGCCAGGTGCCGACCTCTACCGCGGATCTGCGCCTGCACCGGAAGCCGGAGCAGCGGGGTTCACCGGCGCGGCATCCGACATCCTCGGGCCGGTCACCGGTAACGGCGGGCGAACATCACCGCTCGCATCGAGCCCGGAGAGGACCATCAAGCCGGGCCGGAAGTTTTCAGATCAGGTGGGAACCATAAACCGGCAAAGCGAGGATTTCGCACTGCGCTTCCTTGAGCGCCTGCCAGCCACCTTCCGAAACCTCCTGTACACCCGCGCCGGGGCCGCACAGCTTTGCTATGCCATGCTGATCAGTGAACTGCCTCGCCCCCGGCAAACCGAACGACTGAACCTCCTGCCGGCTCACCCGGTATTAGGCAGCCAACCTGAACTGCTGGAAAAACTGTTGCCCGCCCTGAGAACCATTGGTGAGGGCGTCCGCTTCCCTGCCCTGGAACTGGCCATGCCGGCGCTGCGCAAACTGGACCCGGAAGAACGGGAAATGCTGATCACCAATGTCCAGAAACTGGTCGCAGCGGATAACCGGGTTACCCTGTTCGAACTGGCCCTGACAAGCTTTCTGTCGCGCCATCTGGGCGATGAGGCAGCTCGAGTGGTACCGGTTCGCTTCAAGAGCTACAAACCGGTCATGCCAGCGGTACAGAGGCTCCTGAGCCTGATGGCGCGGGCTGGCTCTGAGTCCCAGGCTGACGCCGAAGAGCTGTACCGGGAAGCCATGGCAGGTTTCATGAATGCGAAGGATGGTGTTGAACCGGTTCTGGAGAAAGTCACCATGCGCCAGCTGCGGGAGGCTTTGACTGCACTGAACGGCCTCTCGCCTCTGCTGAAACCGGCGATCATTGATGCCTGCGGGCACTGCATCACCCACGATGGCAAGGTGGAAACAAAGGAATACGAACTGATGCGACTGGTGGCGGATCAGATGGATTGTCCGATGCCGCCACTGGCCGTCTGAAGAATTACTGGACCCGGGAGCTCCCGCCTTCAAACAGAGCGTCCACTGTCGGGCGCTGTTCCTCCGTCGGGATACCGAGCTTTTCACGGATGTTCAGATTCACATCCCACAGCTGATTGAACTTGTCCGAGGTGGCTGCAACGGCCTCCTCTTTGCCCAGCATGATTTTCGGGCGCAGGAATACCAGCAGATTACGTTTCACCCGGCGCTCGGATTCCGAAGAAAACAGGCGTCCGATAAACGGAATGTCCCCCAGCAGGGGCACCTTGCTCTTGTTGACCTGGTAATCGTCCCGGGTCAAACCGCCCAGCACAATGGTCTCGCCATCATCCGCAAGCACCGTGGTCTTGATTTCACGCTTGTTGGTAACGATATCCGAGGCGTTTTCAATGCTGTCGGCCACGCTTTCGGTAGTCTGCTCCACCACCAGACGCACCAGGCCATCGGCGCTGATGGTCGGGGTAACCTTGAGGGTCAAACCGATATCGCGACGCTCAATGGTGGTAAACGGATTGGTGGTGCCATCACCGGTGACTGTCGACTGGCCAGTACGGAAGGGCACGTTCTGGCCCACGATAATTTCCGATTCCTGGTTGTCCAGGGTAATGATGCTGGGCGTCGAAAGCAGGTTTGCCGCCGCCGAGGTGGAAAGCGCCTGCAGGAGAATGCCCCAGCTCACACCATTCTCATTCCTCTGCCCGGCGCCGATGGTGACACCGCCCAATGCCGGAGTAATCGCAGACTCAGAAAGAATCGCGCTGAGCACCTCACCCAAGCTGCGACCCACATTGCCGAAGTTGGTGCCGGCGACGGGCGTGGATTCGCCAGACTCGTCACCGACGGCAACCTGAACGCCCAGATCCTGGCCCAATTCGTCACTGATCTCGACAATGGCTGCCTCAATCATGACCTGGGCACGACGTACATCCAGCGCTGCCACAATCTGTTCGGCTTCCTGCATCAGGGACGGCTCGCCTCGAACCACCAGCGCGTTCAGCCCTTCATCGGCGAAGACCGCGAAATTGCTCTGCGGCCTTGAGCCTCCAGCGGAGCCCCCCGAACCTGAGCCTTCTTTGACCAGTTCTCCCATCACACCCTTGAGAATTTCAGTGAGATTCTTGGCATCGGCGTGTTTCAGTCGCAGCACCTTGGTAGCGCCACCGGTGGCTGAAGGCTGATCCAGTTGCCTGATCAGGCCGCGCATTTTCTCACGGAAGGTTTCATCCCCTCGCAGAATGAGCCGGTTACTGCGCTCGTCCGCCGTGATGCTGTACTTTCTGGCGGCATTGTCACCACCGGCCCGACCCAGTTCATCCGGGGCCAGTTCCTGCAGCAGAGTCACCATGTCGCCGACCCAGGCTTCCTGAAGCTGGATGACTTCCACTTCGTATTTTGACGGGCTATCCAGCTCCCGGACAATCTGCTCGATACGCTGAATGTTTGAGGAATGATCGCTGATAATCAGCGCGTTGGCCGCGGCCACACCGGCCAGGTGGCCGTACTTGGCCACCAGCGGGCGTAGAATCGGCACCAGCTCCAGGGCGTTGGCGTTATCGATCTGGATCACCCGGGTGATCAGCTGCTCGGAGGGGGTTTCGGGGAACCGCTCCAGGATTTCCGCGGACTGTTTGGCATCAACCTGCTGCACCACCTTGATCACTTCCTGCCCGGGAATCGCGGTAAAACCGTGAACATTCAGAACCGCCAGAAACAGGTCGTAGATCTCATCCTTGTTCATGGGCGCGCTGGAGAGCACGGTTACCTTGCCCTTCACCCTCGGATCCACCACAAAACTGTACCCGGTAATATCAGCCACCTGGGTCACAAAAGCGCGGATATCAGCGTCTTTGAGATTCAGCCGCCATGTCTCGGCTTCCTGCCCGTGCGCCAGGGACATAAAGGGAAGGAGAACAAGCAGGACAATGGCCCGCAAAAGATTGGTCTTATGGTTATACATCTGGCGATTTCGTCCTGTTTCGATGAACCCGGTCAGCGCCACTGCTCGGGTATGGCATAACTGATGGTGAGGATGGATCCGTCACGCTCGATTTCTATTTCCAGCTGGGACTGGCCACGCCAGTTCTCAAGCAGGGCCTTGTCCTGGCTGATATCACCCAGTCGCTGGCCGTTGATGGCGGTTATCACATCACCGGCCTGCAGGTTGACGGCATTAAGCATGGCATTGGAGCCGTCGTAAACATACCCGGACATGCCACTGTCATCCACCGGGCTCAACCCGAAAGGCGCCAGTGCGGCTATGCCCTGACTGTCAATCTGTTCGCGGGCGCTGGCCAGGAACTCATCCGGCCCCGATTCTGCCGGCTCGGCGGCCACTTCTGCAACCAGATCTGAGGATACCTGCTCTTCAAAGGTGAGGGTCTCGTATCGTCCGCCCCGACGAATCAGAACCCGCCCCGGCTCCACTTCTGCCAGTTCGGCGTTGCCGGGCAACATTTCTCCTACCCGGTAGTACGCCGTTTCACCATTGCTTCCAGCAACTATAGCACCGGAGTCCTCCGGGCGCTGTGCTACGAGTACCCCTTCCAGCCGGAGCCGAAGGCGGGTTTCCGGCGCCGAGCGGCGAACGGCGTCCGCCACTTCAGCCGGCCGCTCCGAACGCCCGAAAAAATCATACACCGCCATGGAGGTCGTCAGGCCACTGCCACCAGCCATATTGCCGGCGCCGTCTGTAGCCGGCGAGCTGGGAACCGGCCTGTCGTCCCAGGCGAACAACCAGGTCATACGGGCGAGACTGACAGCCAGGTACACCACCAGAACCAGCAGCAACAGGTTCGCGAGGGTCCGCGATATCCGGCTCTGGGCCGCCTTAGTCAACAGAGACATTATCGTGCCCCCGGTACGAGAGGCTGGCGTACACGGAACACCACATCGCCGGGGCTGGCAGAATCCGGCCATGGCTGGCCGGCCAGATCCACCATCCGCTTGTAGACACGCAGTTCCATCATTCCGTTCCACATTACCGTCGCATCCGCCGCCGGCCCCTGCCCGCCCTGCTCGGAAACGGTCAAGGCAACACCACCCTGGGTGGTGTCCATGGTCGCCTGCATGGGCGGAAATTCTGCCTGACCCCGCTGATCACCCATCGGCCAGGTTACAAGGCCACCATCCCAGCGCCCAAGGCCTTCGGCCCGGGTAATCCGGTTGTCGGCCCAGGCCATCTCCAGCCGGTCAATAACCACTTCACCTTCGATCATGGCGCCGCCGCTCTGGCGGATCAGGTCTTCAAACTCGGCCACTATGACCCGCCCATTGGCATCCAGCTGAGCGCTGGCAGGCCAGCCGATCGTAACATTACCGTTGAGCGAAGATTGCGACGATTCCACGGAAATTCTGGCTGGCCATTCGAGACTGGTAACAGAGGGCATGTGAAGCTGCCAGTCAACGCGCAGTGGGAAGCCGGCAACGACAACCCCTGCCGCACCGTCCCAGACTTTTCCGGCGACCTGTTGAACCTGAACCTGGGGAGGCAAAGAAACGTGGGCAGAAGCCTTCTGCCAGACCCATCCTGCAGGTGCCAGAAAAACCAGTGACAGCAGATAAACCAGAGCGGCCAGCAGCAGGAGCAGAAATACCTTGCCGGGGCGAAGAAAGGATTTGGGTTCAGCGTCACTCATTCGGCGTTGCACAGATAATGGACCGGAAGCCGAGTCTAGCAAAGGCATGGGGCAAGTTCATGACAAAAAAACAAAAACCCCGCGTTAGCGTGAACCAACGCGGGGTTTTTTAGGGGCCAGGATCAGGCCGGCATTACATCATGCCGCCCATGCCTCCCATGCCACCCATTCCACCCATGTCGGGCATACCGCCACCGGCAGACTCGTCCTGCGGCTCATCCGCAACCATCGCCTCGGTGGTGATGATCAGGGAAGCAACAGAAGCAGCCGCCTGCAGCGCGGAACGGGTCACCTTGGCAGGATCCAGGATACCCATTTCCAGCATGTCGCCGTAGGCCTCAGTAGCAGCGTTGTAGCCGAAGGAGCCTTCGCCGTCGCGAACCTTGGCAACCACGACAGAAGACTCACCGCCTGCGTTGTACACGATCTGGCGCAGCGGAGCTTCCATCGCGCGGCGCAGGATGTTCACACCGGCTTTCTGCTCTTCGTTGATCGCGTCTACCTTGTCCAGAGCCGCGATGGCACGGATCAGGGTAACACCGCCGCCCGGTACGATGCCCTCTTCTACCGCAGCGCGGGTAGAGTGCAGCGCGTCTTCAACGCGGGCCTTCTTCTCTTTCATTTCCACTTCGGAACCAGCACCAACCTTGATGACGGCAACACCGCCAGCCAGCTTGGCAACACGCTCCTGCAGCTTTTCCTTGTCGTAGTCGGAAGAGCTGTCTTCGATCTGCTTGCGGATCTGCTCAACGCGAGCTTCGATGTCCGCCTGTGCACCAGCACCGCCGATGATGGTGGTGTTTTCCTTGGTGACGTTAACACGCTTGGCTGTGCCCAGGTCGTCCAGGGTGGTGTTCTCAAGAGTCAGACCGACTTCTTCAGAGATTACAGTACCACCGGACAGGATCGCGATGTCCTGCAGCATTTCCTTGCGACGGTCACCAAAGCCAGGTGCCTTGACGGCGTTGACTTTCACGATGCCACGCATGTTGTTCACTACCAGAGTGGCCAGCGCTTCGCCTTCGATATCTTCCGCGATAATCTGCAGCGGCTTGCCAGCCTTGGCAACAGATTCCAGCACCGGCAACAGTTCGCGGATGTTGGAGATCTTCTTGTCTACGAGCAGGATGTACGGGTCTTCCAGCTCGGCAGACATGTTGTCCTGATTGTTGATGAAGTACGGAGACAGGAAGCCACGGTCGAACTGCATACCTTCAACCACGTCCAGCTCGTCTTCCAGGCCACGGCCTTCCTCAACGGTAATGACGCCTTCCTTGCCAACTTTCTGCATCGCATCAGCAATGATCTTACCAATGGTCTCGTCGCCGTTGGCAGAGATGGTGCCTACCTGAGCAATCATCTTGCTGTCGTCGCAGGGCTTGGCCATCTCGCGGATCGCCTTCACAGCTTCGGTAGTGGCCTTGTCGATGCCACGCTTCAGATCCATCGGGTTCATGCCGGCAGTAACAGCCTTCACGCCCTCGTTAACGATGGACTGAGCCAGAACGGTTGCAGTGGTAGTACCGTCACCCGCTGTGTCGTTGGCCTGGGAAGCCACTTCTTTCACCATCTGGGCGCCCATGTTCTCGAACTTGTCAGACAGTTCGATTTCCTTGGCCACGGAAACACCATCTTTGGTGATGGTCGGCGCGCCGAAGGACTTTTCCAGAACCACGTTACGGCCTTTCGGGCCGAGAGTTACTCTAACCGCGTCTGCCAGAACGTTGACGCCTGCGACCATGCGCTTGCGTGCGCTATCACCGAATTTAACGTCTTTTGCTGCCATGTCTTCTATTCCTGTTCGTTAAACCGAAGTTGTTGAATAAATCGGATTAATGAGAGTTCGTGCGATTCGCCTCAGCGACGATCACTCAAGCACGCCGTAGATGTCGCTCTCGCTCATGATGAGGAGCTCTTCGCCGTCGATCTTGACGGTGTTACCGGCGTACTGGCCGAAGACCACGGTGTCACCCACCTTGACAGCCAGTGAGCGGGTTTCGCCGTTATCCAGGATGCGACCGTTCCCAATGGCAATTACCTCGCCCTGAGAGGGCTTTTCTTTCGCGTTACCCGGCAGCACGATGCCACCCGCGGTTTTCTCTTCTTCTTCCTTACGGCGCACGACAACACGATCGTGTAGCGGACGAATTTTCATTGCTCGGTTTCTCCAATAGTCAGATTAATGTGGCAATGACATTGTTGATGTAAGTCGGACCAGCTAAGCCTGATCCGACAAATTGCCCGGCTGGATAACCAACTGTTTTCAGTGGAAATCAGCCCGCAGCGAACTTGTGGTTCCTATTTGGGGTAGCAGGTAGGTGTTTTCAACACCCCGGAGAGAAAATTTTTTCACTTTTTTTCGATCCGGTCCCGATCGGATTCGGTCTCGTCCTGATACTCGCCTTCGATGATGTCGCCATTGCTGTCACGGTCAAACGGGCGCTGCCGGCCGAACGGATTCTCCCGGCCACCAAACGGATCTTGGCCAAACGGGTTCGAGCCACCACCGGCACGGAAATAGAAGCTGCTGCTGCGGTTTTGACCAGCCACGACCATGCGCTTCAGCGCCTGCGCGGCGAGCCAGTGGCGGCTCCCCGGAATCAGGCACAGGAAGCCGACCGTATCGGTTATAAAACCCGGAGTCAGTAGCAAGGCGCCACCAATAGCCAGAATCAGCCCCTCGGCAACCTCTTTGGCAGGCAATTCACCACTGTTCAGCCGCTGATTGGCCCTCAACAGCGTTGCCAGACCCTGCTGGCGAAGCAGCCACGCACCGATCACGGCGGTCAGCAGCACCAGCCCGATGGTATTGAGAACACCAATCATGCCGCCCACCTGAATCAGGACCGCCATCTCGGCGATTGGCATGATAATGAAAAGAAAAAGGAAAACGGACAAAGTGCCTCCATTGGTTCAGATCCTGTCGGGTTAGCGCAGCGTAATCCGACAAGGCTAAACCCCACCATAGTCGTATTTGGTATACTCCGCGC
>CAZFQI010000098.1:0-1640 GCA_964520755.1 uncultured Marinobacter sp. | reverse complement strand
AGCGTAATCCGACAAGGCTAAACCCCACCATAGTCGTATTTGGTATACTCCGCGCTCCAAAAATAACCACACAGACGCACAGCAACCGTAAAACCACCTGATAACAGTAGTTAGGGCAAAACATGAAACTTCAAGATTCCGTGATTGCAATTACCGGCGGCGGCCAGGGCCTGGGCCGCGCCATGGGCGAATACCTTGCCGCCAAAGGCGCAAAAATCGCGCTCATCGACCTGATGCCAGAGAAGCTGGACGAAGCCGTCACCGCCTGCGTGGCCGCGGGCTCCGAGGCCAGAGCCTACGTCTGCAACGTGGCCAAAGAAGAAGACGTTGAGAAGACCTTCGAAGCCATCGTAAAAGACTTCGGCCACCTCAATGGCCTGGTCAATAACGCCGGCATCCTCCGGGATGGCCTGATGGTCAAAGGGAAGGATGGCGAAATTGAACGCCGCATGGAGCTGTCCCAGTGGCAAGCGGTTATCGACGTCAACCTAACCGGTGTATTCCTCTGCGGCCGCGAAGCTGCCACCCAGATGATCAAGAACGGCGATCAGGGCGCGATCATCAACATCGCCTCCATCTCCCGCGCCGGTAACATGGGCCAGAGCAACTACTCCGCCGCCAAAGCCGGCGTCTCTGCCCTGGTTCCCGTCTGGGCCAAGGAACTCGCCCGCTACGGCATCCGCTGTGCCGGTATCGCCCCAGGGTTCATCGAAACCGAAATGACCGCCTCCATGAAACCGGAAGCCCTGGAAAAAATGACCGCCGGCATCCCGCTGAAGCGGATGGGCAAGCCGGAAGAAATTGCCTCGGCTGCTGCGTTTATTTTCGAGAATGACTATATGTCCGGGCGTATGCTTGAGGTGGATGGGGCTTTGAGGCTCTGATCTGGCAGCGAGAGTAACCGTCAATTGTCGGATTACGGCCCTTTGGGCCTAATCCGACCTACAATTTCGGCGCCTGCCCCCTGCACCCTGTAGGTCGGATTAGGCGAAGCCGTAATCCGACAAAAGCCAACCTCCCACCTCCAAACCAACCATGACAGGTAGGTCGGATTAGCAAAGCGTAATCCGACAACCAACTCGACCTCACCCAACCAGGCACCTACTCCCGCCCAACCCCTACCAACACTTCTTCATCAACCGCCCAATCCGCCGGCAAAACGCCATCGCGAACATACCGGTGAAAACTGGAATACGGCCAATCCACTGCCCTCGCAACATACCCATGCTTCACAGGATTGAAATGGATGTAATCAACATGCCGCTCAAAGTCCTGACCATCCCGGATCGTATGCTCCCAGAACCGCTTCTGCCAGATTGAGCCACTTATTGGTACCGATAGCCCGGGGACGCTTTTGCTGCGTTTGGCGAATCCGGTCTTTACCAATCGCCAGCGCCGGGAAAAGTCATCATCGTCATCTGGCAATGTCCATATGCTGTGAAGATGGTCCGGGAGAACCACCATGGCCTCTATTTCAAACGGAAAACGCTGCATAACAGAGCTGAATGACGTCCGCAGACAGTCAACGGCAGAGGGGGAATTGAAAACTGGGGTGCGATTGGCGGTTACGACGGTGAAGAAGTAGGTGCCGCCTTGTACGCGGTTTCTGCGGTAGTTCATCATACGTCCTTGTATGAGTA
>CAZFQI010000097.1:5096-12826 GCA_964520755.1 uncultured Marinobacter sp. | reverse complement strand
CGAAGCCATTGGGGCGGCTCGTTCTGCTGCTGACCCTGCTCCGACATTGGATCAAGAGGGTTGCGCTGCTGCTGTCTCTCCCGATCCTCCTGGTTATTCTGCTGATTGGATCTCTGGGCGTGGCCAGACATGGTTTCTCCTTGGTTGTCTGTGCGTTCAGTGCCAGCCATCGTCCGGCTGGAAACGGCCTCCGTGGGCCTTTGCAAGCTTGTCGAGAGACTCAAGAATGTTTTCAAAGCCGCGTTTGCGGGCATAGTTCATCGGACCACCACGGAAAGGAGCAAAACCGGTCCCGAAAATCATGGCACCATCCACCGTTGCCTCATCCTCAACCACCTGCTCTCTCAGGCAAGCCATGCAGGCATTCAGCATGGGGAGGATCAGTCGGTCCAGAGCGTCGTCCGGGGCGCCGCCTGACGGGTCTTTCTTGTCGGCCTTGCCCTTCTTCCACTGGTAAAGGCCCTCGCCGGTCTTTTTGCCAAGCTTTCCATCCTCCACCTTCTGCCGAAGCCAGTCCGGCGCCGGCGGCATCGCGGTATCCAGACGATCCCGCAGCATGTCGGCAACACTCAGACAGATATCAAGCCCCACTTGATCCGCCAGCTCGATCGGCCCCATGGGCATGCCGAAGTCTTCCGCCACCGCGTCAATACTCTCGGCGGGTATGCCCTCATCAAGCATGATCATCGCTTCCACCAGATACGGTGTCAGGGCCCGGTTAACGAGAAATCCCGGGGCGGTCGCAACCGGCGCTGGCAGCCGGTCAATCTGACCAACAAACACACGGCCGCGATCCAGCACCTTTTCAGAAGCCTTGTCATGGCTCACCACCTCCACCAGCGGCATCAGCGCCACCGGATTAAAGAAATGCAGGCCTATCAGGCGGCCGGGATCGCTGACCTTTTCGCGCAGGGTTTCCAGGGGAATACTGGACGTATTGGTGGCCAGGATGGCGCCCTGTTTCAGCCGAGGCTCCACCTCTTCGTAGACTTTCTGCTTGAGTTCGACCTTTTCAGGCACGGCCTCAATCACCAGGTCGGCCCTGCCGACGCCCTGGTTGGCAAAATCCGGGGTCAACCGGTCAAGGATATCCCGACGTTCGGCTGCCGTGCGGTGCTTTTTCTCGCAGAGGTCGGACAGTTTTTTCACCGCCTGCGCGAGCTTGTCCGCCTCCATATCAAAGAGAGTCACATCAAGACCACGAACCGCACACCAGCCGGCAATATCCGCGCCCATTTCTCCGGCGCCAACCACGTGCACATGCCGGACCGGGTCGGCCTTGGTACGGGTCAACCCTTTCATGGTCTCCCGCAGGTGAAAGACCCGGACCAGGTTGCGCGAGGTCTCGGTCATCATCAGCCCGGCGAACGAGGCGATTTCTGCCTTGCGCATATCTGGCCCGGGATCGCCCCCGAAATCCTCCCAGAGCTCGATCAGAGCTTCGGGCGCCGGATAATGTTGGGAAGGCGCTTTCTTGGCGCTCTGAGAGCGCATCTGGCGGGCTTCCAGTTGTCGGGCGGGCTTGGTAGACAATACCCGGCCACGCATTCCATTATCGCCCGGCTCAATATCGCCGGAAATAGCAGCCTTCACAGCGGCAGCGACATGGCGCTCCTCAACGATCTGGTCCACCATGCCCAACTTTTTTGCCTTGCCATGACCCGCCGTTTTGCCGGTAAGCATCATGGTCATGGCTTCGATGGGGTCCACCAAACGCGTCAGGCGCTCCGTTCCGCCAAGCCCCGGATGCAGACCGAGCTGGATTTCCGGAAACCCCAGTTTGGTGCCCGGGACTGCCAGTCGGTAATGGCAGGCCAGCGCCAGCTCCAGGCCACCGCCAAGACAGGAACCGTGGATAACCGCAACGGTGGGACAGGACAACGCCTCAAAACGGTCGACCACCCGGTGCGCATCGGTGAGTTTGTCGACGACTTCGGTCTCTGAGGAGAGTTCAGAGAACTCCGAGATATCGGCCCCCATACAGAAACCACTGGCCTTGATCGAGCGCAGAACCAATCCCTTGGGGGTATTTTGTTCGAGCTCGGTAACAATCTCGCCAAGCTCCTTCAAAACGGCCTCGGAGAGCACATTAGCGCTCGTATCTTTCTTGTCCAGAATCAGCCAGGCAACGTCACGGCTATCGCGCTCAAGCAACCAGTGCTGCCATCGGCTGTCTGCTCTATTTTCCTGTTTACCTTCAAAGGGCCCCAGAGCCATGTCCCGTGAGCTCAGAGTTTCAAGAATATGACCCGTCATGTGCATCCTCCTGAATCCAGGAAATCAGAATTCCGTAAAGAGTTCCGAAACCGGTGCTCAAACCGCTTCAATGAGCATGGCGCCGGACTGACCACCGCCAATACACTCAGTCGCAATGCCTCGCTTCAGACCCTTGCGGTGCAAGGCATTCATCAGGTGCAGCACGATCCGGTTGCCACTGGTGCCCACCGGGTGACCGATCGCGACCGCGCCACCGTCGACGTTCAGGCGCTCGGCCTCGAGCGTACCCATGGCCTGATCCAGCCCGAGCGCCTCTTTACAGAACTCCGGATCTTCCCAGGCCCGGACACACGCCAGTACCTGAGCGGCAAAAGCCTCGTTGATTTCCCACAGGTCGATGTCATTGAGGCCGGCTTTGTGCCGTTTCAGCAAAGCGGTAGAACTCAGAACAGGGCCGAGACCCATGATTGCCGGATCAAGCGCCGACCAGTGACTATCAACCAGGACTGCCTTTGGCTTGAGTCCGTGTTTTTTCACCGCCTCTTCGGAGGCAAGAATGACCCAGGAGGCACCATCGGTGACCTGGGAACTGTTTCCGGGGGTAACCTGGCCATAGGGTGGTTCAAACGCTGCCTTCAGCTTGGCCAGCGCTTCTGTCGAGGTATCGGAACGTACGCCATCATCGTTCTGGAACAGCTCACCGTCCGGCGATATGGCGGGGACCACCTCACCATCCAGCCATCCTTCTTCCTGGGCTTTGGCAAGCCTCTGGTGGCTGGAAACGGCATACTCGTCGGCCTGCTCGCGGCTGACATTGAACTGTTTGGCCAGAATTTCCGCCGTCTGCCCCATACTCAGTCCGACGATTGGGTCCGTCAGCCCCTTGGCAAGACTGATTTCCGGCTTGAACTGCCCCGGGCCGAAACTCGCCAGTTGCCGGACATAGTCCTGAGGGGACGAAGCCGCATTCAGGCCGGCCAGCCACTCGACTGCTTCGGTTTTCAGAACCATGGGCGCATGGCTGAGCGCCTCGGTGCCACCGGCGAGGATCAGATCGCTGTCGCCGTCACGGATGTATTTGTAGGCGGTATCGATGGACTGCATTCCGGAACCGCAGTTGATCTGGACTGTGAAAGCCGGCATGGCCTCGCCCATGCCCAGCCTCAACGCAGCAATCCGGGCCGGGTTCATTTCCGAGGGCACAACGTTTACACATCCGAGAATCACCTGATCGAAGGCATCCGCCGGCATTGGCTGTCGAAGAAGTAACGGACGACCACACTGAACAGAAAGATCGACTGGAGAGAAAGGGCCGGGTCGTCCTTTTGCTTTCAGGAACGGTGTTCGCGCGCCATCAACGAGATACACCTTACGACCATGAGTCTGATTTGAGGTTTTCGAGCTGCTGCGTGTTTTTTCTGCCTGTTTCTGTGCCATCCAGATCCCTCCTCAGGTTGAGCCGGGCCTTGCGCGGTGAGCATTTTTCATTAAAGCCACACCCTTTTAACTCTGGCCTCTTTCCTGAATGTTTCAAGGTCGATCCACCGGACGACCCTTGAAAAAGGGCATACCCGGGCTAATTTTTCAGGGATATGGATCATTTAATAACCATCAAAGGAGGTAAATAATGGCTCGCGCCCAAGACCTGTTCCCGACCCGACTGGAGCGCAAACTGGGCATGTTCGAGCGCCTGGATCCGGTCGCGCACACACCCGAGGAACGAATGGCGGACGGCCCCTTATCGGTCGACAAGGTTCGCGAATTTGATGAACGCGGCTTTCTGTTCTTCGAGTCTTTTTTCGATAAATCGGAAATGGAGAAGTTCATACAGGAACTTCAGGAATACGAGGAAGACGAAGACCTGAAATTGTCCGAGGGGACCATTCTGGAGCCCGGCAAAGAGGAAATACGTTCGATCTTTGGCATCCACGAAATCTCCAAACGCTTTGACCGGCTCACCCGGGATCCGCATTTGCTCAAGATCGTGCGGCAATTGCTGGACAGCGAAGTTTACATCCATCAGTCACGGATCAATTACAAGCCCGGCTTCAAGGGTAAAGGTTTCAACTGGCACTCTGATTTTGAAACCTGGCACAGTGAAGATGGCATGCCTCGGATGCGCTGCCTGAGTTGTTCGATCGTGATGACCGACAACAACGAGTTCAACGGCCCTCTGATGCTTATTCCCGGTTCACACAAATACTTCATTCCCTGTGTCGGCCGGACCCCGGAGGACAACTACAAGAAATCCCTCAAGACCCAGGATCTGGGTGTCCCGGACAGTGCCAGCCTGACAAGGCTGATGAACGAGCAGGGTATTGAAGCCCCCAAAGGCCCGGCCGGTTCGCTGATCATCTTCGAGTGCAACACCCTGCACGGCTCCAATGCCAATATGTCATGCTGGCCACGCAGCAACCTGTTCTTCGTCTACAACAGCGTTCACAACACCCTGACCGAGCCTTTCTGCGGTAACAAACCAAGGCCGGAGTTCCTGGCCAACCGCAAGAACTGGGATCCTCTAAAACCGGTCTGAAATGGGCTCAGGGCGGGCCGACTTCACAAGCCAGCACCAGGGCCCAGAACTCCGAGAAGTCATTGACCACAACATCCGGCTTGTCCGGATGTTTGTGGGTGCCGGGAAAAATCTTGTTCAGCCAGGGCAGGTCCCACTGGGCTCCGTTGAAAAACACCGAGGTCAGGCCGGCACGCTTGGCGGCAATTACGTCCGTGGTGCTGTCGCCTACGTACCAGACGCTTGGGTCCGGCGGATAATCCAGCTTCTGAACCGCCAGCAGCAACTGATCCGGGTGGGGCTTTCGCAGGGGCGTGTCATCGCCACAGACGTCGACATCAAAAAGATGGGTCCAGCCGGTGTCTTCGACGGCCGCCAATTCATGCTCGAAAAATTCACGGTCCCGGTTGGTAATCACCCCCACCTGAATGCCCATGCGTCTTAATCCGTCCAGTACCTCGCGCACCTTCGGCTCAAAGGCCTTCACCGTGCCATAGTGCTTTCGGTAATGATGATTGAACGCCTGATGAGCGATCTGTTTCGCTTCCTGATCGTCCCCGAACAGGACTTCAAAAATATCGGTGCGGGAAATTTTCCGGTCCGCCTTCACCTTTGGGTGCAGCTTCGCAAACTCCCTGACATAGGCAACCAGCTTCACATCTTCCGGGGTTTTGCTGTCTTCCGGCGCCACCATACGGTCCATCAAGTTCAGCTTGTGAAAATCCGGCAGCATGTCATCTACCGCGTGGTACATGGCGTCCAAAGTATCCACCAGTGTGGCGTGCCAGTCGAACAGGATGACCGCAGGGCGAATGAGCTTGACCACGGCCGGGTGCCAGTCCGGCTCGATCCGAGGTTCCGGGCGCTGGGGTGGCGGGAAAGGACGCGGCCGGACCTCGGCGGGCGCTTGCCTGAAGGCTTCCGGCTGGTTCCGTTCAAGCAGGGCGAGTAGATCAATCAGATCTTCAAAGCTGTCCAGAATGGCCGCAGGGGCATCCCGGTGCGAAAACCAGCTGTCGATTCGGCCAGATTCCCAGCAGGCCCCGTTGTAGAACACACCAGACACACCAGCCTTGTTAGCGGTGAGCATATCCACGTAGCTGTCACCCACGTACCAGGCTTTTTCATCCGCTGGCAAATCAAGCTTTTCAAGCGCTTTGAGGATAACCTCCGGGTCGGGCTTGTACTCGGTTACGTCATCGGCACAGACCGTGGCATCGAACAGATTCCGCCATCGCCCCTCATCCACCGTTTGTAGTTCCCGGTCCAGAAACTCCCGGTTCCGGTTGGTGGATACCGCCAGCCGGATACCCATGGCTTTCAGGGCAGAGAGATACTCGTAGGCACCGGGCTGGAATGGCTTCACCTGCCCGAAATACCGACGATAGGCCTCATTGTAGGCCTTGTGGGCAATCAGCTTGGCCTCTTTGTCATCGCCAAAGATGGCGTTAAATATGTCGGTCCGCGACACCCGGCGCTCGGCCAGTATGCGCGGATGCAGGCGCCGGAAAATGCGGATGTAACGCACCAGGCGCGCATCATCTGCCGTACGGCATTTGTCCTCCGGCAGCAGGCGTTCCACCAGCCCCAGGTCCTCCAACTGCGGCAGCATGTCTTCCATGGCACTGAACATGGCATCGTGGGTATCTACCAGGGTGCCGTGCCAGTCAAAGATCAGCACTGACGGCGCTGAAATGGAATCACAGAATCGGGCCATGCCCCGTCTCCATCAAAAGTTTCCTGAAGCCGGCCTTGAAATCCGCCGCCGGGCCGGCAAAACTCGGCGGTACTGACAAGAAAGATAAACCCGGTTTCCAATGCGTGCACGCATCGAGTCTGATCCATGCCAGTATCGAGCTACCTGCTGCCCTACGACTTTTCTCCCCTGACCCTGCTCAGTTATATGCTGGTGCTCGGGTTTTATGGTGTCGCGCTGCTCAGGATGCCTGAGCAAGACCGGCCGGGATCGGCCCGGATCGTTACTTTCACGCTCGGGGTCATGCTCTGCTATGCGGTGATGCAAACCCGATTCGACTACTACTCCCAGTACATGTTTTTCGTTCACCGGGGACAACACCTGATTCTTCACCACCTGGGGCCGATTCTGATTGCGCTGTCCAATCCACTCCCCGTGATGCGATTCTGGTATCAGAGAATTTCCCCGTCCGCGCGTTACTGGCTGCAACCTCTGGGGTGGCTTTACCGTCTGCTGCAGCAGCCCTTCATCGCCTCGTTTCTGTTCGTGGGGCTGATCTATTTCTGGCTCTGGCCGCCCATCCATTTCGACGCCATGCTCAGCCGACAGCTGTATTGGATCATGAACTGGAGCATGCTGCTGGATGGCCTGTTGTTCTGGTGGCTGATCTTCGACCCCCGCTCACCGGCAATCACCAGTGCTCTGGGCTATGGCAAGCGCATCCTGCTGCTGGCACTGGTGGCACTTCCCCAGATGATTCTAGGGGCCTGGATCGTCTTTTCCCGGGGCATGGTTTACGACGTGTACGAGGTCTGCGGCCGGGCATGGCCCATGCCTCCGGAAACTGACCAGTTGTTGGGCGGGCTGCTGACCTGGATCCCACCGGCCATGATGAGCATCGTTGGCATTCTGCTCGTGCTTCGCCGGGCCATGCATGAAGATGGTAAATTCCCGAAACGCAGTTCTCTGGCTGGAGGAAACGCATGAACAGAACGCTGCCACTATGGCCTGTTTTCGTTGCCATGATGCTCGCCGGCTGCACCGGAAAGGATGAAAACTGGCATGGCAAGGACATCTCGGGCCTGATGCCGGAGCTCGAGTTCCAGCTCCAGGGCACCGATGGGAACACCGTTACTCCCGCAGACTCGGGGGGCAACATCCGCCTGGTGTATTTCGGCTTTACCTCCTGTCCGGATGTCTGCCCCACCACGCTGACCGACCTGCGCCGTTCGATCCAGCAACTGCCCGAACAGTACCAGGACGATGTCACCACCCTGTTCGTAAGCGTCGACCCGCGCCGGGATA
>CAZFQI010000097.1:0-4996 GCA_964520755.1 uncultured Marinobacter sp. | reverse complement strand
GCCGCCCGGGGCATTGATCCCGCCCTGCGGCGCAGACGTAGAAAGCCATACATCCCGAACGGAAGACCGTGGTGCCCCACAAAAAACCCAATCTCCCGGAGAAAATCTGCCCGGTTTGCCAGCGCCCCTTTGCCTGGCGCAAAAAATGGGCGAAAGACTGGGACAACGTGCGCTATTGCAGTGAACGCTGCCGGCGCGACAGGAACTCACAGCCATGACGACTGTGGTCTGGTTCAAGCGCGATCTGCGTTCCCGGGATCATGCACCCCTTGTGGCGGCGGCCAGCACCGGCGAACCGGTCATACCGCTGTATGTCATCGAAGACGACTACTGGCAACTGCCGGACACCAGCGGCCGCCAGTGGGCGTTTATCAGGGACTCACTGGACGATCTGGACCGACAGCTTCGAAACGCCGGCAGCCAGCTTCTGGTAGTGCGAGGGTCGGTGATCGATGCGCTGAAGCAGCTTCGGACTCATCACGGCATCAACCGCATCTTCTGCCATCAGGAAACCGGCGGACAATGGACCTATGAGCGTGACAGGGCGGTCATTGGCTGGTGCTCGGAAAACCAGGTGGAATTCCGGGAGTGGAACCAGTTCGGTGTGGTTCGCCGCCTGAGCGACCGGGATGTCTGGGACAGAGCCTGGACAGAGCTGATGCGGCAACCGGTGCTGGAGGCTCCGGCTGCAATCCCGAAATCGGACACCCTTCAGGCCTTTTCCACTGGCGACACGGTTCAGGACTTCACAGTGCCTGACGAGTGTCCGGACCGCCAGATTGGCGGCAGTGCAAGAGGCGATAAACTTCTCGCGTCTTTCCTGGATCGCCGCTGCGTCGGCTACCAGTACAACATTTCCAGCCCGAACACCGCAGTCAGGGCCTGCTCGCGCCTGAGCCCCCATATCGCCTACGGCACCGTCAGCCTGAGGGAGATCTACCAGCAGGCAAAGGCTACCGGCAATCACCGCAATACCCTGCCCCGCAAAAAGAAAAGCCTGACCAGTTTCCGTTCCCGGTTGCACTGGCACTGCCATTTTATCCAGAAACTGGAGGACGAACCGGAACTGGAATTACGGGCGATGCACCGGGAAATGGAGGCGCTAAAAGCGGGGCCCAATGATACCGAACGCCTGCAGCGCTGGCAGGAAGGCCAGACGGGCTGGCCCCTGGTGGACGCCAGCATGCGTGCCTTGAGTCATTCGGGCTGGATCAACTTCCGGATGCGGGCCATGCTAATGGCAATCGCCAGCTACCAGCTGTGGCTACACTGGCGTGATCCCGCCCTTCATCTGGCCCGTCTGTTTACCGATTTCGAGCCGGGTATTCACTACTCCCAGACCCAGATGCAATCCGGCCTGACCGGCATCAACGCCCTGCGAATCTACAACCCGGTGTTGCAAAGCCAGAAACTGGACCCCGATGGCGAGTTCATCCGGCGCTGGATTCCAGAGCTGGCTGGCGTGCCCAGTGAAATGATCCACACCCCCTGGTTAATGACGCCGACCCAGAAAGAGCGATACGGCGGCAACACCTATATCTCGCCGGTGTGCGATCATGAACAGGCCGCCCGGGTTGCTCGCAAGGCGGTTGGCGACTTTCGCAAGCAGCAGGTTAGCCAGGAAGAAACCTGGCGGGTTCTGAACCGCCATGGCAGCCGCAAAGGCCCCCGCCAGGCCAGGCCAAAACTGAAGGGAAACCGGGACGATAAAGCTGACCAGTTATCGCTGTTTGACTGACTTCCAGGCCATCGCCGCGAGCACCGTGGCGATGATCATCGGCCAGGCAAGGCTCCAGGCACTCTCGACCATCGATGCAACCCAGATAATACCGGGTAACGACGGGTGCCAGGGCAACCACCAGAACAGGGCCAGGCTGGAAGCAGTGGCCAACCCCCAGCCAAGCCACATGCAGGCCGGATTGGCGCCCGCCCTGGCAACCTGGCCTTGAGCCCAGAGGAAACGCCAGATCAGCAGCAGGGTGGCAATGGCCCCGGCAGTCATGAGGGCAGGCAGATAGTCCGCCATGAAAAAACCGAACCCGTCGCGCTGGAGAACCTCTTTCATGGCAAGCTTCGCCGCCGCACCACTGGTGAACGGCAAGCCAGCGAGTGACAGCCCCGGAAGTGCAATCAGCACCCAGAAGCCCCATCGGCTGCCTTGGCCCGCTGGCACCGCCATGGCGGTGGACAGGAACAGGCTGCCCTTGGCCAGGCCGTGATGCAGCACGTACAGGGCAAGCACCGCAAGAATAGCTCCGGCTGCCTCAGCATGGGCCAGTGCAGCACCCACCATCAGAACCATCAGCCCCATCTGGCTGATGCTGGAATAGGCCAGGACCGTTTTCGGGCGCACCTGTCGCACCCCGAGAGCAGCGGCACCCAGCGACCCGATCGTTCCAAGCACCACCAGGATATTGCCCCACATTGGGAGCGACACTTGCCCGAAAGGCAGGGTCACCAGCCAGCCCAGCAAACCCGCCTTGATCATGGCACCGCTGAGCACCGCGCTGGCCGGTGTGGGTGCCACCGGATGCGCAAGAGGCAACCAGAAGTGAAGCAAGGGTAAACCGGCCTTGACCCCGAACCCGGCGATCAGAAGCAGCATGATCAGCCAGCGCTGCTCTGCATCAACAAGCGCGGCCGGTATCTCCGCCAGCATTGCACTGCCTGACAGTTGGGCAGCCATCAGCAGACCGGTCAGGATGGCCATTTCACCCACCACCGCCATGGCCAGATAGACCCGCCCGGCCCGATTGGCTTCTTCAGACCCCTCGTGCACCACCAATCCGTAGCCGGCAAAGGTCATCAGGGCAAAGAAGCTGTAGAAGCTGGCAATGTCTCCGGCAATGGTCAGCCCCAGGTTGCCGGCGAGGGTCAGCGTCCAGAACACGCAGAAGCGGCGGAGTTTCCGGTCCGGCAGGTACCCTGTCGCGAACAAACCGGCTACCGACCAGAGAAGTGCGGTCAGTATCAGAAAAGCCCGCCGGAGCTCATCCAGGCCCCACAAACCGCCATTCAGTAGCCACGGCATTTCAAGCCGCCAGCCAGGTTCAGCCAGCAAGGCCAGCAGCAGCGCTGGCAGGGGAAGAACCGGCAGGCAGTAACGGTAGATAGTCTGCCACCGGGGATTGAGCGCCAAGAGCAAGGAGGCGAATGGCAGCAGAACCGCCAGTAACAGCAGAGCCGAGGACTGCATCATTGCATCACCTCCTGCTCCACGATCAGATTGACCCAGCTCAGCGGACTGAAGGGCATGGACGCGAGCAGTCCGATCACAATCAGCGCGACTGCCGTAATCAGCGGCGGCCATAGCAACCAGGCGCTGGTTTCCAGGCGGCCCCAGCGGCGTTCATGGGGCCAGGCCTGTTGCTGCCCGGCAAACCAGATCCGGTGCAGAATCGGCAGAAAGTACGCGGCATTCAATAGACTGCTGACCACAAGCACCACGACCACCCAATCCATGCCCACAGCCAGAGCACCGGTGCCCATGGTCCACTTGGTGACGAAACCGGCCAGCGGCGGGGCACCAATCATGCCAAATGCACCCAGGGTAAACGCCACAGACGTGCCGGGCATGCGGCGACCGGCTCCATCCAGTTCATCAATTCGATGAACCCCGAGGGTTTCGGCGTAGTTGCCGGCACAGAAAAACAGTGTAATTTTCATGATGCCCTGATGCACCAGGTGCACCAGCCCGCCCGCGACCCCGACTGGCCCGAACAGGCTCACACCAAGAATGATGTAGGACACCTGGCTGATGGTTGAAAATGCCAGGCGGCGTTTCAGATCCAGCTGATACAGCGCCCGGGTCGATCCATAGATGATGGTAATGGCAGAAACCAAGGCCAGGCCGGACAAGAGCCCCATCTGGCTCGCAGCCTCCAGCCCGTAGATCTCACACACAACCCGGACAATACCAAAGGCCCCGGCCTTCACCACGGCAACCGCATGCAACAACGCACTGACCGGGGCCGGCGCGACCATGGCCTGCGGCAGCCAGCCGTGTAACGGCACCAGGGCCGCCTTCACACCAAGGCCGGCGATCAGCAGCACAAAAACCAGCGTCAAAGGCCCCTGTAATTCCGGCTCCAGGCCAGAAAAGTGTCCACCGGGCCGGAACGGCAGGTCCCCCACCAGCCCGTGTAACCAGGCGATGGCCAATAGCAGCACTGCCCCGCCGGTGAGGGTGTAGATGATGTAATTCCGACCAGCCTTCAACGCCTGGCGGGTTCCGCGATGCACCACCAGGGGGTACGTGGAGAGGGTGAGCATTTCGTAGAACAAAAAGAAGGTGAACAGGTTGCCAGCCAGGGCGATACCCATGGTGCTGGCGACGCAGAGGCTGAAAAAACCGAAGAACCGGCTACGGTTGGGCGAATCCTCAAGATAGCCTACGGCATAAATGGTCGTCAGCAGCCAAAGCACCGCCGATAAACCGGCAAACAGCATCGAAAGCGCGTCGGCACGCAAAACAAACTGAACGCCCGGCAGCATGGTGAAGGCGAACTCAAAAGACTGGCCATGGAATATGCCCCAGACCATGACCCCGACCAGAATCAGTTTCAGGCCAGCTGCGGCCAGGTTCACCGATGTCCTGAGGCGATGGCCCTTCTCCGGCAACGCAAAAATAATCACCGACGCCAACAAGGACGTTAACAGCGCAAACAGGGGTATCAGTGTATTGGCCGTCACCCGCCACCCCCTTGTTCAAACGGTAGCGCCATGACAGACAGCACCGGCTCAGCCACCAACCCGAGACCGAGAGAGAGCAAGGCCAGGATCATCGGGATGACTTCCAGACTGCGTGAAGGATGAAAAAACAGGTCGGTGTCGGAATTCTCGATAAACGACGCCCGATAAACCCGGAACACATACGCCGCAGAGAGCAGTCCCCCGCCCAGAAGCACAATCAGCCACCACCACTGGCCACTTCCCAGGCTGGCCTGAAGCAGCAGCCATTTGGCGGCAAACCCGCCGGTGGGCGG
Organism: uncultured Marinobacter sp.; assembly: GCA_964520755.1. Classification (GTDB taxonomy): domain Bacteria; phylum Pseudomonadota; class Gammaproteobacteria; order Pseudomonadales; family Oleiphilaceae; genus Marinobacter. The sequence continues at coordinate 11 of CAZFQI010000097.1, read as the reverse complement.
CAGGCCCATCA
>CAZFQI010000096.1:0-12858 GCA_964520755.1 uncultured Marinobacter sp. | reverse complement strand
AACAACCTTTTCCGCCCAGAAAACCCGACAACCGATATTTAATGTAGCGAAATGTCTCAGATTCCGAATTTTCCAGAGTCGGGCTGTGGCTCAGCGGCGTTCCATATTAATTAGGGACTTCTGTCTGGATTCCATGGTCTCTGCTAAGTTTAAGGGATAAATTCTGTCCCACGGAGGCCGCTATGTTTGTCGCTGAAAAAGCAACCGGGCACCTGATTGAAGTACTGGATACCCAGGCATTGTTTGATCCTCATATGGAGCAAGTGCGCGGCAGCCTCCATTACGGGGAGGAGGCGCAGGACCCTGAATCTTATCCAAAATCCGAACTGGCTTTTCCCTCCGGCGAAGCGCTTCCCGTGTGCTGGACAGATCCCGATTACCGCCGCCATAACTGATCCTTCCTGTAGCCACCTCAGGGCCATACTAGCGTGGCCCAGAGGTTGTCCGTTTTTTTAAACCGGTTTGAATTCTTCATCTGGCTTCTGTAAGCTTTTCGTTAATTGAACGTTCAATTAATAAAAAGCAGGGCTGATTGGTGCTGCTTTCAACACCGGAATCAAGACGAGTAACCGAAGCCGCCATGCCAAAAGTTGGGGTCAAAGACACACGCAAGCAGCAGCTGATTGAAGCCACCATGCATTCGATCGCCGAGCTTGGAATGCAGAACACCACCATTGTCAGCATCAGCAAACGGGCGGGCATGTCCTCCGGGATTATCAGCCATTATTTCGGCGGCAAGCAGGGTCTGATTGAAGCGGCCTTGCGTTATCTGCTGGATCAACTGGGTAAGGAACTCCGGGAGCGAATGGCCAAGACCGACCGCTCCCCGGAACAGCGGCTAAATTGCATTATCGAGTCGAACTTTTCCGAGTTTCAGCGCTCGGCGCTGGCGGCCAAGACCTGGCTGAGCTTCTGGGCCCGGTCGATGCATGAGCCGGGGCTCAAGCGGCTGCAGCAAATCAACAACGCCCGGCTGTACAGCAATCTGCGCTATTCATTTGCGCAGGTGCTCGAACCTGGTGCGGCGACCGAGGCGGCCCGGCAAACCGCAGCAATGATTGACGGCTTCTGGCTACGCAGCGCCCTGAGCCTGGACCCGGTAGAAAGTTTTGAGGCCGGCGAGCGGCTCTGCAAGAAATTTGTCCACGAGACACTGGCGCAGGCAACCGCCTGAGCCGGATTTGATTCGAACGGCCCACAAGGCCTGAAGACACCGAACCGAGGTTATCTGATTACTATGTCTGCATCTCTTCCTGTTGTTCAGAATTTCGTTCATGGCCGTTTCCTGGCCAACAGCACCGGCGAAACCTTCCCCGTGGTGAATCCGGCCACCGGTCAGGTCATCTACGAAGTGGAAGTGGCGGATGAATCCGTGCAGCAGGCCGCCATTGAAAGTGCCCGGGCCGGCTTTGCCGAATGGTCCGCGATGACTGCCATTGAACGCAGCCGGATTTTGCTGCGGGCGGTTGCGCTTTTGAGAGAGCGCAATGATGAACTGGCCGCCGCAGAAGTGCGCGATACCGGCAAGCCCTGGCAGGAAGCGGAAGCCGTGGATGTGGTCACCGGTACCGACGCAATCGAATTCTTTGCCGGCCTTGCGCCCTCTATTGAGGGTAACCAGCAGGATCTGGGCGGTGATTTCTACTACACGCGCCGGGAGCCGCTGGGCATTTGTGCCGGCATCGGCGCCTGGAACTACCCGATCCAGATTGCCTGCTGGAAGTCCGCTCCGGCCCTGGCCTGTGGCAACGCCATGATCTTCAAGCCCTCCGAGGAAACCCCGATGGGTGCGGTGAAGCTGGCGGAAATCTTTACCGAAGCGGGCGTGCCGGAGGGCGTGTTCAACGTGGTGCAAGGCGCCGCCGAAGTTGGCCAGTGGCTGACTCATCATCCGGAGATTGCCAAGGTATCCTTCACCGGCGAAGTAGCCACCGGCAAGAAGGTGATGGCAGCGGCATCATCCACCCTGAAAGACGTCACCATGGAGCTGGGCGGAAAATCCCCGCTGATCATCTTTGACGATGCGGATCTGGAAAACGCCATCTCCGCCGCCATGGTGGGCAATTTTTACACCCAGGGCGAGATCTGCACCAACGGCACCCGGGTGTTTGTCCACGAGGACCTGTATCCGCGCTTCATGGAGCGTCTTCTGGAGCGCACCCGCAAGAACATCAAACCCGGTGACCCGATGGATCCGGACACCAACTATGGTGCGCTGATTTCCGCAAAACACCGGGATCTGGTGCTCGATTACATCGCCAAAGGCCTGTCTGAAGGAGCCACTCTCAGTCACGGTGGCCGGGCCTTCGAGCCGGAAGATTCCAAGGGCGGCTATTTTGTCGAGCCCACCATCTTCACCGACTGCTCCGACGACATGACCATCGTTAAAGAAGAGATTTTCGGGCCGGTGATGTCGATACTGACTTTCTCTGACGAAGACGAGGTGATTGCCCGGGCCAACAACACCGACACCGGTCTGGCCGCCGGCGTGTTCACCAACGATATTCGCCGGGCCCACCGGGTGATTCACCAGATCCAGGCCGGCATCTGCTGGATCAACAGCTACGGCGCCTCCCCGGCAGAAATGCCGGTCGGCGGCTACAAACTCTCCGGCATCGGCCGCGAAAACGGGCGCGAGACCATTGCGCACTACACCCAGATCAAATCGGTGTATGTGGGCATGGAAGATATTGATGCACCGTTTTAATTCCGCAGGCCACAGAGGAGAACGCGTATGACAGAAAATCGATACGACTACATCATTGTGGGTGCGGGTTCCGCCGGTTGCGTGCTGGCCAACCGCCTGACCGAGGACGCGCGCCACCGGGTGCTGCTGCTGGAAACCGGCGGCAGCGACAAGAGCATCTTCATCCAGATGCCCACCGCCCTGTCCATTCCCATGAACACCAAGAAATACGCCTGGCAGTTCGAGACCGAGCCAGAGTCTTTCCTGGACAACCGCCGCATGCATTGTCCCCGGGGCAAGGTGCTGGGCGGATCGTCCTCTATTAACGGCATGGTCTATGTTCGGGGCCACGCCCGGGATTTCGACGAATGGGATTCCGAGGGCGCCACAGGCTGGCATTATCGGAACGTCCTGCCGTATTTCAGGAAGGCGGAAACCTGGGCCTTTGGCGCCGATGACTACCGGGGTGACAAAGGCCCGCTCGGCGTGAATAACGGCAACAACATGCAGAACCCACTCTACAAGGCCTTCGTGAGTGCGGGTGCCGATGCCGGCTATTTCGAAACCGATGACTATAACGGCACCCAACAGGAAGGTTTCGGCGCCATGCACATGACCGTGAAGAACGGTCGTCGCTGGTCCACCGCCAATGCCTATCTGCGCCCGGCCATGGAGCGTCCGAATCTGACCGTTGTGACTCACGCTCTGGTACACAAGGTGTTGCTGGATGGTAAAACCGCCACCGGCGTGCGCTACGAGCAGGGCGGCAAGGTACACGAAGCGAAAGCAGCGGAAGAAGTGATCCTGTCTGCCGGCTCCATCGGTTCACCCCACCTGCTGCAATTGTCCGGTATCGGCAAGCGTGAGGTGCTGGAGCAGGCCGGCATTGAGGTAAAGCACGAGTTACCCGGCGTCGGTGAGAACCTGCAGGACCACCTGGAGTTTTACTTCCAGTACCGCTGCAAACAGCCGGTCTCGCTCAACGGCAAGCTGGACTGGTGGAACAAGTTGAAGATCGGTGTTCGTTGGATTCTCCGCAAGGATGGTCTGGGCGCCACCAATCACTTCGAGTCCTGCGGGTTTATCCGGTCCAAGGCCGGGGTCGAATGGCCCGACCTGCAATACCACTTCCTGCCGGCAGCCATGCGCTACGACGGCAAGGAGGCCTTCGATGGCGACGGTTTCCAGCTGCACATTGGCCACAACAAGCCCAAGAGCCGGGGTTTCGTCCATGTGCAATCGCCGGACCCGAAACAGGCGCCGACCATCCGCTTCAACTATCTGCAGCACGAGGCAGATCGGGAAGGCTTCCGGGACTGTGTGCGCCTGACCCGGGAAATCATCAGTCAGCCGGCCATGGACGAGTACCGCGGAGCGGAGATCCAGCCCGGGGCCGAGGTCCAGACCGACGAGGAAATCGATGCCTTCGTCCGCCAGGCCGTGGAGAGCGCCTATCACCCGTCCTGCTCCTGCAAGATGGGCACCGACGAACTGGCCGTGGTGGACCCGGACACGCGGGTCCGCGGCATCCGAAATCTCAGGGTGGTGGATTCGTCCATCTTCCCGACCATACCCAACGGCAACCTGAATGCGCCCACCATCATGGTGGCGGAACGGGCAGCCGACCTGATCCGGGGCAGGGAGCCCCTGCAACCTTCTGACGCGCCTGTGGTGATGGACGACCAGTGGCAGGCACGCCAGCGACCGGGACAGGCAAAGCGCGCGCTGGCGTAGCGCGCCGTCATCCCACCCGGGCGTGCAACGCGCCCGGGGTTTTTGCAAGCCCTCAGGATTTCCCTATCAGCGCGACGGTGTTCTGCCGTTTTCGGGCGCCCGATAGGCAAGTCCTGGGTTTGTGTCCGATTCGAAAGAAGCAGCGCTTACAAAGTAGAGGAGGAACACCCATGCTGTTCATTGCAAAGAAACAAAGTAACCGGAGGACGTTATGACACTCTGGTTATCTGCAGGCCTTATATTCACCTTCGCCGCCATTGTTCTGATCCTGTACAAATGGTGGGATATCCAGTGCATCGGCGTGACGCCGGTCCGCACCTTCACCTTCATTGCCATCCTGTTCACCTCCGGTCTGGATGTGGGCCTGATCATGTTCCCGCTGACCGAGTTCGGTGGCTATGGCGATCTGTCTGCCAGCCCAGAATACGGCTTTGCCAATCCGCTCGCGATCGAGTTCGGCTTCTGGGCCTTCCTGATCTGGGGCTTCTATTTCCTGACCTGTTTCTATTTCGCGATCATTGAGCCGCGGGTGCAGTTCTTCGAGATCCCGCTGGTGAAGGTTGTGAACAACGTAGTGATCATCGGCACCTGTGCTTTCACCGCCTATCTGCTGCTGGTGAACCTGCCCTGGTATCTGCCCATGCTGGGTGATGGCGAGTCCGTGGTGCCGGCATTTTACTTCATCGTGTTTGCGGCGATCGCGCTGGCGGTCTACTCCAGCTCCAAGATCAAGTATGTGCGTATCCTCAGCCTCGGTTCGAGCATGTTGTTTATTGCCCTGATCGTGGGCATGTGGTTCCGGGCGTTTGTAATGGGCGCTGGCTCGCCGGGGGATTTCCTGGGCACAGCCGGGCTGATCGGCGAGTACTTCGCCAATATTCACCAGTTTGCCCTGCCCATCAATGACTACCACGAGTTCTACCTGTTCTGGTGGTTTGCCTGGAGCATCATGATCGGCCAGTTCACCGCGCGCTTCGTGAGTGGTATCCGTACCTGGCAGTTGCTGATTGCGATGCTGGTGGTACCGTCCATCGCCATCGGTGTGTGGTTTACCGTCCTTTACCATTACCACGCTGAAGGTCTGCAGATTGCAGCATTTACCAACCTCGCCATGATCTCGGTGGGTGTGTTGATGGTGGTGAATTCGCTGGATTCGCTGATCCGCCTGTACACCGACAATCTGAATCTCACCGCTGAGCGCCTGGGGCGGGCGAACTATGTGGTGTTCAATTTCCTGGCGATGGTGGGCCTCACCATGCTGTTCCAGCTGGATTTCCTGCGGATTCAGTGGGTTGGTGCTCTGGTAATCGCTCTGTATTTCGCCTGTTTTGTCTTCATTCTGGCAAAGAAACGGGTTGAAGTAGCTGCCATTAAAGCGTCACCGAAAGAGAATATTCTGGACTTCCAGAAGATTGAACTTGCGGGTTAAGGCCCCATGAATAGGTAGAGCCTATCCTTGGCTTGGAAATTATCAATTTTATCCTGGCGCCTGATGTCAGTAGATTTAGCGCCGTAAATTCATTCACTTACTGAATCCATCAACAAGGAGTTATCTTTAATGGGCATCATTAACAGCGAGATCAAGCCGTTCAACGCTACCGCCTTCAAAAACGGCGAGTTCGTTGAGATCAGCGAAGCCGACGTACAAGGCAAGTGGGCGGTGTTCTTCTTCTACCCGGCCGACTTCACTTTCGTTTGCCCGACCGAGCTGGGCGACGTTGCAGACAAGTACGAAGAGCTCCAGAAGCTGGGCGTTGAAGTGTTCTCCGTGTCTACCGACACTCACTTCACCCACAAGGCATGGCACGACAGCTCTGAAACCATCGGCAAGATCCAGTACTACATGGTAGGCGACCAGACTGGCACCATCACCAACAACTTTGGTGTTATGCGTGAAGGCCAGGGCCTGGCAGACCGCGCTACCTTCCTGATCGATCCGGATGGCGTTATCCAGGCCATGGAAATCACTGCTGAAGGTATCGGCCGTGACGCAGACGACCTGATGCGCAAGGTTAAAGCCGCTCAGTACGTTCGCAACCATCCTGGCGAAGTATGCCCGGCCAAGTGGAAAGAAGGCGAAGAAACCCTGGCTCCGTCTCTGGACCTGGTTGGCAAGATCTAAGCTCTCCTTCTGGAAAGCTTATGAACGAAAAACCCCGGAATTTCCGGGGTTTTTTGTGTCGGTAGAAAAGCGGCGGTTCAGAGCGCCTCGAGAATGGTCTCGGCGCTGGTGAGGTCCAGCCCCTGAGGATCGACATGCAAAAGCTCAACCTTGCCGTCGTTGACGATCATGGCGTAGCGCTGGCTGCGAATGCCCATGCCATTGGCGGTCCGGTCCTGGGTCAGGTCCAGCGCTTTGGCCAACTCTGCCACGCCATCGGCCAGCATGATGATCTCTTCGGCATTATGGGCCTTGCCCCAGGCGTCCATCACAAAGGCATCGTTCACCGATGTGCACACAATGCTATCCACACCTTTGGCGCGGAGTTTGTCGGCATTCACCACAAAGCCCGGCAAATGGGCGGCGGAACAGGTAGGGGTGAACGCACCCGGTACGGCGAAGAGAACGACTTTCTTGCCGGCAAAGAGTTCGCTGGTACGGACCTTTTCCGGACCTTTCTCGCCCATTACCTGAAGTTCGATGTCTGGCAGGGTATCACCCGGCTGAATTGGCATTGCTGTGGTCTCCGCTGTTGTCCTTGTTGAAATAGTCGGCGCCACGGGCCTTGAGACGATAGAACTCTTCAATCACACCCGCCATCGCCTCAGGACAGTAGGGCCGCAAACCACTCAATACGAGCCGCTTGGTCACTTCGCCCACCGGTTTGTTGTCGGCGGTCAGGCGATATTCCAGAAACACGTTACCCCGTTTGCCGGCTGCCTCGAGCGTGGCGTTGTGCAATTCCAGGCCCGGTGAGGGCAAATCCAGGTTATCCAGGGCCAGGCTCATGCTCTCGTACATCACCATGGGTCGGTCGGGATTGAACATTACCCCGTTAGACTCCATTAATGGTTTCAGGGTATGAGGGAAGTTCTTGCCGGAGGCCGCCACGTAGGCGCGAGTGATATCTTCGATCAGTTGTGCATCCTGGGTGCAGGCGCCACTGCGAGTCACTTCGATATAGACTTTGCCGGCGTCGTCACAGACATCGATGGTATCCCCGGTTTCGACGAACTTCAGCGGTACATTCTCTCCGAGCAGACTGCGGAACCGGAAGGTCATGTTCTCGGACAGCCCGAAGCGCGCCAGCACAATCGCGAAGAGCAGGTCTCCGGGAACACAGAAACGGCGGGCGTCCGGGTCGTGGATGGGATTGAAGTCCCCCGCGATCTCCTTGGCGAACTGGCTGGCCTGCAGGGCGGAGATAACGACGTGTCCGTCCTGGACGGAGTGGAAACGATCTAGAAACATGCGTTGCCTATTCTGGGTTCCAGAGAATGATGTTGCGATGTTGTTACAACATCATACTGCGGCAGGCATACCGGTGGATATGCGCTATTGGTCAAGCTCGTCGGGCCATGAGTCTGCAAGAATAGTAACGCCCTATCAAACTGTTTGGGGCAATTAATTTGAGCATCAGCTTGCCGGTCCGTATCTTTGCACCAACTTCAATTAGTCACCGTATTTGAATTCAGATACTTAGTCTCGAACTTTAAAGGAGAAGTGGGAATATGTTGGATGCCAATATCAAGGAACAGCTGAAGGCCTACATGGATAAGCTGCAGCAGCCTATTGAGCTGGTTGCCGCCTACGATGACAGCAAGAAGTCCCAGGAACTTCGTGAGCTGCTGGAAGAACTGGAGCCCATGTCTTCCAAGATCAGTCTGCGCACCGAAGAGTCCAACGATGTGCGTCGTCCTTCCTTCGCCATCAACCGTGTAGGAACTGATATTGGCGTTCGCTTTGCAGGCATTCCCATGGGCCACGAGTTCACCTCGCTGGTGCTGGCGCTGTTGCAGGTGGGCGGTCATCCCTCCAAGGCTTCCCAGGATGTGATTGAGCAAATCCAGTCACTGGAAGGCCGGTTCGAGTTTGAAACCTATTTCTCGCTCTCCTGCCAGAACTGCCCGGACGTGGTCCAGGCCCTGAACCTGATGAGCGTGCTGAACCCGAACGTCAAGAACACCTCCATCGACGGTGCCCTGTTCCAGGATGAAGTTGAGCAGCGCGAAGTAATGGCCGTGCCCAGCGTATACATGAACGGTGAGCCCTGGGGCCAGGGCCGGATGACCCTGGAAGAGATCGTGGCCAAACTGGACACCAGCTCCAGTGAGAAGGATGCCGAGAAGATCAACCAGAAAGACACCTTTGAGGTTCTGGTGATTGGTGGCGGTCCTGCCGGTGCCTCTGCTGCTATCTACGCAGCCCGCAAGGGTATCTCTACCGGTATCGCTGCCGAGCGATTTGGTGGCCAGGTGGCTGACACCATGGGCATCGAGAACCTGATCTCCGTGCCCTACACCGAAGGCCCGAAACTGGTTGCGGCCATGGAGCAGCACGTCAAGGAATACGACGTGGACATCATGAACATGCAGCGCGCTGAAAAGCTGATTCCGGCGTCACGCCCGGGCATGCCCCATGAGATTCGACTGGAAAATGGTGCCACCCTCAAGGCACGCAGCCTGGTCCTGTCCACCGGTGCGCGCTGGCGCCAGATGGGCGTGCCGGGAGAGGAAGAATACCGCAACAAGGGTGTGGCCTACTGCCCGCACTGTGACGGCCCCCTGTTCAAGGGCAAGCGTGTTGCCGTCATCGGCGGTGGTAATTCCGGTGTGGAAGCGGCCATCGACCTCGCCGGCATCGTGGGCCATGTGACCCTGATCGAGTTCGGTGCCGAAATGCGCGCCGATGACGTATTGCAGAAGAAACTCCGTAGCCTGAAGAACGTGGAAATCATCACTTCCGGGCAGACCACCGAGATCACTGGTGAAAACGGGAAGGTCAACGGCCTGAACTACACCGATCGCAACTCCGGTGAGCAGCACCACGTGGCACTGGAAGGCGTGTTCGTGCAAATCGGTCTTATCCCGAATACCGAGTGGCTCAAGGGTGATATCGAGCTGAGCCAGCACGGCGAGATCATCGTCAATGATCGCAACGAGACCTCCATCCCGGGGATCTTTGCGGCAGGTGATGCCACCACCGTGCCCTTCAAGCAGATCGTGATTTCCATGGGCGAGGGCTCCAAGGCCGCGTTGGGAGCGTTTGACTTCCTGATCCGCAACTCCGTGGATGAAAGTGAGGACGAAGCGGCGTAACGCATAATTTAGCTACCTGATGAGAGAGGCACCGGAGTGATCCGGTGCCTTTTTTGCGTTGGCTAAACCCATGGATTTAACAAGGTTTTTCTGGCGTGGGTGCAACGGCCTTGTCATACTGCCTGGACTGTATGAAATATAGCCACTTCTTTGTCGTCAAGGACTGATGCGCAAGTTATGAGACGATTTCTTCACGTTTTCCGGGTGTTGCTGGTCAGCGCTGGCTTGCTGAGTACGCCGGCGCTGGCCGATTCGGGTATCCGGGTGGCCGTTCCGGACATCACCAGCCTCCTGACCGAAAACCGGGACGGTGTTTACCAGAAAATCCTGTATCAGGCCCTGGACGGTCTCGATGTCGCTGTGAGCGAACAGTTCTACCCCTACAAACGGGCCATGATGGTGTTCGAACAGCAGGGCGCTGACTGTATTTATTCCTTTACCGAAGTTCTGGAGCGGCGACTGGGCCAGGATGCCGTTATCGCAAGCTTTCCACTTGGCAAGTTCACCTACTACCTGTTTACCCTGAAAGATGACGACCCCGTCAGCAAACTGTCGCAGCTGGATGGAGAAAGCGTGGGCGCGGTGATAGGCCATGAGACTTACCTCGACGGTGTTCTGGAGGATCATCGTGTCAACGTGATCTGGTCCAAGAGCGATGCCCAGAACCTGGCCATGCTTGAGCACCAGAGATTCAGCGCGATGATTGCTGCTGTTCCTGATATCCGGCCTTTCATGGACAAGCTCAGCTATGATCCCCAGTCCCCGCTTCTTGAGAGCTATGACCGGCTAACCTGCCACAACACCGAAGCCAACCGGCAATTTCTGAGCAGACTGTCGGCTCAGATGAAGGGCCTGAAAGAAGCCGGTCTGTACGAGCAATTAGCTGGCCAGCTGTATGTTGAGTTTGAAGACCCCGCTTCGACCGCGGAACCTTCCCTCCTGAACTGAGACATTGGTTACGGATCGGCGCTTGTCTGTTACACGACAGCTCGGTAGCTTAATCCCCCACGAGAGCCAACGTTGCCAGATCCTCCAGAGGGTGATTCGTTACATGAAGTCTTATCTTGCCCGCTTGCTGATCAGTTTCCTGCTTCTGCTTACCGGTCCTTTGGCACACGCTGGCCCCCGGCCCACTATTGTTTTTCTGTCACCGGACGACTCCCGTTTCTGGCAAATGGTATCCGGGTTTATGACTGAGGTGGCGGAAGATCTCGATGTTGATCTGGAGGTTCAATACGACCGGGAGAGTCATCGATTCAGCTATCTTCGCATGGCGAGGGACGTGCTGAGCCGTGAAGAGAAGCCGGACTACCTGCTGTTCATGTGCAAGGAGCATGTCACCGAATCCATGCTCAGGCTGGCGGATGGGGCAGGCGTCAAGGCGTTTACCTTCAATACTGATGTGCCTGACGCCGCCCGAGCCAGCATCGGTATGCCCCGAACCGTCTTGCCGGGCTGGCTCGGCCACCTTTCTCCAGACAATATTGCCGCCGGCCGTGCCCTGGTAACGCTGCTGGGCAAACAGGCCGAGCAAATGGAGCTCACGTCCGAACCCAGCATTCCCATGGTGGCCCTCTCGGGAACACTGGATTCCTCTGCCACCAAGGACAGGAATGGGGGTATGCTGGCGGCTGCCGTCCAGCAGCGCAGCGAGCTTCTGCAACTCGTGTATGCCAATTGGAGCCGTACGCTGGCCCGTGAAAAAACGGAAGTCCTGCTCAAACGCTATCCGGATACTGTCTCCATCTGGAGCGCGAGCGATGGCATGGCACTGGGCGCTATTCAAGCCGCCCGAAATGCCGGCCGGATTCCGGGGGAAGATCTGTTGGTGGGCAGCGTAGACTGGGAACCCGAGGCCCTGGAAAAAATCCGGCAGGGGGAGTTGCTGGTCAGCCTGGGCCGACATTTCATGGGAGGTGGACTTGCTTTACTCCTGCTGCATGACTACCACCATGGCCGGGATTTCGGTGATATGTCACCGGACTATGTTTTCCGCTACGAGCTGGAACCTGCAACCCGGGACAATGTTGACCAGGTTCAGCGCATTATGGACCCGGAGAATTGGAGCGCCATTGATTTCCGGCGCTTCAGCCGCGTTGGCGAGACGGGGACTGCGAAGGCAGTGCCTGATCCTGATGCCGTGCTGGATGCGATCACTGGGGCGCTGGCAAGGGAGCGAGCAGACACGGTAGCGAGTAGCGAGTAAGGCCCTCCTGGATCGAGCAGGCTCTAGGGCCGCGATACGTCCTGCACGAGGCTCCCTTCGGGCATTTCAGGTTCCTTCTCCCCGGCAAACAGATGCCCGTAGGCCGCTCGCACGCCAGAGACGATGAACTCGTGGGGCACGTCGTCAAACAGGCCGTGGTCGTTGACGTATTCCATGTGGGCCTCGCCGGATTCTGTGAACTCCTGGAAGACCGAATCGTGAATACCATCGAATTCCAGCGGTTCCACGTTCATCAGCTCGCACAGTTGCCGGTTGAACGCTGGTGTGGCCTTTACCCATTGGCCATTCAGGTACAGCTCGATAAACCCGTGCATCCGGAAAATGTCCGACTGCAGCCATTCGATCAGTTTCGGGCTGGAGAGATGGTTGCGCACATCGGCCAGGCCCAGGCGGCTGGGAACGCCAATGGAGCGGGCGGCGGCGCCGAGCAGAACCGCCTTCGGGATGCAGTAGGTCTCGCCGCTCTCCAGGGCATAACTGGCACTGAACGTATTGGCATCGGTCCTGAACACATAGGGGTTGTAGCTGATGCTGTCACGAACAGCGAGATAGAGCGCCTTGATCTGTTCCACCGGCTCCGCGGGCACGCCCTCCAGTTGTGACTCAATCCAGGCTTTGAGCCGGGGATGGTCATAGTCGAAGAAGTCGGTGGGCTGGAGATAGCGTTCCATAGTTAGCAGTCCGGTCTCGGGATCAGACTCTGATCGTGCTCAATTGACAATGCACAGGCAATGGCGGTTTCCGCCAGAACGATTGGGGAAAGTGCTCAGAGCATGGGGTTTGCAGTCTAAAGGTCCCGCATTAATTCGTAGGTGCACATATTCACCGCTGAGGCCAGGTTCAGGGACTCGATCTGCCCCTGGCCTTGAATGCTGTACGGCACCGCCTTCAATTGATCGAGGGCCTCCCGCGGCACACCCCGGGCCTCGTTGCCGAACAGATAACAGTCGTG
>CAZFQI010000095.1:0-12894 GCA_964520755.1 uncultured Marinobacter sp. | reverse complement strand
GTAGCAGCGAGGTCTGGCTGGATGCACCTTAACTAAACCTAATACTGGGGCTCACAGTGGTTGTGAAATAAGGTTTTCAATGTATTAATCCCGAAGGATTTCCTCGGCCCGCACAGGGCGGCTGAAGTAGTAGCCCTGCATCCTGGAGCAACCAAGTTTTTGCAAAGCCTGCATCTGCTCTGCTGTTTCCACGCCCTCGGCAACGATTTCGTGGCCCAGTTCGGCACCCATGGCAATGATGGCCCTCACCAGTACGTCACCTGCGTGTTCGGCGGTAACCGCATTGGTGAAAAGCCGGTCAATTTTCAGTGTGTCGAACACAAAATGCCGGAGGTAAGCCAGATTGGAGTATCCAGTGCCGAAATCATCCAGGGCCAGTTTTACCCCGGTGTTCCGTATCGCCTGCAGGGTTCTCTGATTGTCCTGAACCTGCCCGACCAGCATGCTTTCCGTCACTTCAATTTCCAGAAGCGAGGCCGGCAGGCGGCAATCGGCAAGGATCCCCCGGACCCGGCAGGCAAACCCTCGTTCCTCAAGCTGAGCGGCACTGATATTGACAGCAACACGCAAAGGTTTGCCCATCTGCAACCACTGGTTGGCCTGACAGCAGGCACTGGCAAGTACCCAGTCGCCCAGTTCCGGCATCATTCCGGTAGCCTCAGCAACCGGAATGAATCGGTCAGGAGGGACCAGTCCCAGCGTTGGTGACTGCCACCTGAGCAGTGCTTCAACGGCAAAGACCTCGCCGGTATTCATGCAAACCTGGGGTTGATATACGAGGAAGAACTCCTCGCGCTCCAACGCGCCTACCAGTCCCGATCGAATCTCCGCCTGGCTGGCAAGGTTTTCCTGCAATGGTTCGGAATAGTACGCATGGGTACCCACCCTGGCACTACGCAGAGCCAGTTCGGCATTGCGTAGAAGCTGGTCTGCCACCACAGCATCATCGGGCATCAGGCTCACACCGGCGGTGCAATTCATGAAAAGCGGCCCGGCGCCGAAATCCATCGATGATGACACCCCGGAAGTCAGCTGCTCCACCTGCTCCGACAGAGCGCCTTTGTGCAGCTGTGTACGCATGAAAACCAGGAAGTGGCCGCCGCCCAACCGGCCAACAAAATGGCCCTCCGACAGGTGAGACTCGATCCGTGCCATCACGGTCTCAATGACCTGATCTCCCGTGGCATAGCCATGCCAGTGGTTGACCTCGGTGAGGTCGCTCACTTTCAGGACGATAACAGCGGCATTCCAGCCTTGTTCATGGGCCGCCGAAACTGCAGCTGAAAGATTCTGCCTTACCGGTAGGTTGGTAATGGGGCCGGCCAGACTACAACATGAACCATTCATTGATTTGCTGATTCCCAAGGAAATCTTTCCGGGCACGCCTCTAACGAGATCAAGCCCCTGGCTGGAACCGCGGGACTTTAGCCCGGGTTCCACGAAGTGTGCTGATTTCATAACCTGCACCAGTTACGGCATTTCAACCAAAGTGCATGAGTTCATGCCAGAAAACTATCAGGGAGGGCTGAAATCAGATAGGGGATCCCCTACCCGCTTCTAAAGGAGATCCTGCGAGAGCGCGTAGCGGACCAGATCGGAAATGCTCCTGGCATTCAGCTTTCCCATCAGTCTGGCCTTGTGGGTGCTGACCGTCTTTGAGCTCACGCTCAGTTTTTCGGCAATATCGCCTACGTTCATACCCCGGGCAAGATCGAGAAATATCTCGTATTCACGCTTGGTCAATTGGGCATGGGGCTCCTCTTCCTGTTTCCCGGTCAAGGCGTCCTGCGCGAGCCTGTCCGCCAGCTCCCGGGTGATATAGAGCTGGCCCAGCGCCACTTTTCGAAGGGCTTCCAGGAGTTCGGCGGGAGGCCGGGTTTTGGTGATGAAACCCCGGGCACCGGCCCGGATGGTCCGGGTAGCGTACAGGTCTTCCCGGTGCATGCTCAGTACCAGAATCTGGGTCTCGGGAGCCCGCCTGCGGATCCGCTCGATCAGCTCCAGACCGGAACATCCCGGCATCGACATATCCATCAGAAACACGGCCGGTTTCCGGTCCGGTATCTGCCTGAGGGCTTCATCTCCGTCTGCTGCTTCCCCGACCACCTCCATGTCCGGCGCGGAAGCAATCAGTGAGCGAATACCCTCACGCACAATACTGTGGTCATCTGCTATGTAGACACTAATCATTCAGATTGTTCTCCAGGGGCAGTTCCACCCATATTCTTACACCTTTACCGCTGGCAGATTCCACTGTCAGATCCCCGCCAAGCATCACCACACGCTCACGAATGCCCACAAGGCCGGAGCCATAGTGCCCCGCCACGGCCGGGTCGAAACCCGCGCCATCGTCACGCACCTCAAGACTGGCTGCAGTCTCGGTCTCACGGTAATGAACGGTCACAACCGACGCTTCTGAATGACGGCTGACGTTCGTCATACACTCCTGCAGAATGCGGTACAGGGCAGTGGCCACCTCGCCCTTGACCACGCCGTCTTCGGCCGGCTCGGAATGCCATTTTACATCCAGACCGTCGCGGCCAGCCCATTTCGCCAGCAACCACTCGGCCGCCGCCTCAAAGCCAAGATCGTCCAGCATTGGCGGCCGAAGATTGGCGGATATTTCCCGTACCTTTTCAACCGCATCGTCAACCGACTCAATGGTGATCTCCAGATGCTGACGGTGCGCGTCGGTCAGTTCATCCATCCGCTCGACCGCCAGGTTCAGATTGAGTTTCAACGCTGTCAGGGTCTGGCCAAGCTCATCGTGCAGATCCCGGGCGATCCGCCTTCTTTCCTGTTCGAGCACGCCTTCCTGAGCCCGGCTGAGTTGCCTGAGTTCTTCCTGGGAATGCCGGAGTTCGGCCTCTCTTCGCTTGGTCTGGGAAATATCACGCTGCACCGCAGCAAAATAGGACCGGCTGCCCATACCCGGCGCCGGGATAGGCACGATCTCCACCTCATTCCAGAACGGCACTCCATCCTTGCAGTAGTTAACCAGTACTTCCTTGATCGGCTCGCGCCGCTCCAGGGCTTTGCGGATTCTGCGCAGTGCTGCGCGGTCCGTGTCCGGCCCCTGGAACATGCGAGGTGTGCTACCGAGGACCTCGTCCGGCCGATAGCCCGTCATCCGTTCCACTCCCTCGTTGACATAGACAATTCTTGGGCCGGGTGGATCGAGCGGATCCATTTCGGTAATGATGATCACGTCGTGAATCTGGGCCATACAGGCCTGAAGGAGTCGACGCTTCTCTTCGAGCCGGTATCTTTCGGTCTTGTCCCGTGCCACACCGAACACGCCGGTTACCCTTCCGTCGATCAGGATCGGTATATAGGTCACCTGTAACAGGGCTGTCCTTCCCTTGAGACTACGGACTCTGCAGCGGTAGCTGCAGGGATTGCCCTCCAGCGCCGCTTCGAAGCTCTCCTTTGCGGCCTTCCGGTCCCGCTCATCAACCAGGTTGTCCCAGTGGTAGTCACACAACTGTTGCTCCGGGTAACCTGTCAACTCTTCTGTGCAGTGGTTCGTCTCCACCAGCCTGCCCTGCAAATCCAGGCTGCAGACCGCATCCGGATTCCGGGAAAAAAGCGAACGATATCGTTGCTCGTTGACTGCAATGCGCTCAGACAGATTTCGATAGTCGGTAATATCTGCAAGCTGAACGTAACGCGAATCGTCCGGGCGGGCACTCCGGGCGAGGGTAAAGCGGTACAGACGTTCCCTGACAGTCGCCTCAAACTCGCAGGCATCTTCCGGAAGAATCGTCCCCGTGTCGGACAGCCGCCACATGAGTTCTGCACCGCCAGCTTCGTCCAGGTAGTCGACCAGCAATGTGTTGCGTTGAAAACCCGCACTGAGCCGCTCGGCGGTCTTGTTCAGGTCGATGATCCGGCCATCCGGTGCAATCCGCAGAACCGCCCCCGGCAGAGCGCCCATCTCGATCGCACTTTGTGGCCCCATCTGCCCCTCCTTAACGTTCATCACATTTACTTTTTACTGTAGCACGCTATCCATCTATGAGCAGATCCGGGCAGGCTGCTAGGTGGCAACCGCTTTGCGCTGGCAACGCCCGGCGATAGCCTCCGCCATACCGCCTAACGGCAGTACTTCCATTGCCGCGCCTATCTCGATCGCCTCCCGGGGCATACCGAACACGACCGAGCTTTCCTGGTCCTGGGCAATTGTGTGGGCACCCGCCTGGCGCATGGCCAGCAGCCCCTGGGCTCCATCGTCACCCATGCCGGTCATGATAATGCCCAGGGCGTTGCGGCCGGCGGTATTGGCGACCGAGCGGAACAGTACATCCACCGAAGGTTTGTGGCGGTTTACCGGCGGACCATCGGCTACGCCGACACGATACTGGGCGCCACTGCGGCGAAGCTGCATGTGCTTGCCGCCGGGGGCAATCAACACCAGCCCGGAGATAACGCGGTCGCCATCCACAGCTTCACGCACTTCGCAACGACAGAGCTGATTCAGACGGTGGGCAAACGCGGCCGTGAACTTCTCTGGCATGTGCTGAACCACGACAATGCCGGGGCAATCCGCGGGCAGCCGCGTCAGCACAGTCTCCAGGGCCTGGGTACCGCCTGTGGAAGTGCCGAGTGCCACAACCTTGTCCGTGGTTCGCGTCATGGCTGTCGGCGCCGCCACCCTGGTTTCGGCAACCACTGGCTGGCGGTCGGTACGGATGACACAGCTCCTGGCCCGGGCCGCTGCCTTGAGCACCTGAACCATGTGCTGGCCACCGGACTGGAGAAAATCCCGCAACCCGATTTTCGGCTTGGTGATGATGTCCACTGCTCCGGCGGATAGCGCCTGAAGCGTGGTATCCGCGCCCTTTTCCGTCAGCGTCGAGCAGATCACTACCGGAGTCGGGCGTTCCTTCATCAGCTTTCGGAGAAAGGTAATTCCGTCCATCCGTGGCATTTCCACGTCCAGGATGATGACGTCCGGCCAGTCCCTCTGCATTTTCTGCAGCGCGAAGATGGGATCGGGCGCGGCCCCGGAAACGCGGATGCCGGGATCGGCTTCCAGTAGCTGGGTTAGCACTTGCCGGACAACCGCCGAGTCATCAACGATGAACACAGAAACCGGTGCATTCATGCCACACCCCCCGATCTTGCAGTAAAGAGTGCGGCGCTCGCGCTCTCTCCCTGGCGCACCCAGACATCGCCGTCGGCGATATTGAAGAACAGTCGCCGATACCCGGTTCCGCCGAGGCTTCGTGCGACCACGGACAGGCCATGCCTGGCCATCAGCGCTTCGGCCGCTTCAATGTTTCGCCGAGCAACCGAACTGCCTTCCGGTCCGACATCGAACATACTGGCGCCGCCAAACAACTTGGCCTCGTAATCACTGGCACGGGTGCCGTGCAGCCTGATCTCTGCCGTAAGCAGTTGAAGGGCATCAGCGCCATAGCGGGCGCTGAGGTCCTCCTCAAGTCCCCGGCCCGGCAGCATGTAATGGCACATGCCACCCAATCTGAGAACCGGGTGCCACACGGTCACGGAAATACAGGATCCCAGCGTGGTGTGAATCCGGGTATGCCTGTCCCCGAAATACCAGTCGCCCGGATGCAGAAAGATATCGATCCCCGAACCCAGTTGTACCGTCATTTTCTGTTCCGATAGATGGAGGGTACCACCGCCTCAAGACCGTTCTGGAACCCGTTCAGGGTTTCGGAGTGGCCAATAAGCAGGTACCCGCCGGGCTTGAGACAGGACTGTAACCGTGCAACGATCTGTTGCTTGGTTTCGGCATTGAAATAGATCATCACGTTGCGCAGGAAGATCACGTCAAACAGCCCCACATCCGGCAACTTTGTATTCAGATTGATTTGCCGGAAATCCACTTTTGCCCGCAGGGGCGGGTCCACCATCAGGGTTCCTGCTGCCTCACCGATGCCTTTCAGGCAATAACGCTTGAGGCTCTCGGGCGGGATCCGGTCGGTTCTTGCCATTGGGTACCGTCCTGACCGGGCCTTTTCAAGCACCTGGGTGCTGATATCCGAGGCCAGTATTTCCCAACCGTTCGTACCCAGCATATCGGACAGCACCATCGCCGCCGTGTAGGCCTCCTCGCCGCTGGAGCAGGCCGCGCTCCAGAGGCGAAAACGCTGACGGCGTGAACATTGGGGCAAGATCCGGTCACGTAGAAACTCGAAATGCCGGGGCTCTCGAAAGAAATAGGTTTCGTTGGTGGTCAGCAGGTCCACCGCGGTCTGTTTTTCCGCCGCGTTGCTCCGCAGGAAATTCCAGTAGTCGCCGTAACCCGCCAGAGCCAGTTCCTTGAGGCGTTTGGACAGCCGTCCCGCCACCATGGTTCTCTTGCTGGCCGGCATGTGAATGCCGGCCACCGAAAAGATCATCTGCTGAAACTCCCGGAACTCGGCTTCACTGAGCACCGGCGCACTGTTCACCGCGAAGGCGGGGGCTGCTTCAGCTGTCGAGGCCATGACCGGTCGCATCCCCAATGGCGGCCAGTTCGGCCATTTCCCGGGTGTTCAGAGCCTGCTGGACATCCAGCAGAATCACGAACTGACCCTGCACCTTGCCCATGCCAGCGATGAAATCGGCGCGGATCCGGGCACCGAAACTTGGCGCCGGTTCAATCTCTTCCGGTGGAATTTCCAGCACTTCGGAGACCGCATCTACAATCACACCGATTTCCTGCAGGCTCTCCTCACTGCCACTCGGGGCTTCCACCTCCAGAATGACCACGCAACTGCGCCGATTAATCTCGCTCTCGCCCCGGCCGAACCGCGCGGAAAGATCAATAACCGGCACCACACTGCCCCGCAGGTTGATCACTCCCCGCACGAAATCGGGCATCATGGGCACCGTGGTCAGGCTGCCGTATTCAATGATTTCCCGAATGTGAAGGATACCAACCGCGAACATCTCGCGACCGATCTGAAAGGTCAGGTACTGGTTCTGGTTTTCGGAGGTGTCCGCTATGCGGGCCACCTCTTCATGTCTTTGTGGCTGGTTCATAAAACCCCCGCTCAGAACCGCACGTAGGCGGCCGCGTCGAACTCATCATGGTCCCGTGCCGGCCTGGCAACGTCCCGCTCTCTTGCCGACGTGTTCGCAGTGCGGCTTTTAACCGGCGCCTGAACACCCTGACTGTCGTTGGTCCGGAAGAAGGCCATGGCCTGTTGCAGCTGCTCCGCCTGGGAGGACATTTCCTCGGATGTGGCCGCAAGCTCTTCGGACGCCGACGCGTTCTGCTGGGTAATCTGGTTGAGCTGCTCCATGGCGCCGTTGATCTGTTCAACGCCTGTGGACTGCTCGCTGGAAGCGGCCGCAATTTCCTGGACCAGATCGGACGTTTTCTGAATCGAGGGCACCATTTCGGTCAGCAAGCGACCGGCACGTTCGGCCAGTTCCACCGACGAACCGGCCACTTCGCCGATTTCCTGGGCGGCAACCTGGCTGCGCTCCGCCAGCTTGCGAACCTCCGCCGCCACCACGGCAAAGCCCTTGCCATGCTCACCCGCCCGGGCAGCTTCGATGGCCGCATTCAGCGCCAGCAGGTTGGTCTGGTAGGCAATGTCATCAATGATCGAGATCTTCTCGGCGATGCTCTTCATCGCGGTGACGGTCTGTCCGACCGCTTCACCACCTTCAACCGCTTCCCTCGAAGCCTTGCTCGCCATGCCATCGGTAATGGAGGCGTTCTCAGTGTTCTGGCTGATGGATGCGGTCATCTGCTCCATGGAGGCGCTGGTTTCTTCAACGCTGGAGGCCTGTTCGCTGGACGCCTGGGACAGCGACTGGCTGGTGGCACTGACTTCCTCGGAGGCAGAGGCAAGATTATCGGCACCGGAGCGGACTTCAGAAATGACCTGTGAAAGCTTGGTCACCATTCGCTGCATGGTATCCATCATCTGGCCGATTTCATCACGACCGCGAGACTCCACTTTCACGGTGAGATCACCATCCGCAAGACTGGTGGCCGCCGCCATGGCTTCCCTGATGGCACCGGTGATACTGCGCGCGATGAGAAAGGCCAGACCGAGGCCGAGCAGAATACTCACTGTCAACAATACGATTACAGCAATCTGCGCAGCAGCGTAGGCTTCACTTGCGGCATCGCTTGAAGCTTTCCCCATCTCCACGTTCCACTCAACGTTGCGGTCGAGTATCTCACTTATAGTGGCGTAGGCAGTCCGTGAGCTGCCCCGATAGAACGCAAGGGCCTGCTCGGTATTGGTGCTACGCGAGATTTCCAATAGCTTCTCGTGTTCTACCTGATAGTCATCCCAAGCATTCTGGTAGCGTTCGAACAGTGCCTTCTCCTCAGGCAAGGCAAGCAGCGCTTCGAACGTTGCTGTTACCGTGCCGAGTCTGGCAAAAAGTTCGTCCATACGCTTTTCATTGTTCGCCATCTCCTTGGCGGAATCGGAAATAATGTGCTCAAGTTCGAATCGGCGAAAATCTCCAATCAGTGAATCCATGGTCTGGGCGGAATCTACCGCCACCATCCAGTTATCCGCCAGTTCGTTGGCAGAATCATTCATTGTCGACATCTGCATCAGCGCATAAACGCCGGTGGCAAGGAACAGCACCAGGACCACCCCGAAGGCGCCCATCAGCTTGGTAAAGATGCGGAGGTTATTTAACAGACTCATTGGGTTCGATTCCCTGTGTAAGACAACGTCATAATTGGTTGATGCGCATTCCACGCGGTTTCAGCGATGCCTGTTCCCGAACACTTATCTGGGAAATCAGGGCCGGTACGTCCAGAATCAGGGCCACTTGCCCGCTCCCCAGAATGGTGGAGCCGGACAGGCCTTTCAGGTGAGAAAAAATGCCGCTCAGGGGTTTGATCACGGTCTGGTGCTCTCCAAGCAGCTCGTCCACGATCAGACCAGCCTTCTGGCCGGCGTGCCGAACCACGATGATGTTCTGGCGTCGGCCAGGCACACCCGGGACATCGAACTGTTCTCGCAAACGAATCAGGGGTAGCACTTCCTGGCGCAGATTGAGGTAATCCTGGTCGGCACTGAGCTTTTGCTGCTCCACGCTGAGCTCGGTGCATTCGACCACCATTTCCAGCGGAACCACGTAGGTGGCATCGCCCACCCGGGACAGGAAACCATCGATGATCGCCAGGGTCAGCGGCAGCCGGATCCGGAAGGTAGTGCCCCCGGCAACACCCGGGGACACCAGCTCCACCATGCCACGGAGGCCCTCGATGTTGCGGCGCACCACATCCATGCCCACCCCGCGGCCGGACAGATTGGTGACCTGTTCGACCGTAGAGAACCCCGGCTCGAAAATGAGGTTGAACACCTCCTGATCGGTCAGGTTGGCGTCAGGCTTGACCAGCTCGCGCTCAACCGCCTTGGCCAGGAGGCGCTCCCGGTTCAGGCCGCTGCCATC
Organism: uncultured Marinobacter sp.; assembly: GCA_964520755.1. Lineage (GTDB taxonomy): Bacteria > Pseudomonadota > Gammaproteobacteria > Pseudomonadales > Oleiphilaceae > Marinobacter. Next base: position 3,504 of record CAZFQI010000095.1, on the reverse strand, counting down.
ATCACTGACCTCAATCACGATGGCGCCCGATTCGTGGTAGGCGTTCAGATGGACCCGGCCCCGGGCAGGCTTGCCCTTTTCCCGGCGAAGCTCCGGCATCTCCACGCCGTGATCGCAGGCGTTGCGAACCAGATGGGTCAGGGGGTCGGCAATTTTCTCGACGACGGTTTTATCCAGCTCGGTCTCGGCGCCGGTGATCACCAGTTCAATGTCCTTGCCGAGTTCGGAGGACACATCCCGAACCACCCTCTGGAAGCGCTGGAACGTTTCCCCGATGGGGACCATGCGCAGATCCAGGGAGCTGTCCCGGATCTCCTCAACCAGCAGGTTGAGGTTGGCGGCGGATTCACGGGCGGAGGCGTCGCCTGAACGGTGAGCGTCCATCGACACGGTCGCCGAGGCAATGACCAGTTCGCCCACCAGGTTGATCAGGTTGTCCAGCTTGTCGGCCTGGATACGAAGATGCTGTACCGATTTCTTCCGGCGGCCCTGCTGCGAGTCCACCGGCGCATCCGCACGCAAGACATCGTTGCGGGCCATGTTTTGCAGTGATTCCTCCGGACTCTCTGCCGGCTTCAGGTCAGCCACCGGGCACTGTCCCGGCGCCTCAATCTGGAGCTGGTAGAGATCACCGGCGAATTCGAACACATCTTCAATGGCACAGCGGTCGACAGAGCTCCGGAGCGAGACGTCAAACCCCAGGTAGCAGGCTTCCGGGTCGAATGCATCCAGCGCCGGCATTGCCTGATCAAGGGCGACCACCTGCTCAAGCTCCCCCAGGGTGCCCAGAAACCGGATGAACCCCAGCGGATCCATGCCATGACGCAGGGCATCCGTGTGGATCCGGATCTGAATTCGCCAGAGTCCGGCCACACCTGAAGGCATGGCTTCTGCCTCTGTTGACCGAGAATTCAATTCGGCGGGTAACGACTGATAAGGCTCCAGTTCGGCCAGAAGCGAGGCGCCGACCCATTTGAGATGCGCTGCTTCAGAGGGCTCGGGCACCTCCACCAACAGGCTGATGTGATCCCGGCACCGCAGGAGCAGATTTGCCAGTTGGCGGCTCAGCTCGATTTCGCCCGCCCGCAGCCGGTCGAGAACGTTTTCCACCACATGGGTAAAATTCACGACATGGTCCAGACCGAACATGCCGGCCGAGCCCTTGACGGTATGCACGCAGCGAAACAAGGCATTCTGCAGCTCAGCTTCGCCCGGGCGGGTCTCCAGTTCCAGCAGAATGCGTTCCATGTCGGACAAAAGCTCCCGGCTTTCATCCAGGAAGGTTTGAAGGGCCAACTCCATGTTCATCGCGAGGGCTCCAGTCCAACCAACCCCAATACTTCCCGGATCGTTTCACTGTGGTTTACCAGGGCCACTGGTTCACCGGCAGGCGTACACAAGCGCCTGGCCAGCAACAGTATCTGTAAACCAGCGGTATCGAGCTCGGTAACCCCGGCCAGATCAACGTGTCGGAGCTCCCCGGTACCGAAAGCCCGGCAAAGGTTCTCGGACGCAGCATTCGCCTCATAGATGGTCAGCTCACCCTGGAATGACAGGCAGCCGGTCTCGTTGTTGAAGTTCAGAAAAGCACTCATGGGCCCACCAGCTTGTTGACGGCTGCCAGCATTTGCTGGGGCTGGAACGGCTTGACCATCCAGGCCTTGGCGCCACCGGCCTGGCCCTGCATTTTCTTGTCCTCGGCGGACTCGGTGGTCAGCATGATCACGGGCGTGAACTTGTATTCGGGCCGGGATTTGACCTCTCGCAGAAAGGTCAGACCGTCCATATTCGGCATGTTCACATCCGAGATCATCAGGTGAACCCGCTGGCCATTGAGCTTGTTCAGGGCATCCCGCCCATCACAGGCTTCAATCACGTCAAAGCCCGCGCCTTTCAGGGTGAGAGACACCACCTGCCGGATGGAGGCAGAGTCATCAACGATCAGAATACTTTTAGCCATAACTTGGAATCCGCTTGCTGTCAGTCCGGCTCCGGCCGACGGGCCGGCTCCTCATGCATTCAAAAAAAGGTGATTTCACCGGTGGCGACCGGTTGGGCCGTATTTTTCCGGCGGTGATTGTGGCGTTCTTCAACCATCGCGTAGGACGCCTCCATGTCTTTCATCACCGCATCCACATCCACTGCGTCGGCAGACGCCATCTGGTCCCCTACCCTGGCGATACTGGCGCGAACATGGGTCAGCATCTGGCTGGTGCGATCCTGAAACTGGAGCTGGACCAGGGCGTTCTCGACCTCGGACTGGATACCAACATTGGTGCTGCGGAGGGATTCCGCGGAGTGCAGAAGTCGGGCACCCAGCCCCTGAAAGTCGGCGAGCACGCCCTCAATGGTTTCCTCGGAAGACCGGATCGATGCTCCGTCCCTGCCACTGGACTCCTGGGCCGCGCTGACAGCCGCCCGGATGGAGTCACCGATGTAGCCAACCTTGGTGCTGATACGCTCACCGGTGTCGGCAGAAAGACGGGACAGCTTGCGAACTTCATCGGCGACTACGGCGAATCCGCGACCGTGTTCTCCGGCCCGGGCAGCCTCAATGGCCGCATTCAACGCCAAGAGATTGGTCTGGCCGGCGATCTTGGCAACGTCCTGGGCCATGCTGTCCAGTTCGTCCACAAAGGTATCCAGGCCATTGATCTGGTGTAGCAATCCGTCACGGTCCTCAAGGGCGCCGCGAAGCGTGTTCACCACAGACTGGAGCTCGGAATCGGCTCGACCAAAACCGCTGTCGATACCACCTTCCAGGGAACCCGCCACTTCCGACGCCATGGTGGTGGCACCATGCAGTTCCTGGGCAAGATTGCTGAAACACCCCGTGAGGTCAGTAATGGCGCTTTCCGTCTGGACCCGGGCCGTTTCAATCTGCTGGTCCCAGACCGGCAACAATTCTTTCCCCATCTGTTGCTGGGCGTCCTGAAAGGGAGACTGTAATTGGGACAGCGTCCTGATCTGCTCATCCTGTGAGGCACTCAGAGCACTGATGCGACGACGAACCAGGCTTCGGACCCAGAGCGCGCAAATGACAGCCAGTGACACCAGCAGACCGGCGACAACCAGCCCGGTGGCGATGGGCATCAGAAATGCAGCGAAAACCGCTGCCAGCATCGCCGGGGCAGCAGTGACAGCGCTCAGCAGATGTTCGGGAAAAGGTTGATTGTTTGGCACGAGTGGCTCCCCATTTCGACGGGTTATGGTCCTATCGGAAAGGGCAAGGGAGCAATTGGTGCCAGACCTATAATTGACTAGGGCTTGGGTAGGACGGGTGTAGGGAACGGACTACTGGTTACCGGGTGTTTTGTACCGGTTCCGGGGGCACGGGCAGGTTTGCAATGACCGCGTCAGCGACCTGTTCCTGATTGCGACCTTCTCCCTGAACGGTGATATCCGCCCAGCGGGAATACAGCTGGAACCGTTCCGCAAACAGCTCGGCAAGCGACTGATCCGGCCGCCGGGAAATGCCTCTCATACTGTGATCACCGATTCGTT
>CAZFQI010000094.1:0-13414 GCA_964520755.1 uncultured Marinobacter sp. | reverse complement strand
ACAGTCCGGCGTTCCTGAGGCGGTTGGCGTGTTGCTTGAAAACCGCTTTCGGGTCTGTCTCGAACAGGCTGTGCAGCCCCAAGGCCTGATTCACTTCGTCCAGATGGTTCATGAAGTAATTGTCCCGGATCACCTTGCCAAATCGGCTGCTGCAGCGGCCCACCAGGCCGTCGTTCTGGCTGAAACCGAAGGCGAGGCTGGTGGTGCCGAGAAGCGCGTCGGACGGATCCAGCACGTTGGTCAGAACCCCGGTGCCACCCCAGGAGTAGAAACGGACGCCGTTTGCCGAGTAGGCACCTTCACCGCAGGCGGTGGTTGGAATGCCGGCAGGGGCAAAACTGTTGAACTCGGCGCTGCCCTGGGTGGTAAGGGACTGCAGGCTGGAACGCAGGTCCTGGTTGTAACCGCCACCGGAGAGCAGGTCGATCAGCCCGCCCAGCGCATTACCCAGACTGGCTGCGAGGCTTTCGGCAGGGGAGCCGTAGATAAGGTCGGCGACCGGCGAGCCTTTATGGGGCGAGCCAACGGACGTCACCGAGGCGACGAGATCCGGCCGTACCCTGGCAATGTAACGGGCCGTGGGGCCACCATGACTGTGGCCAATCAGATTGACCTTGCCGTGCACTGCGGCGATGGCCTGGACTTGCGGCAGCAGGGCTTCACCGCGAGCGATGGTGCTGTCCAGGGCCGGCACCTGGGTGGTGTAGACATCGGCGCCGTATTTGCGGAGATCCTCCGCGACCCCGTACCAGTAATCCACGCCGGCAATGGAGTCAAAGCCGAACATGCCGTGCACCAGCACAACCGGGTAACGGGTATCGGTGTAGTTTGAAGGGGTAGAGTCCCACCACCAGGCGGCAGAAGGGGCGGACCAGGCCACGGTGAGGGCCAGGGCCAGTGCTTGGATCCAGAGTTTCATTGTCGTTCCTACAGTTTGATGTTGTGTTTGTTATTCAAACTGCGGCTCAACCTAACGGGTTGCTCCAGAGACTGTCTTCTCGTACTGCATCTGCAACGTGGCAGATCGAGTGCTTCCGTGCGCTGACTTGATTCTTGTCTTTGTTAGATTGGTGCCGTCAGAGCATCTCGGTAGAGATTAGAGCAACATTTGATCAGTCGGGATGGTAAGTCAACGGCAGAGGAGGCCAGATAGGTGTTCTCGCCTTGAAAGTGTGACGCTCGTCACTGAGGTGGCCCCGCAGGACATGCTGCGACCTGCGGGGCGTCGATGGGGGAAGGCGGAAATGTCAGAGCGTGGCCATGACCTTTTTCGCCGCCGCTATGGTATCGGCAATGTCCTGTTCGGAAAGCGCAGCCGTGGTGAAGCCCGCCTCAAAGGCCGAGGGTGCCAGATAGACGCCTTCCTTCAACATGCCCTGGAAGAACTTCTTGAAACGTTCGACATCGCAGGCCATCACCTGGTCAAAGCGGGTGACAGAGTTTTCCTCGGTGAAGAAGAACCCGAACATGGCGCCGGCACTCTGCACCGTCAACGGGATGCCGGTGGCGTCAGCGGCTTCTTTCAGGCCATCGCGAACGGCATTGGTTTTCTCGGTCAGCCGGTCGTGGAAGCCGGGTTCGGAGATCGCATTCAGCGTCGTCAGGCCAGCACACATGGCCAGGGGATTTCCGCTCAGGGTACCTGCCTGATAGACGGGACCGAGTGGCGAAATGTGCTCCATGATTTCCCGCTTGCCGCCAAAGGCGCCGACCGGGAGGCCGCCACCGATCACCTTGCCCAGGGCCGTGAGATCGGGGGTAACACCGTAGAGTCCCTGGGCACCGCCGAGGGAAACCCGGAACCCGGTCATCACCTCGTCAAAGATCAGGACGGTACCATGCTCATCGCACACTTCCCGCAGCCCTTCCAGGAAGCCCGGAACCGGCGGGATGCAGTTCATGTTACCGGCCACGGGCTCGACGATAATGGCAGCGATCTGGTCGCCCATCTCCCGGAAGCATTCCCGAACGCTGTCCATGTCGTTGTAGGTCAGCGTGATGGTGTGCTCGGCCAGGCTGGCGGGGATGCCTGGAGAGTTCGGTACACCCAGGGTGAGCGCGCCGGAGCCGGCTTTTACCAGGAGTGAATCCACGTGGCCGTGGTAATTACCCTCAAATTTCACGATCTTGTCGCGACCGGTGTAGCCCCGGGCGAGTCGAACGGTGCTCATGGTGGCCTCGGTGCCGGAATTCACCATGCGTACCAGCTCGATGGAGGGCACCAGTTCGCACACCTTCTTGGCCATCTCGGTTTCGAGGGCCGTGGGTGCGCCATAGCCAACGCCCAGGTCGACCTGGGCGTGCAGGGCATCCTTGATGCGCTGGTCACCGTGACCAAGAATCATGGGCCCCCAGGAGCCGATGTAATCGATGTAGCGCTGATCGTCTTCGTCGTACAGATAGGCGCCCTGGGCGTGTTTGAAGAAAATGGGCGTACCACCGACACCGCGAAACGCCCGGACCGGAGAATTCACGCCACCGGGGATGTATTTCTGAGCCTGCTCGAACAGGGTTTCGGAGTGCGTCATGGATCTGGGCTCCTGTTATTCGGAAAGTGAAAAAAGTGGGTGATGGCTTGCGAACAGGCGTTCAAAAGCTTTGGCTCGCAGCTCAATGTCATCAGTGGTGCCGCCAAACAGGCCGCCAACCACGGCAAGCATGTCGGCCCCGGCGCGAATCAGGGGCTCGCCGTTTTCCACAGTCACACCACCAATGGCGGTCAGCGGGCGCCCGAAATTCTTTGCTTCAGTCAGCACCCCGGGGGATGCTGCCGGTGCCCCGGGTTTGGTCGACGACGTATAGAAGCGCCCGAACGCCAGGTAGTCGGCGCCTGCCTCCAGTCCGGCTCGCGCCAATCCCAGATCGGCGTGGCAGGTTATACCGATAATGGCCTGGTCACCGAGCAGCCGGCGGGCGGCGTTCAGCGAGCCGTCCGTCTGCCCCATGTGGACTCCGGCTGCGCCCACACGTTTTGCCAGCTCCGGGTCGTCGTTGATCAGCAGCGGTACGCCGGCATTTTGGCAGGCAGACTGCAGACTATTAGCCTGGGCCAGCCTCTCGGCCATCGGCGCATGTTTCTCGCGGTATTGTACCATGACTGCGCCGCCCCGAAGCGCTGCCTCAACCGACTCGATCAGTGTTTCGGCGGGAGTGAGTACGCTGTCTGTGATGGCGTAAAGACCCGGGCGAAGCCCTTTGCTCATCGTTCCCACAGAATGCCCCGGTCCGGAACCGGTTGGCCTTTGCCCACTTCCAGAGCGTGAAGGATCGCGCGCTGGACGTAGTTCTGGGCCTGGGAAATGGCGGCACGCTGGGACAGGCCGGAGGCCCTGCCGGCAGCAATCGCCGCAGCCAGCGTACAGCCAGTGCCGTGATACTCGCCACCGATACGTTCAACCTCCCAGCGCATGGGCTCTGGCCCGTGGTTGTACAGCGTGTTGATAATGTGAACGCCGGTGCCATGCCCGCCGGTGGCCAATACCGATTCGCATCCGCCTGCCAACAGATTGGCGGCGGCCTGGTCCGGGCCTTCGCTGCCGCCGAGCATTGCCAGCTCGATCCCGTTTGGCGTAATCATCTCGGCCAGGGGAAAGAGCTTTTCTTTCATGGCGCTAACAAGCTCGTCGTCGGCCAGGTCACCACCACCTGCGGCCTTGATCACCGGGTCGGTGATCACTGGTATGCCCCGGTGTTCACGGATGAACTCCACCAGCACATCCACAACGGCTGCATTGCCCAGGGCGCCGGTTTTGATGGCGTGAATGGGAGTGTCCTCAGCAAGGCACTGGAGTTGCTGGCGAATCAGATCAGCCGATACCGCTTCGGCGCCATATACGTTGCGGGTGTCCTGGACGGTGAGGCAGGAGAGCACCGGCAAGGGGTGGCAGCCCAGTGAGGTGACTGCCTGAATGTCGGCCTGAATTCCGGCACCGCCAGAGGGGTCGAGGCCGGAAAGAATAAGAACCTGGGGTCGGGTATAACGTTTAATGACTCAGCTCCTCAAAACGGTTTGACAACAGCCAGGATAACAACGGCCAGCAGGATCAGGACCGGCAGTTCGTTGAACCACCGGTAAAAAACGTGGCTTCTGGTGTTCTGGTCGTCCCGGAAGACCTTTACAAGGTGTCCGCAGTAAAAATGGTAAACAATCAGTATTGCCACCAATAACAGCTTGGCATGCATCCAGCCCTGGCTGAAATAGCCAGACACATTGTAACTGATCAGCCAGACGCCGAAGACAACGGTCGCGATCATCGAAGGCGTGGTAATGCCTCGGTACAGCTTGCGCTCCATGATCTTGAAACGCTCACGACCAGGCTCGTCCTCGCAGGCGGCATGGTAGACGAACAGTCTGGGCAGATAGAAGATGCCGGCGAACCAGCACACCAGTGAAATAATATGGAAGGCTTTCACCCAAAGCATTCGTCAGCTCCGTCGGTATTGGTAATAACTTTCGATATCGGATTTCAGTACCACGCCATAAACCCGCTGGATCATCGGCGCCACGTGACGTTGTACGTAGAGGGCCTCGGCATTGGTTGCATCGAACTGGTTTAACGCTTCCTCCAGAGTGGCCTGATACTGCACGGGGGCAACGTCTCGACGGTTGGCGGGGATGTCCATCAGGTCAATGGACTCCGGCGGTTCGATTTCCTCTCCGGCCACCAGCTTTTCCGTGTCCTCCAGGTATCTCGCCAGGTCCACCGCCGGCAACAGTGCCGTGGGGCCGCTACTGCCTTCCACCACCAGCCACTTTGGCTCGGATTTCAGGGCCTTGCGGGCCTCTTCCACCGTCAGGTGGCGTTCAGTTCGCAGTATGCTGCGGTCCATGATGGCACCAACCGACACCCGTCGCAGGGCCTGTATAACCGGGGAATTCTGGTAGCTCAGCCCCTGGTTCTTGAGAATGGTCAGGAACAGTGACTTCTTGCCGAAGGCCTCGCTGGTGACCAGGCTCGAGGTGGTAATAATCAGCATGCCCGGCAGAATGATGTTGGGGTTTCGCGTGAGTTCCATCAGCGCCATCAGGGCAGCGAGCGGAGCCTGAAGCACGGCACCCATCATGGCGCCCATGCCGAGCATGGCGTAGAAGCCGACGGATGAGGCCTGCTCGGGCATGATTTGGGCGCCAATCAATCCCATAGCCCCCCCGAGGGTGGCCCCCATGAACAGAGTGGGGCCAATTACGCCGCTTGGCATGCCCAGGCCGATGGAAAGCGAGGTGATGACCAGTTTGGCAACGCCAGCGCCCAGCAAGAGCCAGAAACCAAGCTCACCATGAATGGTCTCGTTGACGGTGTCGTACCCGATTCCCATGGTTTCCGGAATGAAAATGGCAAAGGGGACCATCAGTAATCCGGCAGTGGTGATACGCAAAAGCACCGGGCGGTGGTGGTGCTTGCCCATGGTGTCGACCAACTGAATAAACAGCGCTGCAGCGATTCCTATGATAACGGCAATGGCCAGTATCCAGGGAATTTCCAGCAGCGAGTTCATGGTCAGCGCCGGAACGCTGAAAGCCGGTTCCGCGCCATAAACCGCCTGAGTAACAATCGCAGCGCTGACAGCCGCCAGAATGATCGGCGTGAACCCCGCAATGGTGTATTCCATCATCACCACTTCCATGGCGAAAATGACACCGGAAATCGGCGTGTTGAACGAGGCTGAAATGGCCGCCGCACAGCCGCAGGCCACGAGCGTCCGGATGCTGTTGTTTGGCAGGCGCATCCATTGTCCCATGAGGCTCGAGAAGGCCGCACCCAGGTGCACGGCCGGGCCCTCCCGACCTGCCGACTGGCCACTGACCACGGTGGCTACCCCCGAGATAAACTGAACAATGGCGCTTCGTATGGAGATGTAGCCCTGATGGTAATTCAGGCGCTCCATGACATGAACGATCCCGACCTTGCGGTCGTGGGTGGCCAGACGATGCATCAGAAATCCCAGGCTGAGCGCCCCGGCAAGGGGGAGCAGCCCTCGGGTCAGCAGGTCCAGCTCCTCGAAGGATTCGGAGCCCTCTCCGGGGAGAAAATGCTCGAGCGGCCACTCGATGGCCAGGCGGAAAATCAGGATAACGCCGCCGGTAATCAACCCGGATAACAGGCCGAGCACAGCCAGTTGTGGCAATGCATCAACATCGGACAGTCGGCGCCGGAAAACAGGAATCAGATGCTCGGTAATCTGGTGCCAGATTTTCTGCATGAGGCCAGAGTTCCGGTGGATTTGGGTGGACTGTCAGAAAGATTCTGACAACATTGTAACGGTCGCCCTGAGGGCTGCAATAAGTCATTGGTTTATCATGGTAGACTACGGCGTCAAAGCTCTTAATTCTGATACGACGTCGCTGGAGAAAATGGTGATTAGAGTAGGCATCGTTGGTGGCACCGGCTACACCGGTGTGGAACTGCTGAGAATCCTCGCGGTTCACCCTGAAGTTTCGGTCAGTTGCATTACCTCCCGGTCTGAGGCAGGCATGCCGGTAGCGGACATGTACCCCAATTTGCGCGGCCACTATGACCTGGCGTTTTCCGAGCCGGATGTAGCCGTGCTTGGAGCCTGCGATCTGGTTTTCTTCGCCACGCCTCATGGTGTGGCCATGAGAATGGTTCCGGAACTGATGTCGGCCGGCGTACGTGTAGTGGATCTGTCCGCCGATTTTCGGCTGAAGGATCTGGATGTCTGGGCCAATTGGTATGGCATGGCCCATGAAAGCCCGGAATGGGCGGAGAAGGCGGTTTACGGACTGCCCGAAGTGGTGCGCGATGAGATTCGTACAGCTCAGCTGGTTGCCAACCCGGGTTGCTATCCAACTGCGGTTCAACTTGGCTTCCTCCCATTGCTGGAGCAAGGGTTGGTAGATCCCGCCCGCTTGATCGCGGACGCCAAATCCGGCGCCAGCGGCGCAGGCCGGCAGGGCAAGATTGGCATGCTGCATGGTGAGGTTGGTGAAAGCTTCAAGGCCTATGGCGCCTCTGGTCATCGCCATCTGCCAGAGATTCGCCAGGGCCTTTCTGGCGCGGCTGGCGGCGATGTGGGTGTGACCTTCGTTCCCCACCTGATTCCGATGATCCGCGGGATTGAGGCGACACTCTACGCCGAGCTGAAAAATCCGGCCGATTTTGATCGGCTGCAGGCGTTGTTTGAAGAGCGTTTTGCCGACGAGCCCTTTGTCGATGTGATGCCCTTTGGCAGCCATCCGGAAACCCGGAGCGTGCGCGGGGCGAATCAGTGTCGTATGGCGCTGCACAGGCAGGAGCAGAGCAACATTGTTATCGTCTCTTCGGTCATCGATAACCTGGTGAAAGGCGCGGCGGGTCAAGCGGTTCAGAATATGAACATCATGTTCGGCCTGAAAGAAACCATGGGGCTTGAGGCTCCGGCGCTGCTGCCTTGATGCCCAGGGAAAGATTGTGAGTGAAAAGCGAAAGCCGGCTGAAGAGTATGTGGTCATCCGGCATCGTCCGGGGTACCGCTTTCGGAGAACGGCCATCCTGCTGGTGTTTACCATTGTGGCTGCGGTTGCCGGGTATGCCACAGGGCTGGCTCAGAGTGGTTTCCGTTTCTCCAGTGCCGAGGAGTCGAACCAGGTGCTGGAGAACGAGGTCGAGAAGTTGCGGGATGATTATCGCAAGGCCCGTCAGCAGTTGATCAATCTGGAGCGTGGGCGGGCGATTGATGAGCAGGCCCTGAATCAGGCGCGAAAAACCATCGTCGATCTGGAAACCCGCATTGGATCACTGCAATCGGACCTGACTTTCTATAAAAACATCATGGCGCCTTCGGAAACCAGCAAGGGGCTTCAGGTAGACAGTTTCACGCTGGTTCGGGCGCGCAATCAGGACAGCTATGACTTCAAGCTGGTGCTGACCCAGGTCGGCAACAACAAGAGCTACATTTCCGGCGTAGTGGCGGTGAATGTCATTGGTCTGCGTGATGAGGAAAAAGAGGTCATCGCTTTGCGCGATCTCTCTGAGGACATAGCCGATCTCGGTGTGAAATTCCGTTTCCGGTATTTTCAGGATGTCGAAGGTTCCCTGAAACTGCCGGAAGAATTCGAGCCGCTTGAGATCCAGGTGGTAGCCCAGGCGGAGGGAAAAAAATCCTCACAAGCTGAGCGCACCTTTAACTGGGACGATTTAACGGAGAACTGACATGCTTGGCAAGAAAAAGCAGAAACCGCGCCGGCCCACCGGCCATTTTGACACCCTGATTTCCTCACGAACGACCGTCGAAGGCGATGTGCATTTCAGCGGTGGGCTTCACGTGGATGGCCGTATTCGCGGTAAAGTGGTTGCCGATGAGGGCACCGATGCGGTACTGAGGGTCTCGGAAGTTGGCGAGGTAACCGGCGATATCAACGCGCCTCACGTCATTATCAACGGGACTGTGAACGGTGATGTTTACGCATCGGCACATCTTGAGCTGGCGGAAAAAGCCTCTATTAATGGCAGCGTTTACTATAACCTCATCGAGATGGCGATGGGTGCGTCGGTGAATGGCAATCTGGTGCATCAGCGGGAGCCAGTCGGGTTGATCGGGCAGGACTCCAAATCTGCCGGATCCGCTCAAAAACAGATGTCACCTGACGACCAGGCCCCGAAGTCCGAAGTGTCGGAAGATGGTGGAAAGTCCGAATAGTTGATTGTTTTAGTCAGGAATACCATAATCGCCTGAGTTGTTCACGATTATCCGGAGGCGAACTTGAGCGCAGTCCAGCAACAAATGTCCACACCACTGTTCTTCAGTGACAGTGCCGTTGCCAAAGTACGTGAGTTGATCGAGGAAGAAGAAAATCCCGAGCTCAAACTCCGTGTCTTTGTCACGGGCGGGGGCTGTTCCGGATTTCAGTACGGCTTCTCGTTTGATGAAAACCAGGATGAAGAAGATACCGTGATTGAACGTGATGGTGTTTTTCTTCTGGTTGATCCGATGAGCTACCAGTATCTGGTGGGCGCCACCATTGATTACCAGGAAGGTCTGCAGGGCTCACAGTTCGTGGTCCAGAACCCCAATGCAAGCTCCACCTGCGGGTGTGGCAGTTCCTTCTCCATCTGATCCGAAAAGGCTTCAGGCCGGGTAGATAGCACCCAGAATGCGAGGGCCGGCCGCGCCCGTTACGTCAGGGAGGTTTCCCGGCTTACCTTCGAGCGCCTGTTTTGCCAGCCAGGCAAACGCTACAGGCTCCACCATTTGAGGGTCTACCCCCAGTTCCGAGGTCAGTGAGAGGCTGGCCTCCGGCAGTGCCTTGCCGAGCTCTTCCATCAGGAGCGGATTTCGCGCCCCGCCGCCGCAAACGTAAATCCGAACATCCTTGGTTTCAGGCAGCTGGTTAACAACGCTGTTGACGGTCAGCTGCAGCAAGGTCCTCTGAATGTCCTCGGTCGGAATCTCAGGGTGGCGACCTACCAGTGTTCTGACCCAGTCAAGATTGAACCGCTCTTTCCCCGTGCTTTTCGGAGGGGGCTTCGAGAAGTAGGCATCGGAAAGCATGTCATCAAGAAGCTCCTCGTTAACCGATCCCTCGCGCGCCCAATGGCCATCGCTGTCAAACGGAAGCCCGGTCTGGTCCAGGCACCAGGCATCCATCAGTGCATTGGCCGGGCCGGTGTCGAAACCGGTTGCAGGCGCGCTGGTGCTGGCCGGGAGCCAGGTGATATTGGCAATGCCGCCGAGGTTAAGAATGCAGCGGTTCTCTGTCTCCGAGCTGAAAAACGCCTTGTGGAAGGCTGGAACCAACGGCGCTCCCTGGCCCCCCGCGGCCATATCCCGTCTCCGGAAATCTGCGACCGTCGTAATGTTGTTGGCTTCGGATACCACGGAAGGATTGCCAATCTGGATCGAGAAAGGTGCTGTGCCGGAAGGCTGGTGACGAAGCGTTTGTCCGTGGCTCCCTATGGCGCGAATGGTCGCGCGGTCAAAGCCGGACGTTTGAATAACGTCGTTCGCCGCCTGGGCAAACAGTGTGCCGACCAGGGTATCCAGTTCACCGATTTCGTCAGGCGCGGCATGATTCTGGCTGGCGGCAAGCAGGCGATGGCGAATCTGATCGGGGTAGGGGATCGTGTGCGACGCGTGGATATGTACGGTGTTGTTGTGGAAAGACACCAGCACGGCATCAATGCCATCCATGCTGGTGCCCGACATCAACCCAATCCAGGCTTCCATTCTTTGCTCAGTCGTCTGAGGCGAGTGCGAGTTGCTGGTAGCTCTCGCGGAAAACGTCAAACTGGGCAATTCGTTGTTCGGTGAACTTTTTGAATCGAGCCATCTCGGAAGACGGAATGGGCTTGGCATCCGGCAGCTTGACGGTGCGCGAGTTACGCGGCGACCCGTTCAGCCTGAACTCGTAGTGCAGGTGCGGGCCAGTAACCATGCCAGACGAGCCAACATGACCAATCGTCTGCCCCTGCTTCACTCGGGTGCCGTTCTTGATGCCTTTGCCCAGGCGGCTCATGTGAGCGTACAGGGTGGTGATGTTGTCGCCATGCTGGAGGATAACGGTTCGGCCGTAGCCACCCTTCCAGCCGGCAAATTTCACCCGTCCTGAACCTGCGGCCTTGATGGGGGTTCCAGGAGGTGCCGCATAGTCCGTGCCCTCATGCGGGCGGACAACGTCCAGCACCGGGTGGCGGCGCTGAAGGTTAAACGGAGAGGATATCCGGGCATTTATCGGGGTGCGTAGAAATGCCTTGCGCATGCTCTTGCCGTCCGGGGCGTAATAATCACTGTCGCCATTGCTGTCTGTGTAGAGCAGAGCAAGGTTTTCCTCACCACGGTTTACAAATCTGGCAGACAGAATCCGGCCGGTGTCGAACTTCTCGCCGTCCAGGTAGAGTTCCTCATAAACCACTTCAAACTGGTCGCCCTTTCGAACATCGTAAACAAAGTCGATGTCCCAGCCGAAGATGCCAGCCAGTTCCATGGTAAGGCGGTCGTTAAGACCGGCATCACGTGCAGCGAGATACAGGGATCCGTCGATGGTGCCGGACGCGAAGGCTGGCCGTGCTTCCGGCTTGCGAACTTCGGTCTCGCCGGTAAAGCTTTCACCGTCTTTCGAAATCTTCAGGGTCTCAAGAAGATTCCGCTGCAGCTCAACGGCTGCAAGTGAGCCGTCTTCGGTTGTTGCAAAGCGGATGGTCTCGCCAGCGTAAAGTCGCTGAACCTTTTCCGCCTCGCCGTCGCCGTGAATCACGGAGAGCATGATGCCGTCATTGAAGCCGGCTTTCTTGAACAGGGAAGAAAGGGTGTCGCCGGACTTGACTGCGAAGGTCTGCCAGTCGAGCTCGGGCTCTTTCGGGGCGGCGGGTTGTTCCTGCGCAGCAGGGCTAGCCTGCTGGCTGGCTTCTGCCGCGACCTCTGATTCGGATACTTCCGGCTGGGTTTCTGCGACAGGGGCGGCCGGCGGTGTTGTTTGCACTGGCGCTGCGCCTGTTTCGGAAACGGTGCCCTGCTCCAGATCGAGGGAGTAAGACATCCTTTTCGCTTCAACGTTGCTGCTGGGGCTCATAAGGATGGCAGCGGTAACAGCAACTGTGGCCGCAGCAGCAATGGTAATGTGAGTTTTGGGAAACATTTTTAGCACGTATCGCACCCGTTTTAATCGGCATTACGGCAGCTTGTACTACCTAATTAAAGCTGTTGTTCAAGTATAGTCCAACAGATTACCGTATAAAATGCATGCGGGACAGCGTGGAACATTACGGTTACTGTTCCATCCTCCGGATTTCTTTTGACAGCGTTGTTATAATACGCCGCCCTGTAAACTCGGTGTTGGTCAAATTCTGGTCAGCCTACTGTAGCAGGGGAACAGGTAACTCACAGATTTCTTTTGTTGAACTCTGTAACTGACAGAATCTTTCCAAGATCAAAGCGGGGACGTGTTGTTCATGGCATCCATTGATGAAGCGTTGGCGATAATCAAGCGAGGCGTAGACGAACTCATTCCAGAAGATGAGCTCATCGAGAAACTGAAGGAAGGTCGTCCGCTAAGGATCAAGGCGGGCTTCGATCCCACTGCGCCCGACCTTCATCTTGGGCACACGGTTCTTATTAACAAGCTTCGGCAGTTTCAGGATCTCGGCCACGAAGTCATGTTTCTGATTGGTGATTTCACCGGAATGATCGGTGACCCCACTGGCAAGAGTGCCACGCGCCCTCCTTTAACCGAGCAGCAGGTCGCACAAAACGCCGTTAGCTATAAAGAGCAGGTGTTCAAAATCCTGGACCCTGAGAAAACCCGCGTGATGTTCAATTCCGATTGGATGAGCAAGATGAGCGCCGCCGATATGATCAAACTGGCGGGGCAGTACACCGTCGCGCGCATGCTGGAGCGGGATGATTTTACCAAGCGCTATCGGGCAGAGCAGGCAATCGCCATTCACGAATTCCTTTACCCCTTGGTTCAGGGGTATGACTCTGTTGCCATGGAGGCGGATGTTGAGCTGGGCGGTACCGATCAGAAGTTCAACCTTCTAATGGGGCGCATTCTGCAAAAGCACTACGGCCAGTCGCCGCAGGTGATCCTTACCATGCCGATTCTGGAAGGGCTCGATGGTGTCCAGAAGATGTCCAAGTCGCTGGGCAACTACGTTGGGGTAAACGATTCTCCGGGTGAGATGTACACCAAGCTGTTGTCCATGCCGGATGATCTTCTATGGCGTTACTTTGAGCTGTTGAGCTTCCGGCCGCTTGCGGAGGTTGAGGAGTTCCGTAAGGCTGTCGAAGATGGTGCCAACCCGCAGGACTATAAGAAGTTGCTGGCGGAAGAGATTATTACCCGCTTCCACAATGAGGAAGCAGCGCGCACTGCCCACAAGTCTGCGGGTAATCGTGTGGCCCTTGGCGAGATTCCTGACGATGTGCCGATTGTAGAGGTGCCCCTGGAGGGTCAGTCCGAGATTCCGATGGCGTCAGTGCTTCGCCTGGCGGGTTTGGTGAAGAATGGCGCGGCAGCGAGAGACGTCTTGGGGCGTGGTGCTGTCTTTGTAGATGGTCAGAAATTCGAAGGCGATCGGATGTTTGCAGAAGGCGATGATTGCGTGATCCAGGCGGGCAAGAAGAAGATCGCCCGTGTTCTGATTACTGCGTGATCGATTTTGGGCGATTTTGAGTTTTTTTCAGAATCGCCGTTGACACCCTTCGGCAGGTCTGTAGAATGCGCATCTCTTTCGAGGGGAGCACCGCTGAGGCGGCTCAGAAATCGAAAGATAACTGTTTGAAAGCACTGAAGAAAATGAGTTTAAAAGTTCTTCAGAAAGCAGTTGACAGGCAAGTGATTCACTGTAGAATGCACGCCTCGAAACAAGCAGTAAGCCGGGTCATTTTTCGGCGGTTTCCGGAGACGGAAAGCAGCGAAAAATAAACGGTTGACAAGGCGGCGATACGATGTAGAATACGCCACCTTGATTGAGCAACA
>CAZFQI010000093.1:0-13515 GCA_964520755.1 uncultured Marinobacter sp. | reverse complement strand
CGTTTTGACGTTGCCGAGAACATGATCAGATGTTCCACGCAGGTGTATGCCTTGAGATTCCTGGCAATGCCCAGCATCGCGGTCTTGGCCTGGCCAAACTTCAGTTTGTCTGCCTTGGTGGCCAGAATCATCAGCGGCAGGTTGTTATGCTCGCACCATTCCACCATCATTTGGTCAAAATCGGTCAACGGGTGGCGGATGTCCATCACCAGAACCAGACCGCGCAGGCAACGCCGATCATTCAGGTAGTGCCCCAGATGCTTTTGCCAGTCGTCCTTCATGTCCCTGGATACTTTGGCATAGCCGTATCCGGGCAGATCGACCAGGCGGCAATTCTCGCGGTTGAGAGAGAAGAAGTTGATCAGCCGTGTGCGTCCGGGGGTCTTACTGGTGCGGGCCAGCTTGCCGTTGGCGGTGATCGCATTAAGCGCACTGGACTTGCCGGCGTTGGAACGGCCGGCAAAGGCGACTTCGGCGCCGAAATCCGGCGGGCACTCATCCAGGCGGGAAGCGCTGATGAGGAATCGGGCGCTGTTAAACGAAAGGCTTTTTTGAGTCAGATCAGAGTCCACAGCGGTTGGCTTTCCTTTGGATTTCAGTTATCAGGGATTAATGTATAATGCTACACCAATTCCGGGCGGCGCGCTGCGCGCGACCGCTGTCAGCCCCGGTTTCGAGCCTGACTGGTCAGTGCCTACCGGCTGCATAGCGAAGAATACCCTTAAAAGATGAGAGAAGCGGAGCGAGCATGAAAAAACTGATCGCAGGAGTAGTTCTCGGTGTTGGCCTCACAGCGATGGCGCACGGGGCGGGAGATCCTCAAGCAGGCGAACAGAACGCAGCGGTATGTGCAGGTTGTCACGGTCAGAATGGTGCCAAGCCCATTATGGGGTCTTACCCCAAGCTGTCCGGTCTGGGCGAAAAATACCTCTATCGTCAACTGGTTTTGATAAAGGATAAAGAGCGGAATATCGCGGAAATGACCGGTATTCTGGATAACATGAACGATCAGGATCTGCAGGATCTGGCCGCTTATTTCAACACCAAGGACATGGTTGTTGGCCAGGCCGATCCGGATCTGGTTGACCAGGGTGCGGCCCTGTATCGTGGCGGCAACATGGCAACTGGTGTCCCGGCCTGTGCCGGCTGTCATAGTCCGCAAGGTGTTGGCAACGAGCCGGCCGGCTACCCGGCTCTCGGTGGCCAGAACGCAGAGTACCTGGTCAAGCAGTTGCAAGCCTATCGCGATGGCGAGCGGGACAGCGGCGTGAACGCATCGATCATGATGGACGTGGCCTCGAAGCTGACCGATGCCGAGATCGAAGCGGTCTCCAGCTACATTTCCGGCTTGAACTAAGTCGCCGGTCTGCAGCGAGAAACCCCGCCTGGTGCGGGGTTTTTTGTTGCCTTTCGTTTCTGTAACTGCCGACCTGTGGAACTTTTCAGGTACGCTGGGTCATAATCCTCCCAAAACGATATTCAGATAACCGGAGATTTTTCATGTTTCGATCCTTCAGAACGGCTTTCCTGCTCCTGTTGGCGCTGTCTGTTTCTGGCCTGGCCAATGCTGCAGAGTGGAAAGAAGGGACCCATTACAACCGGTTGGATAACCCGGTAAGAACCGACAGCGATTCCGGTGTCGAGGTAGCGGAAGTCTTCTGGTATGGCTGCCCCCATTGTTACAACTTCAAACCTTTGATTGAGGAGTGGGCGGCCAACGCTCCTGATTACGTCAATTACGTGAAGATTCCTGCGGCCCTGGGAAGAAACTGGGAGCCTCACGCCTACGCCTTTTATGCGCTTGAGGCCATGGGGGAGCTGGACAAGGTGCACGATGCCCTGTTCGATGCGCTTGCCGGTGAACGTCGGCCGCTGAATACTCCGGAAGCCCTGGCCGACTTTGTTGCGGATTACGGAGTGGATCCGGATGAGTTTGTCAGCACCTACAAAAGCTTTGGCGTGAATGCCCGTATGCAGAAAGCTCAGTCCAAAATCCGTGGCGCGCGGATTACCGGAACGCCGACTATGCTGGTTAATGGCAAGTACACTGTCAGTGCATCCATGGCCGGCAGTCATGAGGCCGTTCTCGACGTGGTGGACTATCTTGTCGCCAAAGAGCGTGGCGAGGTGGAATAACCCTCGTTACGGATTCCGGCCCCATCGCAAAGACCAGCCGGCCGGTTGAGGCCGCCACTATGTACAAGCGCATCCGAAAGCAGTTGAATGGCATCCTGAAGCCGGCCGGCGGGCCCAGGGGTGCCTGCTCGGGGACCGAGCATGTGCCGGAGTTCGAACCGAAACGGCACATCCGCCTGCTCACCTTCAATATTCAGGTGGGCATAAACACCTCGTCCTATCGCCATTACTTTACGCGAAGCTGGCAGCACATACTGCCCCACCGCAACCGCATCGAGAACCTGGACCGGATCGCCTCCCTGCTTCGTGGGTACGACGTGGTGGCGTTGCAGGAGTGCGACGGGGGCAGCCTGCGCAGCGGCTATATCAACCAGGTGCAGTACCTGGCTGAAGCGGCGGGTATTCCCTACTGGTATCAGCAGCTGAACCGGAACCTCGGGCAGATTGCCCAGCACAGCAACGGTCTGTTAAGCCGGTACCGGCCCCTGGACGTCACTGAACATAAATTACCGGGTCTGATTCCGGGGCGGGGCGCCATCATCGCACGGTACGGAACCGAGCATGATCCACTGGTGCTGGTGCTGATGCATCTTTCCCTGAGCAAGACCGCCCAGCAGCGTCAGCTGGGTTTCATTCGGGAGCTGATTGCCGATTACCGGCATGTGGTCCTGATGGGGGACATGAACGCCCACGCAGAGCAGCTGCTCACCCAGACGCCCCTGAAGGAGACCGATCTGGTGCCTTTGCCAGACACTGCCCATAGCTTTCCGAGCTGGCGGCCAGAGAAGGCCCTTGATCATATTCTGGTGAGTCCCTCGCTGGAAATCCGGCGTTCCGAGGTGGTGAGCTATCCGATGTCGGACCACCTGCCGATCGCCATGGATGTGGCATTACCGGAGGGTTACCTGGAGAAATTCTGAGCGGGAAAGAGCCACAAAAAAGCCCGGCCTGTTGGCCGGGCTTTTTTGTGGATGCCGGATCAGGAATTACTTGATCTTGGCTTCCTTGTAGGCAACGTGCTTGCGGACAACCGGATCGTACTTTTTGATCTCGATCTTTTCCGGCGTGTTACGCTTGTTTTTCTTGGTCGTGTAGAAGTGACCAGTACCTGCTGATGAAACCAGCTTGATTTTCTCGCGCATGATGCGGCTCCTTAAAATTTCTCGCCGCGGGCACGAAGATCGGCCAGCACAGCGTCAATGCCTTTTTTGTCGATGATGCGCATGCCCTTGGTGGATACGCGCAGCTTCACGAAACGCTTCTCGGACTCAACCCAGAAACGATGGTTCTGCAGATTCGGCAGAAAACGACGACGAGTGTGGTTCATCGCGTGGGAAACGTTGTTACCGGATACCGGACGCTTACCGGTAACCTGACAGACTCTGGACATACTTGCCTCCGACCTGAGCAATGGTCTCTATAATACGAATTCGTTTTAAATGCGTCTCTGGTTGCTAAGGAGCTATTAAGCCCCCATTCGCGCCTCTAAACTGAACGCTGCTCGCCAGACGCCGCCAGAAAGGGACGCTTTTATACCAGAACTCGCCCCCCAACGCAAAAAATTGTTGGGAATTTGGCCAGTTTTCCGGCATTGGCGCGCATTGTTTCCATCAGCCTTTACATCAGGCCCCGTTCGGCAAGCGATATTACCTCACCATGGCCGACAACCATATGGTCAAGAACCCTGATATCCACCAGGCCCAAGGCTTCTTTTAGCCGACGGGTCAGGGAAATGTCAGCCTGGCTGGGTTCTGCCACACCCGAGGGGTGGTTATGTGCGAAAATCACCGCCGCTGCATTGTCTTCCAGGGCCTGTCGTACCACTTCCCGCGGATAGACCGCCGCGCCGTCGATGGTGCCCCGGAACAACTCACGGTATTGAATGACACGATGGCGGTTGTCCAGGAGCAGGGCGGCGAACACCTCGTGGGGGTAGGTGCCCAGTCGACTGGTGAGGAAGCGGCGGGTATCTTCGGGAGAGCGCAGGGGGTCGCCCTGGCGCAATGGTTCATCCATGACCCGCCGGGCCATTTCCAGGGCCGCCTGAACCTGAGCGTATTTCGCCGTTCCCAGACCTTTGACATTGCAGAACTGGCGTTGGGAGGCGGTCAGCAGCCCCCGAAGCCCGGAAAACTCGTCAATCAGGAAGCGGGCCAGTGCCATAACCGGCATGCCGGTGGTACCGGTGCGAAGAAATATGGCCAGCAGTTCGGCGTCGGAAAGGGTTTGCGCCCCGTGGGCGAGAAGGCGTTCCCGCGGACGTTCGTCCGTGGGCCAGGTGGAGTCTGTCATCTTGGCTTCCTTGCGTTGGTTGTGTGCTGCTCGGGCGCTTCCTGCACCGCGACGGGCCTCTCAGGGTTACAAAGGTTACTTTAAAAAGTAACAATCGGTAAACGTATGCATGCCTAGCCGGGCTGTCGCCCCGGCCAGAGCATGCTATCTTATAAGCCTTTCATTTTGTGTGGAAACGGAGCCCCTATGGCCGCCAGACGAATCCTCCTGGGAGTGACCGGTGGTATTGCCGCCTACAAAAGTGCTGAATTGGTCCGCCAGTTGAAAAAAGCTGGCCATGAGGTGCGAGTGGTCATGACCCGGGGAGCGGAAGCCTTCGTTATGCCGTTGACGTTCCAGGCCCTCAGCGGAGAGCCGGTTCGGACCTCTTTGCTGGACCCCGAGGCAGAAGCGGGCATGGGGCATATTGAATTGGCCAAATGGGCCGATCAGATAGTGATCGCGCCGGCGTCGGCGGATTTTATTGCCCGGTTGGCCCAGGGAATGGCGGACGACCTTTTGACCACCGTCTGCTGTGCAACCGAAGCGCCCATCGCCGTGGTGCCGGCGATGAATCAGGCTATGTGGAGCAACGGGCGGACCCAGAGAAACATCAGGCTTCTGGAAGAGGATTCCCAGGTTGAACTGTGGGGCCCTGATCAGGGCGCCCAGGCCTGTGGCGATACCGGGCCGGGGCGAATGCTGGAGCCGGAGGCAATCCTCGGTCTGCTCGATGCCGGTGGCCCCGGGATGCTCTCTGGCAAGACGGTGGTGATTACGGCGGGCCCCACCCGCGAACCCATCGACCCGGTCCGCTATATCAGTAACCACAGCTCGGGGAAGATGGGCTATGCCCTGGCCGGTGCGGCCAGAAAAGCCGGCGCGCAGGTGATCCTTGTCAGCGGCCCGGTGAACCTGGCGCCTCCCGCCGGTGTCGATGTGCGCCCGGTGACGACGGCGGAGGACATGTTGCGGGAAGCCTCGAATGCCGTGGATGAAGGTTGTGATCTCTTTATTGCGACGGCCGCGGTGGCGGATTACCGCCCGGAAACCTGCGCCGGCGACAAGATCAAGAAATCCAGTGAAGCCATGGCGCTCTCGCTGGTGCGCAATCCGGACACGCTGGCAACCATTGCCGGGCGTGACAACGCGCCCTTTACCGTCGGTTTCGCGGCGGAAACCACTGACGTGGCCAGCTATGCCACCGACAAAATGCAACGCAAGAAGCTGAACATGATCGTGGCCAACGACGTTTCTGCGCCGGGTCTGGGCTTCAACAGCGACAACAATGCGGTAACCGTGTTCTGGCCGGGTGGCCAGACGTCAATCGGGCCGGACAGTAAAGCCAACATTGCCCGGGAGCTGGTGGCAATGATAAGTGAACATCTTGGTCAGGCCGCCCGCTGACTCAGCGAAGCGCACCTGGTACTAAAATCGACAGGACCCCTCATGAGCAGGAAAAATCTTCAGGTACGTATTCTTGATGGCCGCATCGGTAGCCAGATTCCCTTCCCCGAGTATGCCACCGAAGGCTCTGCCGGCCTTGATCTTCGGGCCTGCCTTGATGAGCCGCTGACACTGGAGCCCGGGGATGCCCAACTGATCCGGACCGGGCTGTCGATCCACATTGCAGACCCGTCACTGGCGGCCATGATCCTGCCCAGAAGCGGGCTCGGCCACAAGCACGGTATTGTGCTCGGCAATCTGGTGGGATTGATTGATTCGGATTACCAGGGCGAGTTGATGGTGTCCTGTTGGAACCGCGGCCGCACCAGTTTTACCGTGGACGTGGGCGAACGCCTCGCCCAGCTGGTTCTGGTTCCCGTCGTCCAGGCTGATTTTGAGGTGGTTTCGGAATTTGACGCCAGTGCCCGTGGTGATGGCGGCTTCGGTTCGACCGGTACGCGGTGACCCGGAGGCCGGCCACGCAGAACCGCGCGCCGGCGTCTATACTTTGCGGGTAACTGCTTGTCCAGGACGATAAAATTACAACTGCAGGATGGACTATGAAGCTGGGTAAAAAGAAAGATGCCGACGCGTCCGTTGATGAAAAGCCATCAAAGAAGGCGGTAAAAAAGGAAAAGGTCACTGCCTCGGGGCCCAAACTCAAGCGGCTCAATTCCGTGGCGGTCAACCAGTCGCTGGTCGTGGTTCTGGCAGGCGTAATTGCCGTTGCCTTGCTTCATTTTCTGGTGGTCCAGCCTTCGGCTGCGGAGCGCTTCGAGTCATTGAAAGCCCTGGAAGCCGATGCAGCCGCGCTTCGCCTGAACCAGTATTTTGACCAGGTCCAGAAAAGCGTCAATGGTCTGGCCACTCAGCCGCACGTGATTCAGGCGCTTAACAGCCCGAACGAGATACCGGCAACCGAAGTACAGCTGACGGACTCATTGCCCGGCATTGAGGCGGTTCATCTGTTTCCTTACCGTGACATTCCGCGCACCTCGAGCAATGAAGGGCTGCTGGGTTTCTCGGGCCTTGAACTGGCCCGGCGCGCAGAAACCGGCCAACGACTCTTTCCCGATGCTTTTCCCAGAGACAATCGCTGGTTCGTCCAGATCGCGACGCCGGTGCGCAACCCTACAAGCAATGCGGTCATCGGAAGCCTCCTGATCATCTTTGATTCCGGCCAGATCCAGCCGTTGCTGCAAGTGGTCAATGCCAACCTCGGTGGCCAATTGGCCCTGGTCCAGACGGTGTCCGGCTCATCGCGGACCGTGGTCAGTAACGGCAATGGCTCCGGAAACGCCGAGTCCCGCAGGCTCACCAATCCTGACTGGACAGTGACCTACACCCCGGCCCGGTCGTCGGCTGCGCCTGTGGATACGGTGATGATCGCTATTCTGGTCGGTGTTCCCGCGTTGATTGCCGCCATCATCGTTTGGATCCTGCTGGGTGGTGCCCAGAAAGGCCTGCGTCAGGATGTGACAGCACTGATCCAGTGGGCCCACAAGGTGTTTGGCGGAGAACGGGTGAAACTGCCTACCTTCCGCTGGGATATGGTGGCCTCGACCGGTGAGGTTCTGTACCGGTTGTCCCAGGTTGTCGACAAGCGGGTTGCGAAGGCCGGAGAGTCAGCAAAACCCAGGCAGGCCGGTTCCGGAAAGTCTGGCGCCGGCACCTCCAAAGGCGGCGAAGAGCCGCTGTTCCAGGACAAGGATATGCCCGACATCGACATGCTCGATGGCGATGAGGATGTTCTCGGCTTTGGCAGCGGCGATGACACCGTCTTTGGTTCCGGTGATACCCCGGATGTGGAGGAGGTGGCTCTGCCGCAGGTGGAGCTGTCACAGGATATTTTCCGCGCGTACGACATCCGGGGCATTGTCGGCGAAACCCTGACCGCCGAGGGTGTCCAGGTCATTGGCCTGGCCATTGGTTCCGAGGCCCTGGAGCGGGGTGTCGACAGCCTCTGTATCGGATATGACGGTCGCCACTCCAGCCCGGACCTGGCGGATGCCCTGGCACGGGGCGTGATGGCCACCGGGTGCAACGTGATTCATGTGGGTGCCGTGCCCACGCCGGTACTCTATTTTGCCACCCATGAACTCCAGACTGGCTCCGGCGTTATGGTGACCGGCAGCCACAACCCGGCCAACTACAACGGCCTGAAAATCATGCTGGGTGGTGAAACCCTTTCGGGCGAGGCCATCCAGAAACTGTATCAGCGCATTCAGACCGGCGATTTTGCCAGCGGTCGAGGTAGCCAGAGCACCGAGGATGTCCGACGTGCCTATCTGGACCGAATTGTTGGCGACATCGCGGTAGCGGCACCGCTGAAGGTGGTGGTCGATGCTGGCAACGGTATTGCCGGTGAACTCGGACCCATGCTCATCGAGGAACTGGGTTGTGAGGTGATCCCGTTGTACTGCGATGTAGACGGTGATTTCCCCAACCATCATCCCGATCCGGGCAAGCCCGCGAATCTTGCCGATCTGATTGCCCGGGTTGAATCAGAAGGGGCCGACATCGGCTTGGCCTTCGATGGTGATGGTGACCGCCTGGGGGTGGTGACCAACACCGGTAAGATCATCTGGCCTGATCGCCTGATGATGCTGTTTGCCCGGGATGTGGTGTCTCGGAATCCCGGTGCCGACGTTCTCTACGACGTAAAGTGCAGCCGCAGGCTGGCTGGTGTGGTTTCGGAAGCGGGCGGTAGGCCGATCATGTGGAAAACCGGCCATTCCCTGATGAAGGCCAAAATGAAAGAGACGGGCGCCCTGCTGGCCGGAGAAATGAGCGGCCATATCTTTTTCGGCGAACGCTGGTACGGGTTTGACGACGGACTCTATTCTGCTGCCCGATTGCTGGAGATTCTTGGCGTGGAAGACCGGCACAGTGACGAGGTGTTCGAGGACTTCCCGGACGATATCAGCACACCGGAGCTGAATGTCGAGGTGACCGAAAGTTCCAAGTTCGACATCATTGAACGGCTTGGTGAGGCGGGCGAGTTCGGTGACGGTAATATCAGCACCATTGACGGCATCCGCGTTGATTACGCCGATGGCTGGGGGCTGTGCCGGGCATCGAACACCACGCCGGTGCTGGTTCTGCGCTTTGAGGCGGAGACCGAGGACGCACTGGAACGTATCAAGTCTGTGTTCCGGGACCAGTTGCAGAAGGCGGCGCCGGATCTCGTGGCGGATTTCTGATCCGTCGGCCTTCGAACGGTTGGCAGGCACTTATTAATTCAGAGTTAACAAGGCAAAAACATGGCGCTGAATCGTGAAACAGCAATGCAGGTAGCCTCGGTACTGAGCCGGGGTCTGCCTTATATTCAAAGATTTACCGGTAAGACCGTGGTCATCAAATATGGCGGCAACGCCATGGAGAATGAAGACCTGAAAAGCAGTTTCGCCCGCGATGTGGTGCTGATGAAACTGGTGGGCATCAACCCGATCGTTGTCCACGGTGGTGGCCCCCAGATCGGAGAGCTGCTGGAGCGCCTGAACATCCAGTCCCGGTTCGTCAACGGCATGCGCGTGACCGATTCTGAAACCATGGACGTGGTGGAGATGGTGCTTGGCGGGCAGGTGAACAAGGAAATCGTGTCCCTGATTAACTCCCATGGTGGCATGGCGGTGGGGCTTACCGGTAAGGATGCCAATCTGATTCGGGCCCGCAAGCTTGAGGTGGTCAACCGTTCACCCGAGCTGGAACGGCCGGAAATTATCGACATCGGCCATGTGGGCGAGGTCGCCAGCGTAAATGTGGATGTGATTGACATGCTCACCCGCAGCAATCTGATTCCCGTGATCGCACCGATTGGTGTGGGGCCCGACGGCGCCTCCTACAACATCAACGCGGACCTTGTGGCGGGCAAAGTGGCCGAGGCCATGAAAGCGGAGAAACTGATCCTTCTGACCAATGTGTCCGGGCTGAAGAGCAAGGACGACAAAGTGCTCACCGGACTCACGGCCAAACAGGTCAACGATCTGATAGAAGACGGCACCATTCACGGCGGCATGCTGCCCAAGATCCGGTGTGCCCTGAGCGCGGTGGAGAACGGCGTGCGGACGTCGCATATTATCGACGGCAGGGTCGCCCACGCGTGTTTGCTGGAGATCTTTACTGATGAGGGTGTCGGCACCCTGATTTCCCGTAACTGACGACACCCGACAAGGAGTCTCCGGATGAAGCGCCTGCTTGCGACGCTGGTAATACTGGTTCTGATCGGCTTTGCCGCGTTCAAGGCAGGTGTCTGGTGGCTCGCAGACCAGCGCATGGCCGAAGCGCGACAGGCGCTGGAGCAGCACGGTGTGCTTCATCGGGGCAGTATCAGTTCAGGTATTGAGGGCCGCCTGGTTCTTAATGACGCCACCTGGCAGGATTTCGAACTTACCCAGCCGCTGGACATAACCCGGGCAGAGCTTGATACCGGCTCTCCAGTTAACCTGCTGTCTGCCTTGTTTGATCCTGCCAGCTTGCCGGCCCAGTGGACCCTGCGCCTTGACGGCCTTGATCTGACGCTGGACCCGACCATGCTGCGGAACTGGGTTACCGCAGAGGGTGTCAACAGTGATGGTGATCCGGCGCTGTTCGTCCTTTCCTGTGCGCCAGATCCCCGTCAGCAACTGGGTAGCGGCGACCTGATCCGGATGGGAATCACAGCGCTTGCCGGAGACGGTTTCGTCCGCCAGACCCCGGACAAACTCCACGCCGAGCTGAACACCATCAATACCGGCAGCCTGGAACTCGACTGGCCCGAAGCCCGAATCCGCGTGCAGGATTCGGAGGTGTCGGTCGCCAGTGGTTCCGAACCCATGAGTTTGACCATTCGTGACGGCGGCCTGATGCGCCGCATTGCCGCCTATTGTGCCCGCGAAGCCGGCATTGAAACCGGCGAATGGGCCGGGCGCGCGGTTCAGTCGCTAGCTGCCGGACTTGAAGCCCGGGGCCTCGCAGCCAGCGACCAGCTGAAAGCGCTATACCGGCAGTGGCTGCTCGAGGGCGGTGAGCTTAAGGTCAACTTGCAACCGGGTCAGCCACTGTTCGGTGTTCCCGTCAGAGCGGGTGAGAACGACGGCGAGGGCCTGAGCTGGCTGGTTCGTTATAATGGGGCAGCCGTGCCAGACGTCTATCTGACAGAGGCTGAACCTGTTATTCAGGAAACGCCAGATGTGGCGGTTGAGCCCGTGGTGCCAAGGGAAGATCCGGAGACCGAGAGCTGGTATCCGGCGGAACTTGAGAACGCCGAACAATGGATTGATCGGCAGGTGCGGGTAACGCTCTCGAACGAGAACGTGGTGGAGGGACGTCTGGTGAGTGTCAGCGAACGGGAGCTGGAAGTGGCCCGTGTTATCGCCGGCGGTGAAGTCGCCTATCCAATGTTGATCCGGGCCATTACCAATTTTGAAGTGTGGCGCCGTGGCCGTGCACAATGATTCCATTGGGAATCTGAGAGGAAACTATGTCGCAGTCCGATAGCAAATCCGCAGCGGTGCCGGGCATTCGTGACATGCTTGCCCGCCTGATATCGCTGCCTTCCATCAGCAGCGCGTCGGCGCAATGGGATCACAGCAACGAGCCGGTGGTGCGAACCCTGGCGGAGTGGCTGGAGGCCCTCGGGTTTTCTGTGGAAATCCTGGAAGTGCCCGGCATGCCCGGCAAGTTCAACCTGATCGCAACCCTCGGAAGCGGCCCGGGCGGTCTTGTGTTGTCCGGCCATACCGACACGGTCCCCTTTGATGACAAACGTTGGCAGAGCGATCCCTTTACCCTGACTGAGCGTGACAATCGCTGGTACGGACTGGGCACCTGCGACATGAAAGGCTTTTTCCCGCTGGCTATTGAAGCAGCCAGGGCCTTTGTGGACGAAGATCTCAAGCAGCCCCTGATCATACTGGCCACCGCCGACGAAGAGAGCTCCATGGACGGCGCCCGGGCCCTGGCCGAAGCTGGCAAGCCCAAAGCCCGCTACGCGGTCATCGGCGAGCCCACCAGCCTGAAGCCGGTGCGCATGCACAAGGGCATCATGATGGAGCGCCTGAAATTCGAGGGCCAGTCAGGCCATTCCTCCAACCCGGCCCTCGGCCGCAACGCCATGGAGGGCATGCACGAAGCGCTTACCGAGCTGCTGGCCCTCCGGTCAGAATGGCAGGAAAAATATCGGAACCCGAACTTTGAGGTGCAGTTTCCAACCCTGAACCTGGGCTGCATCCACGGCGGTGACAACCCCAATCGCATTTGTGCCCAGTGCGAACTGCACTTTGACTTGCGCCCGTTGCCGGGCATGAATATGGAATCCCTGCGCCAGGCCATTCTGAGCAAGGTCCAGCCGGTCGCAGAACGCAGGGAACTGTCCCTGGAATTCGAGCCGCTCTTCGACGGTGTGCCGCCCTTCGAAACCCCGGCCGACGCGGCCCTGGTCAAAGCCTGTGAGAAACTGACTGGCCATACCGCCCATGCCGTTGCTTTCGCGACGGAAGCGCCCTGGCTCCAGAAGCTCGGCCTGGAAACCCTGGTTATGGGCCCCGGGTCCATCGATCAGGCGCACCAGCCCGATGAATTTATAGAGCTGTCCCAGCTTGATCCAACCGTTAAAGTACTGAGAGGGCTGATCCGACAGTTTTGCCTTTAGGACGGAGTCCGAGTCAAATAGGGGGCTGAACACTGTCGGGAGCCCTCTCCAAAACACGCCCGTAAATACGTCCCTGTAGGGCTCGGTCGCGCCATCCCTGGCGCTCCACGGTTTTGGAGAGGGCTCCCGACAGTGTTCGTCAGACTGAATTGCAGGCCGCGTAAAGAAAAAAGCTTGGAGTATTCGAATTGAAATCAAACGACTGGCTGCATGGATTCCGCCATTCATCCCCATACATCAACGCCCACCGCGGGCGTACGGTGGTGCTGACCATTCCGGGGGATGCCATTGAGCACGGGAACTTCATCAACATCATCCATGACATCGCGCTGCTGAGCAGTCTCGGTGTGCGGCTGGTCGTTGCCTTTGGTGCTCGCCCGCAGATCCAGACGCGGCTGGACGCTGCCGGAATCGAATCGTCGTTTTCGAAAGGTCTTCGGATTACACCGCAAGAGCAACTCAGCATGGTGATGGAGGCCGTCGGTGGCCTGAGAGCGTACCTGGAGAGTCACCTGTCCATGGGGCTGGTGAATTCCCCGATGCACAATGCCCGCATCCGGGTGAGTGGCGGCAATTATGTGGCCGCCAAGCCCGTGGGTGTGCTGGATGGTATTGATTTCGGCCATACCGGTAAGGTGCGCCGGGTGGATGTGGCCGGCATCGAGAAACTGCTGGAGCTTGGTCACATTGTCCTGTTGCCGCCCATGGGCTATTCGCCCACCGGGGATGCCTTCAACCTCTCCTACGAGGATGTTGGCAGCCAGGTGGCAGCGGCACTGCAGGCCGAGAAGCTGATGGTGTTTATTGATGATCCCGGCTTGCAGGAAGAGGACGGTGCCCTGATCCGGGAGCTGTCCGCGCGGCAGGCGTCCGAGCGTCTGGCTTCCGGCGCGGTGACCGGTCACGATGCCGACCTCCTCAGGGCGGCCTGTGATGCCTGTGTGAAGGGCGTACGGCGCGCCCACATCATCAGCTATGTGGACGACGGCGCGTTGCTGAAGGAGCTTTTCACCCGGGACGGTGCCGGCACG
>CAZFQI010000092.1:0-13731 GCA_964520755.1 uncultured Marinobacter sp. | reverse complement strand
GTTACGCACTGATCACTACATCTGGTATTTGACCAAGGATAGAAACACTATATACACGATATTCGGAAGGGACAACCTGAAGCAATAAAAAAGGCCCCGGAGAGGGGGCCAAACACGTGACAGTTTCAACGCAGCCAATCAGTGGCTGATCATCCAGGGCCGCATGGAGGGAAACATCTTCTTCCCGTCAGCGGTGTAGAACAGCATGGACTTTCCGGGTTTCGGGGAACCACAGCCGCAGGCGCGACTGTGCTCCTTATCATTCGCCCTTCGGTCTGCGGTGGAAAACACCGGCTCATGCCGGGACCGCTCGTTCCGGTCCTCGGCCGCCCTTTTTGCCGGGTCCATGGCGGCAATGTGGGATGGCAATACGATCACCCGCGGCGACATGGCCTTGCAGGTGGGGCATTGCGCCGGCTTGGCCGCATCCTCCATGGTGGCCAGTGTGTGAAAGAGGCCATGTTCACGGCACTTGTAGTCATACACGGGCATGGCGATTACTCCTTATCTTTCGACAGCGGTACGTCCATGCCCCCGCTGACTTTCTTCTGCGGACCCTCGGCGGACGGGTTAATGTCGAAGTCGAAGATGCCCGTCGGCAACCAGAGCGTGGCGCAGGCGTTCGGGATATCCACCACGCCGCTGATGTGGCCTTCCACCGGCGCACAACCCAGAATCGCGTAGGCCTGAGCCTTGGTGTAACCGAACTTGGTCATGTATTCGATGGCGTTCAGACACGCCTGACGATAAGCCACATGCACGTCCAGATAATGCTGGCCGCCGTCTTCGTCTACGGAGATGCCTTCGAAGATCACATAGTCGTCGTAACGGGGCTTGATCGGGCTGGGCTTGAACACCGGATTCTTGATGCCGTACTTCTTCACGCCGTCCTTGATCAGGTTTACCCGCAGGTGAATCCAACCGGCCATTTCAATGGCGCCACAGAACGTGATTTCACCGTCACCCTGACTGAAGTGAAGGTCGCCTACGGAGAGGCCGGCCCCGTCCACGTACACTGGGAAATACACCTTGGAGCCACGGGACAGATCCTTGATGTCACAGTTGCCACCGTGTTCCCGTGGCGGCACGGTACGCGCGGCCTCGGCGCCGGCAGCTTTGGCCGCGTCACCGGTCATCTGGCCCATGTGGGCGGTCTCACCGTTGGGCAGTGTTGCCAGTTCCGGCACACGCTCCGGATCGGTTGCCACCAGTCCGGCCTCACGCTTGTTCCAGGTGTCCAGCAATTCTTTGGAGGGCAGGCAGCCGATCAGCCCCGGGTGAATCAGGCCGGCAAATTCCACGTTGGGAATGTGGCGGGATTTGGTGAACATGCCGTTGAAGTCCCAGATGGATTTCTGGGCCTCCGGGAAGTGTTCGGTCAGGAAGCCACCGCCGTTCTGCTTGGAGAAGAACCCGTTAAAGCCCCACTGGCTCTCTTCGAAGGTGCCGATGTCGAGGATGTCGACTTCCAGCAGGTCGCCCGGCTCCGCGCCCTCGACCCCGATCGGTCCCGACAGGAAGTGAACCTGGCTGAGATCAACATCGCGCACGTCGTCGGCGTTGTCATCGTTCTTGATCTGGCCGCCGGTCCAGTCATAGCACTCAACGATGAAGTCGTCGCCCGGCTTGACGGTGGCTACCAGCGGAATGTCCGGGTGCCAGCGGTTGTGGATTTTGTCGTTCTCATAGGCCGACTTGTTCAGATCGATCTTGATAATGGTTTCAGCCATAACGGGCGCTCCTTGGTGTTGGCTTGCACTAGTAAGTAACGGCTTTACTATCCGAAATCCCGGCCCTGTGAGGTATTCGCGAAATGCCCCCGGTGCCTACGTCATTCGACGTATTGGTGCACGGTAACAACCTTGGCTTCCAGGCCGGCTTCAAACCGGTGGCAGTCCGGATACGCCAACAGAGCCCGGGCAACGGCCGGTTCCAGACGCTGCCGGAACGCCCGCAGCATTTCCCGGGCGCCATAGCGTGCGTCGTAGCCACGGCACAGCTCCTCTCGCAACTCAGGCGACAGCGACAGCTCGGCGTGCTTTCTGGACAACCGGCGATTGAGGCCGGCCAGCTCGATGTCCAGCAGAGCTTCCAGCCAGTTGTCGGTAAGTCGATTGAAGGTGAGGATCTGATCAATCCGGTTGAGGAATTCCGGATCGAAGTGCCGGCGCAGGGCGGTATCGCGAATGGCCTCGCCGTTGCCGGGTGATAACCCGAGCCAGCGGCGCCAGCCCCGCTGGTAGCTTTGCTCATGCGTCTCCGCCTCCAACGCACCGGCGTTGCTGGTCATGAAGATCAGGGTGTTGCGAAAATCGATCTCCCGGTTACCGGAGGGGAACACCAGCCGACCGGTGTCCAGCACGTTCAGCAGCGTGCGCACCACTTCCTTGCTGGCTTTCTCGATTTCATCAAATAACACAATGCCGGGTTTGCTGAACGAGCCCTGTACTTTGTCCAGATCGAACAGGCTGTGGCCTTCCTTACTGCCCACGTAACCCGGCGGTGCACCGGTCAGGGCAGCGGCGTAATGCTCCTGCGCCAGGGTGTTCATGTCGATACGGCACAGGCCATCGCGATTGCCGTGGATGGCTTCGGCAATGAGGCGCACGGTTTCGGTTTTGCCCACGCCGGTGGGCCCCAGGAACAGGTGCACCGCCAGCGGCCGGCTGTCCTCGCCGATATCGGCTTTCACCCGCACCAGCATGGATTCCATGGCGGCCAGGGCCTCAACTTGGCCGACGATATTTTCCCGCAGTCTGGCCATCACGGCCTCGGGCTCGAAGCGGAACCGGGAAGCACGAACCGGGCCTGAGGCGGCCCGGTTCTTTTCAATGGTTTCCCGATTGGCTTCCAGCCGTTCGTTGATAAACGGCATGAACGCCTCCCGGGCTTAGGCCCCTGCGGATTTTTCCTTGCCGTCGAACGGCAGCTCGCCCACCGGGCACTCGGCGGTACCTACCGTCTTCCGGGTCATGGCCTCCACATTTTCCTGCGCCTTCTGGGCGTCCATCACCCAGGTACGGTAGAACTCGAACGGACAGTCGGCCACGCCCTTGTCGCCGTCCCCGGAGGCATGCACACCGGTGTAGCCCCGGTGCAGCAGCTTGAACAGGTGATTCTGGGACTGGTCGTTCGCACGGGCATCACGGATCTGGCTTACGGACAGCTGGGCATACTGAATACCCATGTCTTCCTCACCGCATTCCCCGAGGGTACGGCCATCGAAGCCGATGATCGCGGAGTGGCCGAAGTAGGAATACACGCCGTCAAATCCGGCGGCGTTGGCCACCGCAACGTAGCAGTTGTTGGCCCAGGCCATGCTCTTGGCCATCATCACCTGCTGTTCCTTGGCCGGGTACATGTAGCCCTGACAGCGAACAATCAGCTCCGCCCCTTTCATGGCGCAATCGCGCCAGATCTCGGGATAGTTGCCGTCGTCGCAGATGATCAGGCTGATCTTCATGCCCTTTGGACCCTCGGTGACGTAGGTAGTGTCACCCGGATACCATCCCTCGATCGGACACCAGGGGATACACTTGCGGTATTTCTGGACGACCTCACCCTCGTTGTTGATCAGAACCAGGGTGTTGTATGGCGCCTTGTTGGGGTGATCCTCGTGTCGTTCGCCGGTCAGCGAAAACACGCCCCAGGTGTTCGCCTCACGACAGGCGGCAGAGAAGATGGCCGTTTCGTCACCGGGCACGGTGGCCGCGGTTTCCATCATTTCTTCGTTGTCGTACATGATGCCCATGGTGCTGTATTCCGGGAACACCACCAGGTCCATGCCCGGCAGGCCGACTTTCATACCCTTGATCATGTCAGCGATGTTGCGGGCGTTGTCCAACACCTCGGCTTTGGTATGCAGCCGCGGCATCTTGTAGTTCACCACCGCCACGCCGACGGTATCGTTGCTGCTGGAAATATCACCGTGTCTCATCGTTCTGCTCCTCGTTAAACCGCCAGATAGCTCGCAATCTTGTCCTGATCCGCTTCTTCCCGGCTCTCTTCGTGCACAATCGCGCCCTTTTCAATCACCAGGATCCGGTCTGCCGCATCCATCACGAAGCTCAGAACCTGCTCCGACACCACAATCGACAGGCCCCGCTCATCGCGGATACGCCGAAGGGTCTGCGCGATCTCCTTGATAATGTTGGGCTGGATACCTTCCGTGGGTTCGTCAAGCAGCAGCACTTTGGGCCGGGTGGCCAGTGCCCGGGCAATAGCCAGCTGTTGTTGCTGGCCGCCGGAGAGGTTGCCACCACGCCGGTTCTGCATTTCCTTAAGTACCGGGAACATCTCGTAGAGGTCCTCGGGCACCTTCTTCTCACCCACGGCGGCCAGGCCGGTCTCGATATTCTCCCGTACCGTCAGCGTCGGAAAGATCATCCGCCCCTGCGGCACGAAACCGATTCCGGCGCGCACACGCTGGAAGCTCTTCAGGCCGGAAAGGTCGTTACCATCCAGACTGACCTCACCGCCTCGCGTGGGCGTCATGCCCACCAGGGATTTCATCAGCGTGGTCTTACCCATGCCGTTACGCCCCACCACGGCGACAATTTCGTTCTTTGCCACGTCGAGGTTGAGGTCATCGATGATGGTGCTTTGGCCGTAGGCCACCGAATGATGTTTGATGCTCAGCATGATCAGTGCCCCAGGTAGACTTCGATGACTTTCGGGTCCGATTTCACGTGCTCGATTGACCCTTCGGAAAGAACTTTGCCCTGATGCATGACCGTGACCCGGTCAGCGATATCACCGACAAACTGCATGTCGTGCTCGATCACCAGCACCGTATGGTCCCTGGTAATCACCCTCAGCAGCTCGGCGGTTTTCTTGCGCTCGGTGACGGACATCCCGGCCACCGGCTCATCCAGCATCAGCAGGTCCGGTTTCTGGATCAGCAGCATGCCGATCTCCAGCCACTGCTTCTGGCCATGGCTCAGCGATGCAGCCGGCTCATTCAGGGCCTCGGTCAGGAAGATGGTTTCAGCCACTTCCTCTACAGCCTTGATAACTTCCGCGTCGCGCTTGAATCCAAGCGCGCCCATCACGCTGTGTCCCTTTGGGTAGGACACTTCAAGGTTTTCAAAGACGGTCAGGTCCTCGAACACGGACGGGGTCTGGAACTTCCGGCCCACACCCGAGTGAACAATCTGGTGCTCCTTGAGCTTGGTAAGCTCCTTACCGTCAAACTTGATGGAGCCGGACGTGGCCTTGGTCTTGCCGCAGATCAGGTCCAGAACCGTGGTTTTACCGGCACCGTTGGGGCCGATGATGACCCGGATTTCCTTGGGATCGAGGTAGAAGGACAGATCATCCACGGCCTTGAAGCCATCGAATGACACGGTCAGGCCTTCTACCGCCAGCAGGAAATCCCCACGTTTGCTTTTGGCTGCACTCATCACGATTTCTCCGGGCTGTAGGAATCGATCATCGGATCGTAATCAGGAGTCTTCTCAGCGGTCGGCTTTGGCTCTGCGGCTTTTTCCGCGGGCTTGGCCTCCAGCTTTGCACCCTTGTTGCGTTTGAAGATCTTGTCTTCCAGGGGCATGACGTAGGTCTGATACAGGCCGGCAAGACCATTCGGGAAGGCCAGTACGACACCGATAAACAACGCACCCATGGCAAACGGCCAGAGTTCCGGGAAGGATTCCGAGAAGCCACTCTTGGCGGCATTCACCAGCAAGGCACCGTAGACCGCGCCGAGGATGGACAACCGGCCACCCAGGGCACAGAAGATGACCATCTCGATGGAAGCGACGATGCCGATGAACGACGGCGACATGAAGCCGACAATCAGGGTGAACATGGCACCACCGACGCCGGCAAAAGCCGCTGCCAGGCAGAACACGAAGATCTTGAAGGCGGCAACGTCATAGCCAGAAAAACGCACCCGGTTTTCCTGGGCGTTCATGGCCACCAGGATGCGGCCCAGCTTCCGGTTCTGGACAAGGCGCGCCACAAACAGGCAGAGGAACAGCATGCCAACACAGACAAAGTACAGGATGGTCCGGGCTTCATCGGTTCGGATGTCCCAGCCGTTCAGCGTCTGCAGATCGGTAATGCCATTCACACCGCCGGTATAGCCCTGCTGTCCGATAATCAGAATCGTCAGAATTGCGGCGATAGCCTGGGTGATGATGGCGAAGTACACGCCCCCCACCCGCCGGGTAAACATGGCGAAGCCGATAACGAACGCCAGCAGAACCGGCACACCGATCACCGCAAGCAGGGTAAAGGAGAAGCTGTGGAACGGTTCCCAGAACCAGGGCAGCTCGGTGAGCTGGTTCCAGTCCATGAAATCCGGGATGCCGGGAGTGGACTGAATGGCGGTGGCCTCCGGCGTGGAGGCCTCCAGCTTCAGGAACATGGCCATGCAGTAGCCGCCAAGGCCAAAGAACACACCCTGGCCCAGGCTGAGAATGCCGGCCTTGCCCCAGCACATCACCAGGCCAATGGCGACAAAGGCGTAGGTCAGGTACTTGCCCACCATGTTCAGGCGGAATGGGTCCAGCGCCAGTGGCAAAATTACCACCAGCAACACGGCCAGTGCGACGTAATACAGTCCCTCGCGGGTGGCAAACCATTTCAATGGGGATGAACTCTTCATGACAATCTCCTAGCGACGGACCTTGAGGGCCATGAGTCCTTCTGGACGCAACATCAGGATGCCGACGACGACCAGCAGGGTGAGCACCTTGGCCATGGAACCACTGAGGAAGAACTCCATGGTGGACTGGGCCTGGGATATGCCGAAGGCGGACACAATGGTGCCGATCAGGCTCTGGGCACCGCCAAACACCACCACCAGGAAGGTATCGACGATATAAGCCTGGCCAGAGGACGGACCGGTGGAACCGATCATGGTGAAGGCAGCGCCAGCGACGCCAGCGATGCCACACCCGAGGGCAAAGGTGGCTCGGTCGATACCGGCACTGTTGATACCAACGGCTTCAGCCATGGGGCGATTCTGAACCACCGCCCGCACTTTCTTGCCATAGCCGGATCGGTACATCAGGAAATACACGCCCACGGCAATGGACAGCGCGATGATCATGACGAACAAGCCGTTGATGGGCAGCTCCACCAGGTCAGTCACCTGGATCGCCCCCATCATCCACTCGGGCAGATCCACACCCACTTCCCGGGCGCCAAAGATGGATCGGTAAGCCTGCTGCATGATCAGGCTCAGACCCCAGGTGGCCAGGAGGGTATCCAGTGGTCGGTGATAGAGTCGCCGTATCATGAGCCATTCAACGAATGCCCCCAGGGCAGCACAAATCAGGAAAGCCAGAACCATGGCGACGAAGAAGTAGCCGCCGAACAGGCTCGGCAGATAGGACTGGAAAAAACCGGATGTCAGGTAGGTTGTGTAGGCGCCGAGGATCATGAACTCCCCGTGGGCCATATTGATCACCCCCATCTGACCGAAGATGATAGCCAGGCCCAATGCCATCAGTACGAACACTGAAAACAGGGAGAGCCCGGCAAACCCCTGCATGGCAAATATCGACATCAATTCACTGCTGGTGTAGCCATCAAACATGACCCTTACTCCCCTTTAGACCAACTTACCCTTCAAACCCTTAATCTCGTGTTGCAGAGGCAACGGATGCTGGCGCCCGGGGGCGCCAGCAGTCCGGGCTTATTGGTAGCCTTCCGGGAACGGGTCCGGTTCCATCAGCTCTTCGGTCTCGTAGACAACCTTGTACTGGCCGTCAGGTTGAGCCTGGCCAATACGGGTCTTGGACCACAGGTGATGGTTTTCGTGGATGCGCACGTAACCTTCTGGCGCTTTCGTGAACTCGATGCCTGCGAACTCTTCACGGATCTTGTCGATGTCGAATGAGCCGGCTTTTTCAACCGCAGCTTTCCACAGCCATGGGCCGAGATAAGCCGCCTGGGTCACGTCACCGATGACCATGTCATCGCCGTAGGCTTCCTTGAAGGCCGCAACAAATTCCTTGTTGTTGGGGTTATCGAGGCTCTGGAAATACTTCATGGAGGCGTAGATGCCGTCCACGTTCTCACCGCCGATACCGCGGATTTCGTCCTCGGTCACGGAAATGGTCAGCAGAAGGGGCTTCTCATCGGTGAAATCGATACCAGCCGCTTTCATCTGCTTGTAGAAGGCCACATTGGAGCCACCTACAACCGAGGCAAAGATCACGTCCGGCTTACGCAGCTTGATCTTGTTGATCACCGAGTTGAACTGGGTGTGACCGAGCGGATAATACTCTTCGCCAGAGACCTTGAGGCCCAGCTTGTCCTCGATGTGCTTGCGGGCGATCTTGTTCGAAGTACGGGGCCAGATGTAGTCCGATCCGAGCAGATAGAAGCTTTTGGCACCCTTGGTTTCTGCGGCCCAGTCGATACTGGCAAGAATCTGCTGGGTCGCTTCCTGGCCGGTGTAGACCACGTTGGGCGACTGCTCCAGACCCTCGTAGAAGGTGGGGTAATAGAGCATGCCGTTGTATTGCTCGATGACCGGGAGAACGGCCTTGCGGGAAGCCGAGGTCCAGGCGCCGAAGATCGCAGCAACGTTGTCCTGGCGCAGTAGCTTCCGGGATTTTTCAGCGAAGGTCGGCCAGTCACTGGCGCCGTCTTCCTGAACGAATTCAATCTGGCGGCCCAGGACACCACCGGAGGCGTTGATCTGGTCAATAGCCAGCTTTTCCGCCTGAACCGAGCCAATCTCACTGATCGCCATTGTGCCGGTGATGGAGTGCAGAATGCCGACCGTAACGGTGTCATCCGTCACCGCCAGACCGGTCGTGTTGACCTCGGCTGTGGCCGGCACTGCCGCCTGTGCGGACGTCGCAAGCATGACGGAAGCCGCCAGCGTCATCAGGCTCTTTTTCAGCCCCAGTCCCTTACCGAACGACCGCCCGTTGGCGGCTTGATCTGTCGTATCCATGGTGATTCCTCGCAGTTTTTGAAGTCCGGATCCGCGCTTCCCTTCGAAAGCACAGTGCCCACGAGAATCATTCTGCTCGGCACCCGTACAGGTGCCCATTCGGCAATCGCCCCAGCGCGCTACGTCATTTGACGCATTCCTGTAAGTAACAGGACAGGCTAAAAACGCAGGCATGCAGAAGAAGAACATCCCTGCACCGGTCTATGGCACGGATATTGTTCCGGCTTTCTCATCCGGTGCATTTCAGCTTGAAGCTGCACTAACGCGGGGCACTCAAACACCAAAGGCAAGGCAGTCATGGCGGCAAGACAGAATATTTTTCGGGTTCGGCGCAGCTACAACCAGTGGGTAGCCAACCAGACCCTGGAAGACTATGCGCTTCGCTTTACTGCCAAAAGTGCCCGGCGCTGGTCAGCGGCCCGGGTAAGCAACACAGCCCTGGGCGCCATCTCCTTCCTGGCACTGGAAGCCATCGGCGGCTCCATTACCCTCCACTACGGATTCGACAATGCGGTCGCCGCCATCCTGGCCGTCAGCCTGGTGATTTTCCTGACCGCCATCCCGATCAGTTACTACGCAGCCCGTTACGGCGTCGATATTGACCTGCTGACTCGCGGTGCCGGCTTTGGCTATATAGGCTCCACCATCACCTCGCTGATCTACGCCTCGTTCACGTTTATCTTTTTCGCCATCGAAGCCGCCATCATGGCCATGGCGCTGGAAATGCTGTTTGGGATTCCCCTGGTCCTTGGCTACCTGATTTGCTCCGTGGTGATCATTCCCTTTGTAATCCACGGGATCACCACGATCAGCCGGTTCCAGGTCTGGACCCAGCCAGCCTTCATCTTTCTCCAACTGGTGCCCTTTGTTTTCATTGTTTACGCGGATGCCTCTTCAGTCAGCGACTGGACACAGTTCGAGGGACTTAACCCGGTTGATTCCGGTGGCTTCAGCATCGTTATGTTCGGGGCTGCGGCGGCTGTGGTTTTCTCATTGATTGCCCAGATCGGCGAACAGGTGGATTTCCTGCGCTTTATTCCAGAAGCCCGTAATGCCCGGGAAAAGCGACGTTGGTGGGCCGCCGTTATGGCGGGCGGACCTGGCTGGATTGTGATCGGCATGTTGAAAATCCTGGCGGGCTCCTTCCTTGCCGTTCTTGCCCTGAAACAGGGCGTTACGGCCTCAGAGGCGGCTGATCCCACCCAGATGTATCTGATCGCTTTCAATTACATGACTCATTCGCCCGAGATCTCCCTGGCGATGGCGGGCATTTTCGTCATTCTTTGCCAGCTCAAAATCAATGTTACCAATGCCTATGCCGGTTCCATCGCCTGGTCCAACTTCTTCTCGCGACTCACCCACAGCCACCCCGGCCGAGTTGTCTGGCTGTTTTTCAACGTCGCCATCGCCCTTCTGGTGATGGAACTGGGTGTTTACCGGGCGCTGGAGGAAACCCTGGGGTTCTACGGCATCGTCGCCATTGCCTGGGTTGGTTCGCTGGTGGCGGATCTGGTGATCAACAAACCACTGGGGCTCAGTCCCGCACACATTGAGTTCAAACGTGCCCACCTGTACGACATCAACCCGGTCGGGGTTGGTGCCATGCTGACGGCCTCTGTAGTAGGCATCATCTGCCACACCGGCATACTGGGCATCTATCCGGAGGCTCTGTCCCATTTTATCGCCATGGGAGTCGCGCTGATCATGGCGCCTCTGATTGCCTGGAAAACCGGTGGCCGTTTCTACACAGCACGGCCATTCGTCCCCATCGCTACTGACCATCAGCTCGTGCAATGCACGATTTGTGAACATCACTTCGAACCGGAAGATCTCACCCATTGTCCCGCGTATGACGGCACCATCTGTTCACTGTGCTGTTCACTGGATGCCCGGTGTGCCGACGCCTGCAAGCCGGGCGCCGGGTACCAGGAACAGCTCAATCAGTTTCTCGGAAGCCTGATGCCGAAACCGGTGCTGGCCGGCCTGCGCTCAAGGCTCGGGCATTTTCTGAGCCTGCTGGTGCTGATCAACGGCCTTTCCGGCCTGCTGCTGTCACTGATCTATTTCAAGACACCAGTCGCTTCCCCCGCGGAAGGCATTCTTTTGTCGGTAACCCTATGGAAGGTGTTCTTCATCCTGGTCATCGTGACCGGCGTGATCTGCTGGCTGTTCGTGCTTGCCCATGAGAGCCGGGTGGTGGCCGAGGAAGAGTCCCGGCGCCAGAACCGCCTGTTGATGGAAGAAATCGTCGCCCACGAAAGGACCGACCAGGCTCTTCAGCAGGCAAAAGAACAGGCGGAGGCAGCCAATGGGGCGAAAAGTCGCTACTTGACCGGGATCAGTCACGAACTCCGTTCCCCACTCAATGCCATCCTCGGCTATGCCCAGTTGATGGAAAACGACGAGACCGTTCCCTCCCACCGCAAGGAAGCCCTCGGCGTCATTCGCCGCAGCGGTGAATACCTCGCCGACCTGATAGAGGGGCTGTTGGATATTTCCAAAATCGAGGCTGGCCGCCTGGACTTGCACCGCGACCAGGTTCGAATAGAGCTGTTGATGGAGCAACTGGTGACCATGTTCCGCCTACAGGCAGAAGATAAAGGCCTGGCCTTCGATTACCACTGCCCCAACCCGCTTCCGGAAATGGTCACCACCGACGAGAAGCGGCTGCGCCAGATTCTGATTAATCTTCTCTCCAACGCTATTAAATACACGGATAGGGGCAGTGTTTCCCTGACCCTTCGCTATCGCAGTCAGGTG
The DNA here is from genome assembly GCA_964520755.1 of uncultured Marinobacter sp. Classification (GTDB taxonomy): domain Bacteria; phylum Pseudomonadota; class Gammaproteobacteria; order Pseudomonadales; family Oleiphilaceae; genus Marinobacter. The sequence goes on along the minus strand of CAZFQI010000092.1, from coordinate 2,054 downwards.
GCTGAGTTCACCGTGCGCGATACCGGCGAGGGCATCGCCCCCGAGAATGTGGAACGCATCTTCAGGCCGTTCGAACGCATCCGGACACCGGGGCAAAGCCGGGCGGGCACCGGCCTGGGTCTGACCATTACCCGCCTGCTCACGGAAATCATGGGTGGGGACATCTCGCTGGAGAGCGAACCGGGTCAGGGTAGCGTGTTCCGGGTCAGTCTGATGCTATCCAGCCTGCATTCGTCGACACCCCGTTCTATTTCAACGCCGGCCAAGCGCATCTACGGTTACCACGGTTCGCGGCGCAAAGTACTGCTGGTGGATGACGACGTTTCCCACCGCCAGGTGATGCGGGCCATGCTCTCGCCCCTGGGCTTTGAAATCGTCGACATAGGTAATGCGCTGCAGGTGCTGGAGACCATTGAGGCTGAACATCCCGATCTCGTGCTTCTCGACGTTTCCATGCCGGGCATGAGCGGTTGGCAAGTGCTGAGCTCACTACGCGAACAAAAGCATTCGATCCCCGTTGTGATGGTCTCCGCCGACGCCAATGAAGGTCACCACGCGGCAGATTCTCCCCGTCTGCACGATGGCTACATCATAAAACCGGTGCGCCTGAACCTGCTGCTCGACACCATCGCCGGCGTACTGGATCTCGGTTGGCGTTTTAACAAGAGCCCGGACCCCCTTGCCGCTATTCCTGCCCCGCAGCACGGTGCGCTGTCATTACCCGGGATAGAGCACCGCCTGGCTCTGGCGAATCTGGCTCGGATTGGCCATCGAAAAGGCCTGCTTGAAGCACTTCATGCCCTGAAACACAGCGGCGATGCCACCGAATCCTTTGCGCTCGAACTCACCAGACTCACCAACGATTTCCAGTTTGAGAAAATTCTTGAACTCCTCGAGGTAGCCGAACATGAAGCTTCATAATGACCGGAAAACTGTCGTAATGGTCGTGGATGACGCGGTCGACTCCATTCGAATGATCAACGACGCCATGGAAGAGGCCGGCATGACCGTTTTAGTTGCCCTTGAAGGGAACCAGGCGCTGACCATAAGCCAGAATATCACCCCGGATGTGGTGCTGATGGACGCGCTTATGCCCCACATGGACGGGTTCGAAACCTGCCGAAGATTGAAAGAGAATCCGGCATTCGCCGACATTCCCATCATCTTTATGACCGGGCTCAGCGACACCGAACACGTTGTCATGGGTCTCAATGCCGGTGGCGTGGATTATGTGACCAAACCCATCAACACCACAGAACTCCTGGCCAGAATGGATGTTCATCTGACCAACGCGAGGATGACCCGAAGCGCTCGCAGCGCTCTGGATACCGCCGGCCAGAACCTGTTTGCCGTGGACCATGGGGGCAACCTGCTTTGGGGCACGCCACAGGTCTGCCAGTACCTGCCGGATGCCGCACACGTCGAATTTTCCGACGTCCGTGCCAAACTGGGGGAGTGGCTTGGACGTCGGCCTGATCCCGGACACAGCATGCCTATAGAGATCATGGGCGTTGCACGATCGGTTGAATATCTCGCCCTGGTGGACAACCGCGAGTACCTGCTTCGCCTCAAAACACCGCAGAACCAGAACAGCGCGACAGCAGCTCTGCGGCAACGGTTCGAGCTGACCATGAGAGAATCCGATGTGTTACTCTGGATTGCCAACGGCAAGACCAACCGGGAAATAGGCCAGATCCTGGATATGAGCCCCCGAACCGTCAACAAACATCTGGAGCAGGTCTTCCGGAAGCTTGGCGTAGAGAACCGGACGGCGGCAGCGGCGAGCGCGATCCGCTTGCTGGCGATTCAGTAATCGCCTCGGGCACTTTTGCTCAAAGCGTCTGTCCATCGGGGTACTTCGGACCTGAAAGCGAGAAGCGCGATGAGAAAGACTGCAAGATTTCTGTCAGTGCTGGTTTTGATGGGCCTGTCAGGGCTCTTGTTCGCACAACCATCATCCCCGCTCAAACCTTTCTCGGAAATGCAGTCCCTGAATGATGGCTGGGAGCCCCTGGAATTCCCCAAGATCGACCAGCTAAGCCGTTATGAACTGA
>CAZFQI010000091.1:0-13765 GCA_964520755.1 uncultured Marinobacter sp. | reverse complement strand
CTAATCCAACCTACATGGTTACAGGGAACCAACGGGGCATTAACTCGCGATCCCACCAAGGTATACCGGCCACCCCGCAGCCCGCCCCTACACAGGCAGGCTACGAGGAGAGGCAATCAGATCAACTCAATAGCAACTGCAGTCCCCTCGCCACCACCAATACACAGCGAAGCCACACCACGTTTCAGACCACGTTGCTTCAGGGCATTCATCAGGGTAACGATGATCCGCGAACCGGAAGATCCGATCGGATGGCCCAGGGCACAGGCGCCGCCATGGACGTTGACCTTGTCAGCCGGCAGTTTCAGCTCATTGATGGCCGCAAGGGTAACCACGGCGAAGGCTTCGTTGATCTCGAAGAGATCCACGTCGTCCACGGTCCAGCCCGCTTTCTTGAGCACCTTCTCGATGGAACCGATGGGCGCCAGGGTAAACTCGGCCGGCAGTCGGGCATGAGTGGCATGAGCCACGATGCGGGCCTGGGGAACCAGGCCACGGGCGTCAGCTTCGGCGGCGGAGGCCAGAACCAGCGCAGAGGCGCCGTCGCTGATGGAACTGGAGTTGGCGGCTGTCACCGAACCGTCTTTGGCAAACGCTGGACGCAAGCTCGGGATCTTCTCGGGTTTGGCGTTGCCCGGCTGTTCGTCGATCTCGACCAGGGTTTCACCCGCGCGGCTTTCAACGCTTACCGGAACAATCTCATCACGGAACCAGCCGTTCTCGATAGCGGCCAGGGATTTCTGCAGGGAGCCGATGGCGAATTCGTCCATGGCCTGGCGGCTGATGTCGTATTTATCGGCAGTGCGCTGAGCGAATACACCCATCAACCCACCTTCGTAGGCGTCTTCCAGGCCGTCCAGGAACATGCTGTCCATCACCTGGCCGTGGCCCATGCGCATACCGGCGCGGGCTTTAGGCAGCAGGTACGGCGCCTGGCTCATGTTTTCCATGCCGCCAGCAATCATGATGTTGTTGGTGCCGGCCTTGATCTGGTCGTGAGCCATGATCACGGCCTGCATGCCGGAGCCGCACATCTTGTTGATGGTGGTGCAGCCGGAGCTGTCCGGGATGCCGGAGGCACGCGATGCCTGGCGCGCCGGGGCCTGGCCCAGGCCGGCGGGCAGTACGCAGCCCATGATCACTTCCTGGACATCCGCCGGCTGGAGGCCGGAGCGCTCAATGGCGGCCTTGATGGAGGTGGCGCCCAGGTCCGGGGAGCGCACGGAGCTGAGGGAGCCCATCATGCCGCCCATCGGTGTTCTTGCAGATCCTGCAATGACTACGTCGTTGTTGCTCATGGTTTTCCTCACTTAATCAGGCTTTGCCCAGCACAGAGCGGGCAATAATTTCTTTCATCACTTCCGAGGTGCCGCCGTAAATGCGCTGCACCCGCGCGTCGATAAAGGCCCGGGAAATCGGGTATTCAGTGGTGTAACCGTAACCGCCAAACAGCTGCAGGCAGCCGTCGGCCACGCGGCACTGCATTTCGGTGGCGCTGTACTTGGCCATGGAGGCGGTCGGCGCATCCAGTTCGCCCAGGTCGTACTGGTCAATGCACTGGTCCACGAACGCCTTATTGACCCGGTAATCGGTTTCCATACGGGCGATTTCAAAACGGGTGTTCTGCAGTTGGGCCAGTTTCTGGCCGAACAGTTCCCTTTCCTGGGCGTAGGCGATGGTCAGGTCCAGGGCGCCACGGGCGGCGGTCACGCCGAGGGCGCCGATCACCAGACGTTCCCGGGGCAGTTCCTTCATCAGGTACACAAAGCCCTGCCCTTCTTCGCCGAGAAGCGCGGAAGCCGGGATGCGCATGTCGGAGAAGAACAGCTCGGAGGTATCCCCTGAGTGCTGGCCGATCTTGTCCAGGTTGCGACCTTTGCTGTAGCCCGGCAAAGAGGTGTCCACCAGGAACAGGCTGATGCCGCGGGCGCCAGCTTTCGGGTCGGTCTTTGCGGCGACGATGACCATGTCGGCGTGCTGGCCGTTGGTGATGAAAGTCTTGGAGCCGTTCAGGATGTAGTCGTCGCCATCCTTCACCGCACTGGTGCGGATCGCCTGCAGATCACTACCGGCACCAGGCTCGGTCATGGCGATGGCGCCAACGGCTTCGCCGGAAACCAGCTTGGGAAGCCATTGTTGCCGTTGCTCTTCATTGCCCATGTGGCTCAGATAGGGGGCAACAATGTCCGAATGCACCATCACGTTGGTGGATAACGCGCCGAATCCCATGCGGGCGAGTTCTTCACCCACCACCACGGAAAACTGGAAGGGTGCTCCGATGCCGCCCCACTCTTCTGGCACATCCACACACAGCATGCCGGCGTTGCCCAGGGTGTTCCAGAGCTCACGGGGTACAAGACCGGACTTTTCCCAGGCTTCGTAATGTGGCGTCACTTCTTTTTCCAGGGCCTTGATAACAGACTCCCGGAACATCGCCAGTTCTTCTTTATCAACAGACACGGTCATGTATGTCTCCTGCAATTGAATGCTTCACTTGGGCGCCATGCGAAGCGCGCAGTCCAGACGAATCACTTCGCCATTGAGAATCGGGTTGCGCACCATCTGGTCCACCATCATGCCGAACTCTTCCGGCTTGCCGAGGCGCTTCGGGAACGGCAGCGTGGCTGCCAGGCTTTCCTGAACTTCCTCGGGCATACCCGCCATCATGGGTGTCATGAACAGGCCCGGTGCAATCGTATTTACACGGATGCCTTCGCGAGCCAGCTCACGGGCCGACTGCAGGGTTAGCGATACCACACCGCCCTTGGAGGCACTGTACGCAGCCTGGCCAATCTGGCCTTCGTAGGCGGCCACTGAAGCCGTATTGATGATCACACCGCGCTCGCCATCGGCGTTGGGTTCGCGCTGGGCCATATCTGCAGCCGCCAGGCGAAGGATGTTAAAGGTGCCAATCAGGTTGACCTGAACAACCTTGCTAAAGTTCTCCAGAGGCATCACGCCCTCACGGCCCAGAATCTTCGAGGCCGTGGCAATACCAGCACAATTCACCGCAATACCGCACGGGCCATGGGCCTCACGGGCGGCGTTGATGGCCGCTTCGGCGCTGTCCGGGGAACTCACATCGCATTTCAGGAAGATACCGCCGATATCCGCGGCCACCTTTTCACCCTGCTCCTGCTGAAGGTCAAGAATAGCCACCTTGCATCCGGATGCCGCCAGCGCACGGGCCGCACCCTCGCCCAGCCCGGAAGCACCGCCTGTTACAATCGCTGCCACATTTTTGAATTCCATCGTTCACTCCCCTTTTCAGGATTCTGTTCGTTAAAAATCGGACCCTAAAACTACTTTACGTTTACGTAAACTTTATCTAACCTAAGTCTAAAAAGGAAATCCCAATGGACATTAAACAGACATACAGCATCAGCGAGCTCGCCAAAGAGTTCGACGTGACAACCCGGAGCATCCGTTTCTACGAAGATCAGGAACTGCTCAAGCCCACGCGGCGCGGGCAGACACGGATCTTTAGTTCAAAGGATCGCGTGCGTCTGAAGCTCATTCTTCGGGGCAAACGCATGGGCTTTTCCCTGGCGGAAACCAAAGAGCTGTTCGACCTGTGGGACGAAACCCTCAGCGGCAACGAGAAACAGCTGCTCAAGATGCTGACCATCCTGGAAAACAAACGGGCTCAGCTGGAACAGCAGAAGAACGATATTGCCCAGGCAGAAATGGAAATGGATACAGCTGAAGCCCGGTGCCGGGAAGCCCTGGCCGAGCTGCAGAAGAAAAAGAAACAGCAGGCCCCGGTAAAAGAAGAAGCCAGGCAGACCGCTGAAAACTAATGAATGACAGAAATCAAAGGTAGCCAACGATGAAATCACAATACTCAGAGCTCAACTTCGGCCTCGGCGAGACCATCGACATGCTCCGCGAGCAGATCAACGGCTTTGCGGCTTCCGAAATCGCACCACGTGCCGAGGAAATCGACCGCAACAACGAGTTCCCCATGGACCTGTGGCGGAAAATGGGCGACATGGGCCTTCTGGGTATCACCGTGAGCGAAGAATACGGCGGCTCCGACATGGGCTACCTGGCGCACGTTATCGCTATGGAAGAAATCAGCCGTGCTTCCGCCTCCGTTGGCCTCTCCTACGGTGCCCACTCCAACCTGTGTGTGAACCAGATTCACCGTAACGGCACTGAAGAACAGAAACAGAAATACCTGCCCAAGCTCGTGAGCGGCGAACACGTTGGCGCCCTGGCCATGTCCGAGCCCAACGCCGGCTCCGACGTCATCTCCATGAAACTGACCGCCAAAGACGCCGGTGACCACTACGTCCTGAACGGCAACAAAATGTGGATCACCAACGGCCCGGACGCGAACACCTACGTCATCTACGCCAAGACCGACACATCCGCCGGCTCCAAAGGCATCACCGCCTTCATCGTAGAACGCGACGCCCCGGGCTTCAGCCGCCACCAGAAACTCGACAAACTCGGCATGCGCGGCTCCAACACCTGTGAACTGGTTTTCCAGGACTGCCAGGTACCCAAGGAAAACGTCCTCGGCGGTGTTGGCAACGGCGCCAAAGTCCTCATGAGCGGCCTTGATTACGAGCGCCTGGTTCTTTCCGGCGGTCCTTTGGGCATTATGCAGGCAGCCATGGACGTAACGGTTCCCTACATCCGCGAGCGCAAACAGTTCGGCCAGGCCATCGGCGAATTCGAACTGGTACAGGGCAAAGTCGCCGACATGTACACCTGGATGAACACCGCAAAATCCTACGTCTACATGGTTGCCATGTCCGCCGACCGCGGCGCGGAAACCACCCGTAAAGACGCAGCCGGCGCGATTCTCTACTCCGCCGAAATGGCCACCAAAATCGCCCTGGACGCCATCCAGCTGCTCGGCGGTAATGGCTACATCAACGAATACCCGACAGGCCGCCTGCTGCGCGACGCCAAACTGTATGAAATCGGTGCCGGAACGTCCGAGATTCGTCGGATGCTGATCGGTCGCGAGCTGTACCTGAACAATTAAACAGCCGCTGATCACATCGATTTACGGAAGATAACTCCCTCGGTACGCCGAGGGCGTGGCGGGTGTTCCTCCCGGGAATGTCTGCGGCCATGGATGGCCGCAGTCAAGCGCACATGGACGTGCTCGTAGCGTTTCCCGGGAGGAACACCCGTCACGCCCGGATGCCCCCGAATAAGAAGGCAGGGAAAATGACCATACTCCAAAGCAAAATCAATCCGCGGTCCGAAGAGTTCCAGGCCAACCAGGAATCCATGGCCCAGGCCGTAGCCGACCTGCGGGACAAAGTTTCCACCATCCAGCAAGGCGGCGGTCCCGACTACCAGAAGCGCCACACCGACCGTGGCAAGCTGCTCCCCCGCGAGCGCATCAACCGCCTCCTGGACGACGGCTCCCCCTTCCTGGAAATCGGCCAGTTTGCCGCCTACAACGTCTATGGCGAAGAAGTCCCTGCAGCTGGCGTGATCGCCGGCGTGGGCCGCGTCTCCGGCACCGAATGCATGATCATCGCCAACGACGCCACCGTTAAAGGTGGCAGCTACTACCCGTTGACGGTGAAAAAACACCTGCGCGCCCAGGAAATCGCCCTGCAGAACCGCCTGCCCTGCATCTACCTCGTAGACTCGGGCGGCGCCAACCTGCCACGGCAGGACGAAGTCTTCCCGGACCGCGACCACTTCGGCCGCATCTTCTACAACCAGGCCCGCATGTCTGCCGACGACATCCCCCAGATTGCCGTCGTTATGGGCCTGTGCACCGCCGGTGGCGCCTACGTGCCCGCCATGGCGGACGAATCCATCATCGTCCGCAACCAGGGCACCATCTTCCTGGCCGGCCCGCCGCTGGTAAAAGCCGCCACCGGTGAAGTAGTAACCGCCGAAGACCTCGGTGGCGCCGACGTACACTGTAAAATCTCTGGCGTTGCCGACCATTATGCCGAAAACGATGCCCACGCCCTCGAAATCGCACGGCGCAGCGTCTCCAACCTGAACCGTCGCAAGCCCACCGACGTGGAAATCCGCAAGCCCAGGGCTCCGCTGTACGACGCCGAAGAAATCTACGGCATCGTCGGCACCGACCTGCGCAAACAGTTTGACGTGCGCGACGTGATCGCCCGCACCGTCGACGGCTCCGAGTTTGACGAATTCAAACGCTATTACGGTCAGACCCTGGTTACCGGCTTCGCCCATATCCACGGCTACCCGGTAGGCATCATCGCCAACAATGGCATTCTGTTCAGCGAAGCCGCCCAGAAAGGCGCCCACTTCGTCGAATTATGCTGCCAGCGCAACATCCCGCTGCTGTTCCTGCAGAACATCACCGGCTTCATGGTTGGCCAGAAATACGAATCCGAAGGCATCGCCAAGCACGGCGCCAAGATGGTTATGGCGGTGGCCTGTGCCAACGTGCCCAAGATCACCGTACTGATCGGTGGCTCTTTCGGAGCGGGCAACTACGGCATGTGCGGCCGCGCCTACAGCCCCGACTTCCTGTGGATGTGGCCAAACGCCCGTATCTCCGTAATGGGTGGCGAGCAGGCCGCCGGCGTGATGGCCACCGTTCGCCGTGAAGGCATGGAGCGCAAGGGCCAGGAATGGAGCGCCGAGGAAGAGGCTGAATTCAAGAAGCCGATCATCGACACCTACGAACACCAGGGCCACCCCTACTACGCCAGCGCCCGCCTCTGGGACGACGGCGTCATCGACCCGGCCCAGACCCGGGAAGTGGTTGCCCTGAGCCTGTCTGCCACCCTTAACCGACCCGCCAAGCCAACACGCTTCGGCGTGTTCCGGATGTAATCGGGGAGAATGACATGACAGACAACGAATCCGCAGTCCTGCTCAGACACCGGTCCGAAGGCATTGCCGAGGTGGTTCTCAACCGCCCCGACAAGCGCAACGCCTTCGATGACGTGATCATCCAGCAGCTGATCACCACTCTCACCGAGGTGAATGCCGACAACAGCGTGAAGGTCGTTATCCTGCGCTCCGAAGGCAAGCACTTCTCCGCGGGCGCCGACCTTGGCTGGATGCGCCGCATGGCCGAGAACACGCGCCAGGAGAACCTGGACGATTCCCGGGAACTGGCGCGGCTGATGAACGTTCTCAACCACCTGTCCAAGCCGGTGATCGGCCTGGTTCAGGGCGCTGCCTTCGGTGGTGCCGTAGGCCTTGCCGCCTGCTGCGACATCGTCATTGCCACCGAAAAGTCCAGTTTCTGCCTCAGCGAAGTGAAGCTCGGCCTGATTCCAGCCGTGATCAGCCCCTACGTGGTGCGCGCCATCGGCGAGCGCCAGGCCCGGCGGTATTTCATCTCTGCCGAAGTGTTTACCGCAAATCAGGCCCAGGAATACGGCCTTGTGCACATCGTCTGTGACGATGTCGACGCCATGGAAGCCCGCTGCAACGACATGCTCCAGCAACTGGCCACGAACGGGCCCGGGGCCATGAAAGCGGCCAAGGATCTGGTATTTGCTGTCAGCCACAAGCCCATCAACGACGACGTGATTGACGACACCGCACACCGCATCGCGGATATCCGGGTGGGTGAAGAAGGGCAGGAAGGGCTCAGCGCCTTCCTGAACAAGCGCAAGGCCAACTGGGTTCCGGAGGAAGAATAACAATGTTCAGCAAAATACTGATCGCCAACCGGGGCGAAATCGCCTGCCGGATCATACAAACTGCCCACCGCATGGGCATTCGCGTCGTCGCTGTCTATTCCGAGGCCGACGCCAATGCACGGCACGTGGCCATGGCCGACGAAGCCTTCCACATCGGCCCCGCGCCCAGCTCTGAGAGCTACCTGCGGGCTGAAAAGATCATCGAGATTGCCAAGAAAAGCGGCGCTCAGGCCGTTCACCCGGGCTACGGTTTCCTCTCGGAAAACACCGGCTTTGCCGAAGCCTGTGAAGCCAACAATATTGTCTTTATTGGCCCGCCCTCCTCGGCCATTGCCGCCATGGGCTCAAAGTCCGCGGCCAAGGCCATCATGGAAAAGGCCGGCGTACCCCTGGTGCCGGGCTACCACGGCGACGACCAGTCCGCAGAAACCCTTCGCGCCGAGGCCGAAAAGTGCGGCTTCCCGCTGCTACTCAAGGCGGTCGCCGGTGGTGGTGGCAAGGGCATGCGCGTTGTCGAGCGTATGGAAGACTTTGACGACGCGCTGGCCGCGGCCAAGCGGGAATCGAAGAACGCCTTCGGCAACCCGGACATGCTGATCGAACGCTATCTGACCCAGCCACGGCACGTGGAAATTCAGGTCTTCTGCGACAAGGATGGCAAGGGCGTGTACCTGGCCGAGCGTGACTGCTCCGTGCAGCGCCGCCACCAGAAAGTTCTGGAAGAAGCCCCGGCCCCGGGCCTGAGCGACGACACTCGCAAAGCCATGGGCGAAGCAGCCGTAAAAGCCGCCCAGGCCATTAACTACGTAGGCGCCGGTACCGTCGAGTTCCTGTACGACGTGGACGGTTCCTTCTTCTTCATGGAAATGAACACCCGCCTGCAGGTAGAGCACCCGGTAACCGAAATGGTCACCGGCCAGGATCTGGTGGAATGGCAGCTGAAAGTGGCCTGGGGCGAGCCCCTGCCGCTGGAGCAGTCCCAGGTGAAAACCCGGGGCCACGCCCTGGAAGCGCGTATCTACGCCGAAGACCCGGACCAGGACTTCCTGCCCGCCACCGGCAACCTGCGCTACCTGAGCACCCCGGATGAAAGCGCCCATGTGCGGGTGGACACCGGTGTGACCGAAGGCGACGACATCAGCATCCACTACGACCCGATGATCGCCAAGCTGATCGTGTGGGACGAAACCCGGGATCAGGCCATCAACCGCATGGTCCAGGCCCTGGAGCACTACCGCATCGCCGGCGTGAAGACCAACATCCGGTTCCTGCACGCCCTGGCCGACGCCCAGCCGTTCCGGGAAGCGGACCTGACCACCGGCTTTATCGAAGATCACCGGGAACTGCTGTTCCCGAAATCCCGGCTGGATACCCACAAAGCCCTGGTATTGGCCGCCGGCTTCGTACTGGAACAACGTAAATCCCGGGAAGTGATCAGCACTGATCCATGGTCGCCGTTCGGCCGCCAGAACAGCTGGCGCATGAACTCCGAATACGCCCAGCCACTGCAACTGCAGGTGGGTGAAGAGATTCACGACCTCAAGGTACTGGAGCGGGATGACCGTTATCAGGTGTATGTGGGCGACAGCGTCTACAACCTCACCGCCCGCCTGGACGACGATTATCTGCAGGCGGTCATCAACGGCCACCGCATCAGCATCCACGGCAACCTGCACAACGACCAGCTGGTGCTGTTCTATGAGGGCGACACCTTCAACTGCACGGTGTACAAGGAAAGCTACGGCTTCGAGGAAATGGCCGGCGAAGGCAGCCTGGCCGCGCCCATGAACGGGGCCATCGTCGCCGTACAGGCGAAAGTCGGCGACAAGGTCACCGCCGGCCAGAGCCTGGTAATCATGGAAGCCATGAAAATGGAACACGCCATCAAGGCCCCGGCCGACGGCGTTGTCACCGAAATCTTCTTCGCCGAAGGCGACCAGGTCTCCGAAGGCGCCGAACTGATTGCCATTGAAGTAACTGAAGAGGAGGCAGGCTGATGGCCTTTCCCAAACAGGTTCGCCTGGTTGAGATGAGCCCCCGGGACGGACTCCAGAACGAGCCCGGCCCGGTGATCGCCACCGCCATCAAAACCGGGCTAATTGACCGCCTGGCAGACAGCGGCCTGAGCCACATCGAGGCCGCCAGCTTCGTGTCCCCGAAATGGGTGCCACAGATGGGCGACGCCGCTGAGGTGATGGCCGGCATCAACCGCAAGGCTGGCGTTCGCTACTCCGCCCTCACCCCGAACCTGAAAGGGTTTGAAGGGGCACTGGCGGCGAAGGCCGACGAAGTGGCGGTCTTTGGCGCGGCGTCCGAGTCCTTCACCAAAAAGAACATCAACTGCACCATCGCCGAAAGCCTCGAGCGCTTCGCCCCGGTGGTGGAAGAAGCCCGCAAGCACGGCATCCCCGTGCGCGGCTACGTCTCCACCGTGATGGGTTGCCCTTACGAAGGTGACATCGCCCCGGAACAGGTCGCCACCGTGGCCAAAGCCCTGTACGACATGGGCTGCCACGAAATCTCCCTGGGCGACACCATTGGCGTAGGCACACCCATCAAAGCCAAGCGTATGCTCGAAGCCGTCGCCGCCCACGTGCCCATGGAAAAACTGGCCGCCCACTTCCACGACACCTATGGCCAGGCACTGGCCAACCTGTATGCGGTGCTGGAAGAAGGCGTCAGCGTTATCGATGCCTCCGTGGCCGGCCTCGGCGGCTGTCCCTACGCCAAAGGCGCCTCGGGCAACGTCGCCACCGAAGACGTGCTATACCTGCTTAACGGCCTTGGCATCAAAACCGGCGTCGATCTTGAAAAGCTTGTCGCCACAGGCGACTGGATCTGCGGCCAGCTGAACCGCCACAACGGATCCAAAGTCGGCCAGGCACTAGGCGGTAACTGTTAAAAACAGGAGTAGTCATGAGCAATAAGAATGTGGTCGCACTGGATCTGCCAATTCCCGAAATCAGCGACATGCCGGAAGACACCCAGAAGTACTTCCAGATCTGCCAGGAAAAGCTGGGCATGATCCCGAACGTACTCACCGCCTACAGCCAGAATCTGAAGCAACTGGACGGCTTCACCCGGCTCTATAACGAGCTCATGCTCGGCGAAGGTGAACTCTCCAAACTGGAGCGGGAAATGGTGGCCGTGGTGGTCTCCTCGGAGAACAAATGCTTCTACTGCCTGGTGGCCCACGGCGCCGCCGTGCGGGTGCTGAGCGGCGATCCCCAGTTGGGTGAGCACATGGTGATGAACTACCGCAGCGCCAAGCTCGACAAGCGCCAGCGAGCCATGCTGGATTTTGCGTCCCACCTTACCCGCTCGCCGGCCACCGTCACCGAAGACGACATCCAGGCCCTGCGGGATGCCGGTCTCAGCGACCGCGGCATCTGGGACCTGAGCAACCTGATCGGCTTCTATAACATGTCCAACCGCGTGGCGATTGCCAGCGATATGCAACCTAATCCCGAGTATCACAATCAGAGTCGCTAGCAGGTAAACACCCCTGCTCGCCGTCGAATACAAAAACAATGGAGGCAGAGATATGAGCAAGACTCTACCAAGCTACACCAGTGGAACCGCGGCAAAACCCCTGCTGGGCATGACCATCGGCGATATGCTCGATCGCACCGCGGAGAAATACCCGGACACCGAAGCCCTCGTGTGCCTGCACCAGGACATTCGCTGGACCTACAAAGAATTCGTTGAAAAAGTTGATGAAGCTGCCCGGGCCTTCATGGCCATCGGCGTGAAACGTGGAGACCGGGTGGGTATCTGGTCCCCGAACCGCTATGAGTGGACCGTTACCCAATTCGCAACGGCCAAGATTGGCGCGATTCTCGTCAACATCAATCCGGCCTACGGGGTGCATGAACTGCAGTACGCGCTGAACCTGGCGGGCATCACCGTTCTGGTAACAGCAGACAGCTTCAAGGCCTCCAACTACCGAGAGATGATTTATGAGCTCGCCCCGGAGCTGAAGCGCAGCGCGCCCGGCAAACTCAAAGCCGACCACGTGCCCGAACTGCGAACCGTAATTAACGTGCACGAAGACAAGCACGACGGCATGCGGACCTGGAAAGAGTTTCTCGGTTTCGCCAGCGATGTTTCACAAGCTGATCTGGAGCAGCGCCAGAATCAGCTGCAGTTTGATGACCCCATCAACATTCAGTTTACCTCCGGCACCACCGGCAACCCGAAGGGCGCCACACTGACCCATCACAATATCCTGAACAACGGCTATTTTGTGGCTGAGAGTCAGCTTCTGACCGAGAAAGACCGCCTCGTCATTCCGGTGCCCCTCTACCACTGCTTCGGCATGGTGATGGGTAACCTCGGCTGTATCACTCACGGCTCCACCATGATCTACCCGGGTGAGGGCTTTGAGCCGAAATCCGTGCTCCAGGCCGTGCACCAGGAAAAAGCGACCGCCCTGTATGGCGTGCCCACCATGTTCATCGCCGAACTGGCCGAACCGGAGTTCGAAACCTACGACCTCTCCAGCCTGCGCACCGGCATCATGGCTGGCTCCATCTGCCCGGCAGAGGTGATGAAGAAGGTCAACGGCAAGATGAACATGAAAGAGGTTCAGATTGCCTACGGCATGACCGAGACCAGCCCGGTTTCCACCCAGACCAGCTCCCTGGACCCGTTCGAGAAGCAGGTGACCACCGTGGGCCGCACCCAGCCCCATCTGGAAACCAAGATCGTGGATCCGGGCACCGGCAACGTGGTCCCGCGTGGCGAGATCGGCGAGCTGTGCACCCGTGGCTACAGCGTGATGCTGAAGTACTGGAACAACGAAGAGAAAACCCGCGAAGCCATCGACGACGCCGGCTGGATGCACACCGGCGACCTGGCCACCATGGACGAAGACGGCTACATCCAGATCGTTGGCCGCATCAAGGATATGGTCATCCGCGGCGGTGAGAACATCTACCCGAAAGAAATCGAAGAGTTCCTCTACACCCACCCCGCCATCGAGGAAGTGCAGGTTACCGGCATTCCCGATGACAAATACGGCGAAGAGCTGATTGCCTGGGTGAAACTGGCTCCAGACGCGGCGCCAGTAACCGCAGAGGACCTGCAGGCCTTCTGCAAGGGCAAGATCGCCCACTTCAAGATCCCCAAAAACTACAAGTTCGTGGATGAATTCCCGATGACCGTTACCGGGAAGATCCAGAAGTTCAAGATGCGGGAGATTTCAATCGAGGAGATGGGGCTGAAGAAGTAGCCACAGTCCACGGCTTTGGTTGAACCGACAAACCCCGGCTTTTACCGGGGTTTATCATTTAGCGCTCCAGCAAAAAGGAGCCGAATCCGTGCTTGTCAGCGGTTCATCCCCATGCTTCACTTCTCTGATTAGCATGCAACCGGAGACGCCCCTATGCCCAGACCCGCAACCGACCATCCGGTAACACAAACCATCGTCCAGCGTTTCTGGTTGCTGTTGGTCAGCACTATGCTCCTCAGCGGGTGTTCCACGGTGTACTACAAAACCATGGAAAAATTCGGGTATGAAAAGCGGGACATCCTGGTGGATCGGGTCGAAGATGCCCGGGACAGCCAAAGCGACGCCCAGAAAACCTTCCGTTCGTCGCTTGAGCGTTTCCAGAGTGTGGTGGACACGCCTGACACCGAGCTCAAAGAACAATACGCCGAAATCAGCGATGCCTACGAAGACAGCCTGTCGAGTGCCGAAGAGGTGCGGGGCCAGATCGACAAGGTAGAAGAAGTCGCCGAGGACCTGTTCGATGAATGGGAGGACGAACTCAGCCTGTACGAGAGCGCATCACTGCGCCGCAGCAGTGAACGGCAGCTGAAAGAGACCCGCGTTCAATACGGCCAACTGATCAGCCGGATGCACGATGCCGAGGACAGGATGGAGCCAGTGTTGCAGGCATTTGAGGATCAGGTGCTGTACCTTAAGCATAATCTGAATGCTCAGGCGATCGGTTCGCTGGAAAACGAACTGGTGAGCATCCGTCAGGATGTGGATTCCCTGATTCGCAATATGGAACAGTCAATCGCGGAGTCTGAAGCCTTTATTCAACGCTTTCGCCAGGGCGGGTAATACTTCAAGGGAGCCAACGCTATGGAGCGCCAAGACGCAGATCCCGCGCTCAAGCCGGCATTGATGCAGTTTGATA
>CAZFQI010000090.1:0-14054 GCA_964520755.1 uncultured Marinobacter sp. | reverse complement strand
AACCCGCTTGATATGCCGAGCTTTGCCGATGCCCTCAACCGCATCGGCTTTTTTTATTTACTCAGCTGCTTCATGGCCGATTCAAGGCCTTCAACGGTTAACGGGTACATGTGATCGTTAACGAGCTGTTTGGTCATGCCCAACGAACCACCGCTACCCCAGTAACTCTCCGGGAGGGGATTGATCCACACAACCTTACGGAAATGCTCGGTTATGCGCTGGAACCATGTGGCGCCTGCTTCCTCATTCCAGTGTTCGATTGAGCCACCGGGATGAGAGATTTCATAGGGCGCCATGGTCGCGTCGCCGACAAAGATTACTTTGTAGTCGGGCGTGTACTTGTGAAGAATGTCCCAGGTGCTGGTGGTTTCATTCATCCGGCGAATATTGTTCTTCCAGACACTTTCATAGACGAAATTGTGGAAGTAAAAATACTCCATATGTTTGAACTCAAGCCGTGCCGCCGAGAACAACTCTTCACACACACGAACGTGGGGGTCCATGGATCCACCCACATCGAAGAAAATCAGCACCTTCACCGCATTGTGGCGTTCGGGCACCATTTTCAGATCCAGGTAGCCGGCATTGCGGGCCGTCGAGCGGATCGTATCGTCCATGTCCAGCTGATCCGCCGCACCCTGGCGGGCGAACTTCCTTAACCGGCGCAACGCCACCTTGATATTGCGGATGCCAAGGGTGACGCTGTCGTCCAGATCCTTGAACTCGCGCTTTTCCCAGACCTTCACGGCCCGGCCGTGGCGGCCTTTCTTCTGGCCGATCCGGAAGCCTTCCGGGTTGTAGCCGTTGGCTCCGAATGGTGAGGTGCCGCCGGTGCCGATCCATTTGTTGCCGCCGGCGTGGCGCTCCTCCTGCTCTTCCATCCGCTTCTTGAAAGTCTCGATCAGCTCCTCGAGGCCACCCAGAGAGTCTATCTTGGCTTTCTCTTCCTCGGACAGGTGCTTCTCGAACTCGGCCCGCAACCAGTCGTCCGGAATCAGAGCCTCCAGCAGGTCGTCGAGATTCTCGATACCTTCAAAGTAGGCCTGGAAGGCGCGGTCAAACTTGTCGAAGTGGCGCTCGTCCTTGACCAGGCAAAGACGGGACAGGTAATAGAATTCCTCCATATCCGCAAAGGCGAGCCGCTGCTGAAGGGCTTCCAGAAGATCCAGAAACTCCCTCAGACTGGCCGGCACCCGTGCGCGCCGGACTTCAAGAAAAAAATCAATCAACATAAAACGTGACTCTTGCCAATGATCTTGCCGAGAATCAACTGCGGCGACGGGCCATGAAGGCGAGCTTCTGCAGCAGGTGCACATCCTGCTCGTTCTTCACCAGGGCACCGTACAGAGGTGGCAACGCCGAGCTGGTATCTTTCTCCTGCAACATTTTCGCCGACAGCTCGTCAGCCATCAGCAGTTTCAGCCAGTCAATCAGCTCCGAGGTGGACGGTTTCTTCTTCAGCCCCGGGACCTTGCGCACATCGAAGAAGACTTCCAGGGCATCGCGAACGATTTGCTGCTGCAAGCCCGGGAAATGCACATCCACGATATTCTGCATGGTGTCATGGTCCGGGAAGCTGATGTAGTGGAAGAAACAGCGACGCAGGAACGCATCCGGCAGTTCCTTCTCGTTGTTACTGGTGATCACCACGATCGGGCGTTTCTTTGCCTTAACCAACTTCTGAGTCTCATAGACAAAGAACTCCATCCGGTCGAGTTCCAGCAGGAGGTCGTTCGGGAATTCGATGTCTGCCTTGTCGATCTCGTCGATCAGCAGAACCACCTGCTCGTCGGCTTCAAAGGCCTCCCAGAGCTTGCCCTTGACGATGTAGTTGCCGATGTCCTTGACCTTTTCATCACCCAGCTGGGAGTCCCTCAGACGGGAAACCGCATCGTACTCATACAGGCCCTGCTGGGCCTTGGTGGTGGACTTGATGTGCCAGGGAATCAGCCTCATACCCAGACCAGCGGCCATTTCCTCCGCCAGCAGGGTTTTCCCGGTGCCCGGCTCGCCCTTGATCAACAGCGGGCGCTGAAGCGCAATTGCTGCGTTGACGGCCATTTGCAGGTCATCGGTGGCTACGTACTTCTCGGTACCGGTAAACTTCATGCTCTGGTTCCTGTTGGTTACTTTTTCTGGTCTTTCTGATCAGGTTTCTTTTTCGGATCGTCTTCGGGCAGTCCGGACTCGTCCTGATCATAATCGGGTAAATCGTCGAACTCGGACAGATCGAAATCCTCCAGCCCGAATTCCTCCTCGTCATCTTCTTCCGGCGTATCGGCGTCGGAGGCATCGGCGACATCTTCCAGCTCCGGGATATCCTCTTCCATATCCGCAGGCTCTTCCTCCACCGGTGTATCCGCTACCGGGATCTCCTCTTCCGGCGCTTCGGCGGGTTCCACTTCGGGTTCCGAAAGCGCTTCGTCCTCCGCCTTCAGAGTGGCCTCATGCTCATCAATCACGGCCTCCAGTTCGGACATATCGTCCTCAGATGCTTCCTCCGTGACCTTTGGAATCTCTTCGTCTTCGGCATTTTCTTCCGGCTCCATAACAGGCTCCGGCTCCGGTTCCGGCTCCTCCTGAAGATCCTCAAGCGTTTCGCGCTCGGCGGCGGCCTCCGCCTGCTCCTGCTGGCGTTGCTTCCGCTGGCGAAGTGCAAACCACACCAGGCCGCCAATCACCACTAAACCGCCACCCGCTGCGCCGACTATCCACAAAGGCACGGCAAAGGCGCTATCCGCTTCTTCCGGCTCTTCAGGTGCCGGTTCAGGCTCTTCGGCAGTCGGCTCTGGCTCCTCGGCCTGGCTCACGTCGATGGGCGATGCAATCGCCGGTTCGGGCTCGGATTGCTCCGGCTCGGATACTGGCGGCTCCGGTTCAGGCTGCTCGGTTGCGGGCGCTGGTTCTGTTACCTCAGGCTCCAGCAGTTCAGCCGGCTGATCGGCAGGCTCTGACCCTTCGGGTACCGTGAACCCGACGGTAGCACTGAACTTGCGGCTGAAGGTCTGGCCGTCGGCAACCACATCAACGGTGTAGAGGCCCGCGGCTGGCAACCGACTCACGGTATCCCGGTAGGTGCCATCTTCTGGCGGCTGCTCACCGGACAAAACCTTGGTTCCGCTCCTGCCATCTTCCGAGGTGATGCTGAGGCTGACCTCAATTACGCTCAGGAAGTCCGGGTTGGTAATTTTCTCTTTTTCCTCGAAAAAGCCAACCCGGATATTGAGCGGCTCCTCTGCCGTAAACGTGGGCGGCAGAGGATTCACTACCATCCTCAGATCGCTGACCACCGTTACCCGGCTGCCCTCACCCAGTTCGCCATTGATACGCCATTCTCCGGCCAACGGCTCATTGACGGTAATCAGATCATAGCCGGCTTCCCGGGCCCAACGGACGTTATCAGGGAATTCCTCAAGGTCAACGATCTGGTCGTCAGGGCGCACCAGTGCAAGCTCTCGTGTAGCGGAGGTTTCCGACTCGCCCCAGAAAATCAGGGCGGTAAATTCACGAACGCCCTCGTCGACGGTGAAACCATTGCCCTCAATGGGAATTTGCTCCTGGGGGACGGCTGTGTTCAGTGCCTGCAGGAACGCCAGATTCAGGGCATCCGCCGTATCGGCCACCTGGAAACGGCCGCCGGATTCGGTCGCCAGGGCTTTCAGAAAGTCGGTATCGGCAGCCTCAGACAAAGCCACCGGGTGGAACGTGGCGCCCCGTTCGATGAGATCCGCAACAATCGTGTCCAGAATCCGGTTTTCCTCTGCCGTATTGGCCGCCGGATCGTCGGAGATATCAACCTTGCCATCAGTTAGAAGGATAAAATGGGTCTGGCTCAACTCGCCGTCAGTGAAATAGTCATCGCTGGCCGTTTCAATAGCCGCACCAAGATTGGTTCTGAGGGCCACCGAATTGATCTGCGCCGAGCGCTGGATGGCCATGTCGCGCCAGGCGTCGGTTACTTCCCGGTGCGGCACCAGCATGTTCACGTACTGCCCAAAGGTCCAGACACCGGCGGTGGCTCCCTCCGGCAACAGCCGGGCGAGCAGTCGAACGGCAGGCTGCCGCAGATTTTCCGGGTCGGTGTCTTTCATGGACCCCGAGATGTCGACAATGATCCGCACGTCCGACTGTTCTGGCAGTTGGACGTCATCACTTTCCTGGGCGCTGAGCCCGGCAGGCAGGCTGAGCGCGAGGCAAACCGCAAACAGGCCAAACCATCTCGATATCATCTCTCTCAAGGCATCCATCCTTTTCTTCTTTTATTTTTCTGCGTTACTTACGAACAAGACGGTAGCGAACCAGATCCAGTACCCAGACCAGCAGCATCACCATGCCGGCCAGACCAAGATTGAACAGGGCCCGGCCTGAAGCATCCGCGTCACCAAGAATCATTTCGTAACCGCCAAACAGCCAGGCCGGAATCCACCAGCCGGCCAGATCCGGCGATTCAACCGGGGTAAGCAGCAAAGCCACCAGGGCTGCAAGAATCAGCGTCCGCACCCCGTAAAATGGCAGGAAACGGACCAGGCTCTTCATCATGTAAAAGAACACGACAAAGGCAATGGCGTAGGCGGCCCAGAAAATCCCGTAGGCCAGTTGTGCATCAGTATCAATCATTACAGGATCCAGTGAATGATGTGTTCTTCCCAGTCTTCTTCCGGCACGCGGTCCTCTGACATCACCTTGTGACGGATCGAAACGCCGGCCTCGTGCACCGAATCCGGATCCCCACTTCGAAGAGGATGCCAGTCGGCCAGCGGCCGGTCTTCAGCCAAAGTCCGGTAGGCGCAAGTATACGGCAACCAATGGTAGTCGCTGACGGTATCCGGTGTCAGCACCGTGCAGCCCGGCACTTTCTGCAGCCGTTCTTCGTAAACAGTGCACTGGCAGGTGTCCTCGTCCATGTAACGACACACCAGGTCGGTGTGATAAACCTCACCGGTGTCTTCGTCTTCCAGTTTGTTCAGGCAACATTTGCCACAACCGTCGCAGAGAGACTCCCATTCCCCGGGCGTCATCTCGTGCAGGCGCTTACGCTGCCAGAACGGCACCTGCGCAATCATGGGTTACCCTGATCCAGCTTGCGTTTGAAGTCGACCACGTAGCCTTCCTGCTCTTCCGGCATCTGCAGGAAGAAGTCCTTATCCTCGATGGCTTCCAGTACCTGCTTCCCGGTGGTTCTCGCCAGCTTCCGATCCGGTGTCATTACCAGATCCATGGAATGAACCGGCTGGCCAAAAATACCCCGGAGGCTCTCGGGAAGCTCCTCCCATTTCTGCCCGCGGCGAACAAAAAGGTAGGTGTCATTCTTTTTGCTGCTCCGGAAAACAGAGACAAATTCACGCTCTTTCATGACTTCAGTAATTCCTCGATATCAGCGCGAACCGGCGCGAGAATCTGCGCCCGCCAACCCTGGAAAAATTCATGCTCCGCCAGATCGGGATGCTGCACAACCTTCTCAAGACGCTTTCTGGGCGCCAGCAATTCCATTGGAATATCAGCGTCTTCCGCTGCCTTCCTGAAAAGACGCTTTAACTGTTTAAAGAACCCCTGCTGATCCCGTGACAAGGGTGGCGCGATCCTCTCAAGAGACGAATTATCCGCGGTCGATCCCCGGCTAACAAGTTCAATGAGGGTATCGCCGTACCGACGGACTGCCCCGGAGGGTACGCCCTGAATGTTGGAAAGCTCCTTCAGGGAGCCTGGGAGCCTTTCCGCAATGGCAATCAGTAACGCATCCGCCAGCACCCGGTTCCTGGGCCGGTCCCGCCGCTGACATTCCAGTTCACGCCAACGAACCAATTCCCTGAGTACTCCTTGTTGCTGAGCCGAAAGCGTCCAGCCACCCCGCAGTTTCAGGTAATGGTTATCCGGATCTTCCTGCCCCGCCAGCTCATCGGCAAAGCGAGCCGATTCCTCAACCAGGGCCTCCTCCAGTCCTCGATCACGCAACAATCCGCTGACCCACTGGTACATTGGCTCCAGAAAACGGATATCGTCAATCGCGTAGCGTTGCTGGGCTTCGCTCAGTGGTCTTGCAAGCCAGTCAGAGCGGGTGGCGGACTTGTCCAGGGTCTCGCCGAACAGGGTTTCCACCAGCTTCGCGTAACCGAGGGAAAACCCGGCCCCAGCCATTGCGGCACCGATTTGGAGGTCAATCACACCGGCAGGCCGAATGTTGAGCCACTGACGAAACAGTTCCAGGTCTTCGCTCATGGCGTACAGGAGCTTTGGGGTATTGGGATCCGCCAGGATGTCCCGAAAACGTCGGGATTGTTCGGCAACGGAAGGGTCCACCAGGCAGAACTCGCCGTCGAGACCCAGCTGAACCAGTCCCGGTATCGGGTAAAAGGTGTTTACCCTTTCGAATTCCGTGTCCAGAGCCAGAGGCTTACCCGGTGCGCGATCCAGCCACTGGTCCAGCGCCTCCGGCTCCCGGACCCAATGAATGCTGGCCGGAGCCGGGGGAACGTCAACAGCCGCAGCGGCCTGGGCAGAAATATCCATAAACGTGCCTGGTAGGGTTATTCGGTCTGGTTCAATCGGAGAGCGGCTTGCGGCCGCGGAATGCGTGAGTCAGGGTAAATCCGTCAACATAGCCCAGCTCGCCACCAACCGGAATGCCATGGGCCAGCCGGGTAATCAGGATCTCCTGGCCATCAAGACGGTCGGCTATGTAGTGGGCGGTAGCCTCGCCTTCCACGGTAGGGTTGGTAGCCAGAATCAATTCTGTCACGCCCTCGTCGCGAATTCTTCTGAGCAGACGTTCAATGCCAATTTCTTCAGGCCCCACGCCATCAATGGGTGACAGGTGCCCCATCAAGACGAAATAGCCGCCCCGGTAATCACCCGCCTGCTCAATCGCCAGAAGATCCGAGGGACTTTCCACCACACACAGGGTGCCGGTACGCCGCTGTGGATTTTCACAGATGCCGCAGATTTCGGTATCGGCAAAGTTCTGGCAGCTGTCGCAGCGCCGGACACCGTTCATGGCCTGGCTCAGCGCCTCGGAAAGACGGGTGCCGCCGGAACGGCCACGCTCCAGCAAATGGAAAGCCATGCGCTGGGCAGTTTTCTGGCCAACACCAGGCAGGCAACGAAGGGATTCTACAAGCTCATCAACCAGCGGGCTGAACGCCATGAAAGGTCCTCAAACGACTGCAGGATGAAATTCAGAACGGCATCTTGAAACCGGGCGGCAGACCCATGCCCGACATCATACCGGACATTTTCTCCTTCTGATTTTCCTCGACCCGCCGGACGGCATCGTTCACCGCGGCGGCCAGAAGATCTTCCAGAATGTCCTTTTCCTCGGTCATCAGGGATGGGTCGATGTCGACTTTACGAACGTCGTGTCGACCATTCATGGTGACTTTGACCAGACCGGCACCGGCTTCGCCAGTCACTTCTGCCTTGGCGATCTCTTCCTGGGCCTTCTGCATCTCTTCCTGCATTTTCTGGGCTTTTTTCATCATATCGCCCATATTATTCATCATATCCTATCTCCTGCTTGTCTCTGGCCTGGTGTCGGTCGGCCGGATACTTTCTTCGACGACCCGGGCCTCAAATCGTTCAACGATAGATTGTACGACCGGATCCTTGCGAATGGACGCTTCCGCCGCTTCCTGGCGAGCCTTTCGCTGCCGTTCCTCATAGGCCGCCGGTGTATGCGGCCCCGTATCGCCCTGCTCTATACGTAACTGAATGGAGTCGCCAAAGCGGTTTCTCAAGGCAGCCAGGATCTTTTCCTCGTGCCGGCTGTTCAACAGCCTGGCGTGGCCCTCATCAATGGTCAGGATAATGGTATCGCCATCCCGCGACATGGCGCCGTGACTCGCAAGGTTTCCGGGCATACCAACAATGCCAAGACTCCGGAAATCGCGGTGCCAGACAAACTCGCCCTCAGGTTCAGGGGCAGTTTCGGCCGCTGACTCAGGCTCTGGTTGAGGCTCTGCAAAGACGGGGGCCGGAGCCGGGGCAGGCTGAACAGCTGGCTCGGCGGCAACCTCAGGCGCTGGCTCTTCTGTAACAGGAGCCTCATCGCTTAAAGGATGGTTCTCTTCATATTCTCCGGTCGCCTCAGCCTGGGCATCCAGACTCGCCAGCCAGGACGCATCCTCTTCCGCCACGGGCGGAGCCTCGTCCTGGGCTTCAGGCTCAGGTTGCGGCTGTTTTTGCTCTATCTGCGGAGTCGGCGCCGGGTCGGGCTCATCCCGTGGCTCGGAGGCCGCAGACTGACCGCCGGAGCTTATGGCAGGCGGCTCCCGCCGGTCAGCGCCGGGGCGAAAGGCAAGCATCCGGAGCAGGGTCATTTCAAAACCCATCCGGGCATCGGGCGTAATGGTCAGGTCTTTCCGGCCGATAAGCGCCGACTGATAGAAAAGCTGCGCGTCTTCGGCGCTGAGCTTACGGGCCAGGGCCTGGACCTGCTCGGCATCACCGAGAGCGTTGTCGGCACTGCCCGGCACCACCTGCTCCATGGTGACCCGGTGAAAGAGCGAGAGCAGATCGGCAAGGATCACACTGTAATCCGGCGCAAAGTCCGAAATCCGGCTGATTTCCGCCAGCAAGGCGGGGCCGTCACCTTCAACGAGTGCATTCACGATGCGCTCGATGTCCCGCTGATCAATGGTGCCGAGCATATTACTGACATCACTGGCCGACAGCTTCTGATTGCCAAAGGCAATGGCCTGATCGGTCAGGCTCAGGGCATCGCGCATACTGCCGTCAGCAGCCCGGGCCAGGAGCCACAGGGCCGGCTCCTCGAACGGAATCTCCTCGGCACCAAGCACGTGCCGGAGGTGGCCAGCAATGTGCTCCGGCGTCATCCGCTTGAGATTAAACTGCAGACACCGGGAAAGCACCGTAACCGGCAGCTTCTGGGGGTCGGTGGTGGCCAGCAGGAATTTAACGTGTTCCGGTGGCTCTTCAAGGGTCTTCAGGAAGGCATTGAACGACTGATTGGTCAGCATGTGCACCTCGTCAATGAGGTACACCTTGTAGCGGCCACGGGTGGGCGAATACTGGACGTTATCGGTCAGTTCACGCATGTCATCGACGCCCGTCCGGGACGCAGCGTCAATCTCAATCAGGTCCACAAACCGGCCTTCCTGGATCTCCTGGCAGCTCGAGCACTCGCCGCAGGGATTGGGCGTAACGCCGGTTTCGCAGTTCAGGCAGCGGGCGAGCAGCCGGCCAATGGTGGTCTTACCTACTCCACGGGTCCCCGTGAACAGGTAGGCATGATGAAGACGCTGGCTTTCCAGGGCGTGAATCAACGCCTGGAGCACGTGTTCCTGGCCCACCATATCCTCGAAGGTGCGTGGGCGCCATTTACGGGCAAGTACCTGGTAGCTCATGTTCCGCCAACTGCAGTTAAAAACGGCTCTAACCTTAGCACGGACAAAGATCCAGAAGAAGCAGACTTGATCCCGGAAACGCACGCACAAGTGCCGCACATAAGTTCATGGCTTTCAAGGATAATCAGGAGGATAAAAACAAGAGAGGGGAGAAAACTGGGGGTGACTCCATCAGCGACACCCCGGCACACAATTCCACCGCTTCGGCTGCTCCCTTCCGGGCCTGACCGGGTTCACGGTTTCATGTTGCGGAGGCACCAATGGAGCCACCATAACGGCGTTCCAGGACAATTCCCTGAAAGCGGCGCGCATATTAGCAAAAGGGTTTGCACACTACAATGACAAATCAGCACGCCCGCCAGCATCGGCCTTATAAAGGCAACGGCACCTCATCCTGGCGGAACCAGCAGGCCAGACTGTAACGGGTGCGGTTTGCCGGCAACACCTCGTGAGGAATTTCTTCGCTCATGAACAACGCCATGCGCCCTGCCTCAGGCAACACGGTTCCGCATACTTCATGGTCGTTGTCGCGATTGAAGACCTGGAGGGCCCCACCGTCGGCTGCCTGCCACTCTTCGTTGAGGTAAAGCACCAGGCTCACCACTCGAGAGGCCCTGCCCTTGAAGCTGTCCAGGTGCTGCTTGTAGAAATCACCGCTGTGGTAGGTAGCGTAATGCGTTTCGAACCGCTTCAGACCCAGAAACAGCCTCTGGTTCAGGCCCTGACGAATCATCTCAAAAAACTCAAACAATGCAGCCTGGGGCGCAGTAACACCCTGCAACCAGGCGATCTTGTCACGGCGCACCGAACGGTCACGCACCAGATCATTGCCACGGCCAATGCCGGCTTTTTTCATGGCATCGGTACGATCCAGAATCTGCACTTCCTGTTTCAATGCTGCCAACAGGCTGGTTCCCAGCCATGACCGGGCGTCAACCGACATCCAGCCGTGCTCGCTCAGCCCCGAAGCCAACTCATCCAGCCAGTCCTCAGACAAGGCCTCACGTTGATCCGGCGCAAGGCCCATCAGCTGGACATCGCTGCCTGCCACCGCATCCTCGGCACTATGCAAAGGGGTGATAAGGGGATCATGGATCGGGATGATTACCGGCGTTTCCATCGGCGGGCCTCGTACGGAATTTGAGCGTATTTTAGGCGCAATTCTCGCCGGAGCGGCAGTTTTAATTTACTCTCTGTGTAGGCAAATACACTTAACCGGTTTCACTCAGTAGATAACCATGTCAGAAAGCAGTAACAGGCCACCGCTCTCACTGTCTCCGGGCCAATGGTCCTTCACGCGCTGGAAAACGATCGGGCAACTGGAAGCCCTGGAGGTACACCACCCTTTGTTCCAGGCCACCCTGTTCCTACAGGGCGCTCACCTGGCAAGCTTCAAGCCCCAGGACGAATCTGACTGGCTTTGGATGAGCCCTACCGCCCGATACGAACCGGGCCGCGCCATCCGGGGTGGCATTCCGGTATGTTGGCCCTGGTTCGGCGATCCGGCCCGCAACGCGCCGGAAGTGCGCAAGCG
The DNA here is from genome assembly GCA_964520755.1 of uncultured Marinobacter sp. GTDB lineage: Bacteria > Pseudomonadota > Gammaproteobacteria > Pseudomonadales > Oleiphilaceae > Marinobacter. Next base: position 3,161 of record CAZFQI010000090.1, on the reverse strand, counting down.
CATCCAGACCGACAAAGCCCACGGGTTTGCCCGCACCGCGCTGTGGAAACTGGAGGATGTCCGGGAAAACGCCCACGAAGTGGAAATCAGCGTTTCCCTGGATGCCAATGAAGATTTCAGTGAGGTCTGGATGGGCCATGCGCTCGCCCTGCTCACGTTCAGTTTCTCCATCCGGGGCTGCCAGCTGGCGCTGACCACCACAAACCTGGGGAACGATCCCCTGGCCTTTACCCAGGCGCTCCATACCTATTTGCCCACCAGCGACATCACCCGCACTCGAGTACTGGGCCTGGGCAACAGCCAGTACATCGACACCCTGGATAACTGGGAATACCGCAACCAGGAGGGCCCCGTGTATTTCGAAGGTGAAACTGATCGAATCTACGAGAGCGGCGAGACCCTGACCATCGTGACACCCCGAACTGGCCGCAAACTCGCCGCTGTGGGCAGCGACTCGACTGTCGTCTGGAACCCCGGCCCGGCGAAAGCGGCCAAGCTGTCGGATTTTCCGGATACGGCCTGGCAGTCCATGCTGTGCGTCGAAACCGCCAATGCCGCCAGCGATTACCGGGTGCTTAATAAAGGGCAAAGCCACACATTAGGCGTATTCATCGGAAGGAAATCATGAGCCTGGCATCGTTTCTGAAATCCCGGCTGGTTCCCGCGGAACTGGACGAACATATCAACCGTATCCGCAAACCCATCGGGAGCCTGGGCTACGACCCCTGGGGCTACAACAACGAAGCCATGAAATACGGGCTCTCAGTTACCAAACAGATTTACGAGAAGTACTTTCGGGTACAGGCCCACGGTGTCGAAAATATTCCCGCCGATGGGCCAGTGCTGATCATTGCCAATCACAGCGGGCAGCTGCCCATCGATGGCCTGCTGATCGGCTATGCCCTCGCCTCCCGGGAGAAAGATGCCCGCATTCCAAGGGCGATGATCGAGCGCTTTTTCCCGACTGTGCCCTGGCTGGGCAACCTGCTGAACGAAGTGGGCGCTGTGCTCGGAGACCCGGTCAACTGCGCCAAGATGCTCGCCAACAATGAAGCCGTCATCGTGTTCCCTGAAGGCATCCGCGGTTCCGGCAAGCTCTACCACGACCGCTACCAGCTTAAACGGTTTGGCAACGGCTTCATGCACCTCGCCATGAAGTACAAGGCACCGATCGTGCCCGTGGGCGTGGTGGGCTGCGAAGAGACCATCCCGGCCATCGCCAACATCAAGCCCCTGGCAAAGGCCCTGGGCATCCCCTACGCCCCGGTGGCGATGCCCGTGGTGCTGCCGGCGAAAGTACACCTGAACTTCGGAGCCCCGATGTACTTTGACGATCTGGAAATCCCCGAAGAACAGGTCACCGAACGGGTGGAGAAGGTCAAGGCCGAAATCAGCCGGTTGATCGACAAAGGACTGAGCGAACGGAAAAGGCTTTTCTGATGACCGAACAACGCAGACCCCACATTCTGATAACCGGTGCCGCCGGTGCCCTCGCCCAACAGGTCATTGAACAGCTAAGGGATACCTGCGACCTGGTCGCCGTGGATTTCCGGGAACAGGTCTACCTGGGCGACGACATCCCCAGCTACTGCATCGATTTCAACAAACGGGTATTCGAGGACCTGTTCCGGCGCTACCAGTTTGATGGCGTGATCCACATGGGCCGGATCATGTCCAGCCAGCTCACTCGCATGCGGCGCTACAACGCCAACGTGCTGGGCACCCAGAAGCTCCTGGACCTGAGCCACAAGTACGGCATCAAGCGAGTGGTGGTGCTCTCCACATTCCACGTCTACGGAGCGGTGGCCTACAACCCCGCACTCATCGATGAAGCCGCACCGCTCAAGAGCGCCGGACTCAGTGCCGATCTGATTGATTCGGTTGAGCTGGAGAACCTCGCCAACATCTACCTGTGGCGCTACCCGGAACTGAACATCACCATCCTGCGGCCCTGCAATATCGTGGGCCCGGGCGTGCGCAACACCATCAGCACCCTGCTGGCCAGCGAACGGGCACCGGTGCTGGCGGGCTTCTCACCGATGATGCAGTTTATCCATATTGATGATATGGCCGATGCCATTGTCCTGGCGTATAAAAAACCGACACGTGGCGTGTACAACGTGGCTCCGCAGGACTGGGTTGCCTATCAGCACGCCCTAAAACTGTGTGGCTGCAAACGGATTCAGGTGCCCTCTATCCCGCCGATGGTTCCGAAGATGATATTGGGCACCCTGAAGCTGAAGAGCTTTCCCTCGTACCTGATGGCGTTCTTCAAATACCCGGTGGTGATTGACGGGCGGTCGTTCGTGAAGGAGTTCGAGTTTGAGCCCAAGCGGCCGCTGAAGGAGATTTTTCGGTTTTATCGGGAGAATAAGAAGCCGGTTTGATCCCGGCTGTAAAATATCCGATACAACACTCAATCAAAGCGTCCATATTTTTTACACTGGCAAAATCCGCTACAAATTTTATCTCCGAACTTCAACACCTTAAAAATCATGGAACGAGCTGTGCTTGAACCCTTCCGTACGATTATTTGTAAAACCAAAAAGGAAGGTATGGATCATGTCCAATTTTAGAAGTATCGGGACTGCGGTTGGTCTGACAGCTCTGCTTGTAGCTCCAATGATGGCATCAGGCAACCTGCTTACAAATGGAGGCTTTGAGCAGGAGTTGATCCTTGACGAGGCTGAGGGCGGCTGGGGGTTTTTCGAGCCAGACGATGTTGACGGGTGGTCAAGCACAACCAACAACATCGAAATTTGGGAATCCGGATTCAATAAGGTGCCCGCAGCGGATGGAAACCGGTTCGCAGAGCTCAATGCTCACCCGGAAACAAGCGGCAGCGCTTTCACCCTCTTCCAGGAGTTCGCCACAGTAGAAGATGAAATCTACGAACTTAGCTTTGCCTTCAGAGCAAGAAACGGCCAGGAAAAGTTTAATGTGACGGCTGGCAACCTCAACATGAACATTGTCAACAACGACACTGACAACTGGACGCTGTTCACCGGCATGTTCACGGCCCTCGGTGCAAACACCACACTGATGTTCACATCGATTGATCCGGACACTGAAACACTGGGCAATTTTCTCGACAAGGTTTCTGTCGTTGCAAAGGTACCCGAGCCCGGCACTCTTGCACTTCTCGGTCTTGGGCTGGCAGG
>CAZFQI010000089.1:12278-14256 GCA_964520755.1 uncultured Marinobacter sp. | reverse complement strand
CGAGGGCCTCCCGCGGCACACCCCGGGCCTCGTTGCCGAACAGATAACAGTCGTGTTCCCTGAAGCCCCGGGATGCCATCGAACCGCCATTGAGGTCGAGGCAGGCAAGACTCTGGTATCTTTGGGGAAGGCTGTCCAGAGTCACGTCGGTCTCGAGAGGGACGTGAAAGAGCGCGCCCATGCTGGCTCGCACCACCTTCGGATTGAAGGGGTCGACACTGCCCGGGCTCAACAGACACCGGAAACCGCCGAACCAGGCGAGGGTGCGCAGTATCGTACCCAGGTTGCCGGGGTCCTGAACCTCGTGCAGATAAATCGCTTTTTCGCCGGGCACCGGTTCCGCCGGGCGCTCCGGCATGGGCACGACAGCCAGAATCCCCTGCGGGGTTCGGGTGTCGGCGAGCTGTGCCATCTGGCGATCGCTGATGACATGGGTCCTGAACGGGCTCTGCCAGTGTTCATAGGCTCCGGTGACGTAAAGTTCCGAGGCCTTCAGAGCAGGTTGGCGGTCGGCGGCTTTCTGCAGCTCAAGAACCAGGTGTTCGCCCTCAACCAGATAGTGGCCAAACGACTGCCGGTACTTTTTCTGGTGCAGCTTTTTGATGTCGGCCAGATTCACGAGGGCGGTCTCCCGTCAGGTGGGCGTGGTGGGTTCTGAAAAATCACAGAATTCAGGCAGGATTGTACGTGTGGCCGTGCCGGTTGTCAGGATTTTGCCGCCGCCCGGCGCGGCACGTACAATTAGGGTTTGGCTTTCCCGTTGTGAAGAGACCCCATGGCCCGATCCAAAAGCAGTAACCGCTGGCTTGAAGAGCACGTCAACGACCCCTTCGTGAAACAGGCGCAGGTGGATGGCTACCGCTCGCGGGCCAGTTACAAGCTTCTTGAAATCAACAAGAAGGACCGGCTGATCCATCCCAATATGGTGGTGGTGGATCTGGGCTCGGCGCCCGGCGGCTGGTCTCAGGTGGCGGCCAAACTGGTGGGCCACAAAGGCCGTGTCATTGCCTCAGACATTCTCCCTATGGATGCCATTGCCGGCGTGGATTTTATCCAGGGTGATTTCACCGAGAACGATGTGTTCGAGTCGATCATGGCCACCCTCGGTGATGACCCGGTGGACGTGGTGATCTCCGACATGGCGCCGAACATCAGCGGCGTGACCGTGGCCGACCAGGCCTCGTCCATGTATCTGGTGGAGCTGGCCCTGGATATGGCAAGCCAGGTGCTCAAGCCCAAAGGCAGCTTCCTGGCCAAGGTGTTTCAGGGGGAAGGGTATGACGAGTACCTGAAATCCGTACGCGCCGTGTTCGACAAGGTTGTGGTGCGAAAGCCGGATTCCTCCCGCTCCCGCTCCCGGGAAGTCTACATTCTGGGCAAGGGCTTCAAGGGCTGATTCAGCCTGCAGCCCTGTCGAATCCCTGCATGACGTTCACCGCGTTGACGCCGATAGCGTCGACGTCGTAACCGCCTTCCATGGTAAATACCGTCGGTAGTCCAAGCCGGGCGAGACGTTGGCCCAGGGTCAGATAATCGCCGGAGGTCAGCTTGAAGAACGAAATCGGGTCTTCTTCGAAGGTATCGACACCCAGGGCAACCACCAGGGCGTCTGGCTGGAATGACTGGATCCGCTCGCAGGCGGTTTCCAGACCCTGACTCCAGACACTGTAGGGCGTGTTCGGCGGGTAAACCATGTTCAGGTTGTAGCCCTCGCCGGCGCCCTCGCCAATCTCGTCTTCAAAGCCCAGAAAATGGGGAAACACCAGATCCGGATCGCCGTGCAGGCTGATGGTGAGCACATCGCTGCGTTCGTAGAAGATCGACTGGGTGCCGTTGCCGTGGTGGAAGTCCACATCCAGCACCGCGACCTTGCCATAACCCTGGTCGCGAAAGGCCTGAGCCACGATGGCGGCGTTGTTGAGGAAACAGTAACCGCCGAACAGATCGGCGTGGGCATGGTGCCCCGGTGGTCGGCACA
>CAZFQI010000089.1:0-12178 GCA_964520755.1 uncultured Marinobacter sp. | reverse complement strand
AAACAGTAACCGCCGAACAGATCGGCGTGGGCATGGTGCCCCGGTGGTCGGCACAGGGCAAAAGCAGCGCGCTCGCCTTCGGCCACCAGTTTCTGGGCGGTGAGGGCCACATTGGCGGATGCCCGGGCGGCTTCCCAGGTGCCATCCGAGATCGAAGTCTCCGCTGCAAAGCTGTAGTAGCCCAGCCGGCCATCGATGTCTTTGGGCAGCCGATGGCGCATGCCGCGCCCGGCCCAGACCGCCGGGATCGCTTCGCCCGGTTTGCCGGCCGCCAGCCATTCCTGCCAGCAGGTTTCCAGAAAAGCCACATAATCGGCGGTATGCACCCGTTTGACGGGCTCAAGACCAAATTCTTCCGGTTCCAGAATCTCTCCCAGCGCCTGTTCCTTCACCCGTGCCAGGATGGTTTCGGCACGGGAAGGCTTCTCGTGGGGCTCGATCAGCAGTCCGCCGTCCAGTTCGGTTTTGACGTGGCGACGACTGTGCAGGGGAGAGAATACGGTTTTCATGGTCGGGGAAAATCCTTGCTCAAAGAGGCGAATCACTTTGGCACACGGCACTGTGTGGCTCAATAACTGCGTGGCTCAATAACAGCGATTGTGTCAGGCTGATGCCTTTTCCGGAGAGAAGGGATTACCGTGATGGCGCCAAAAGGGTACACCACTGAACAATGACTGAATTTATCACCGATATGACCCTCGCCGAGGGGCTGGGCCAGCTTTGTGGCCTGGTGGCCCTGGGGTTCTGCATTGCCGGCTTCGCCAACAAGAACGACGACCGGCTGATGGTGCTGCTGATCTCCGCCAACGTTGCCTTTGCCCTGATGTTCGCGTTCTTCGAGAGCTGGACGGCCTCAGCACTGACGGTACTGGTGATTCTGCGGATTACCCTGGCCCGCAAATACCAGGGCAACTGGCTAATCATGCTGGGCATGCTGGCGGTGAACCTGGTAGTCGCCTGGGCGACCTGGAAATCGATCACTGACGTGTTCCCCCTTGCCGCTGCGGTTTTCGGCACCGTGGGCATGTTCATGCTCCGGGGTATTCCCTTGCGGATCGTCCTTGGGTTTGCGGCCCTGGCCTGGATGCTCAACAACATCGTTATCGGTTCCGTGGGTGGAACCCTGGCAGAGGGTATGGTCCTCGTTACCAACATCATCACCATCATCCGGCTCTACCGGCTGCAGAAGAAATACCCCGATTTCACCCCGGGTAGTTGATCCCGGGTTTCAGGCCAGCCGCTGCGGGTTCAGGTCTGGAGAGACCAGTTCCCGTGAGGTGACACACAGCGCCCCGGCAATGGCCCCGGCCCTCAGGCAATCGGTCAGTTCTGCACCCTGCAGGTAGCGGTGCAGGAAACCGCTGAAAAAGGCATCGCCGGCGCCGTTGGTATCGACCACCCTGGAGACTGAAACCACTGGCTGTTCCAGCCACTGCCCGTCGCTGGTCAAAAGTGTCGAGCCCTCCGAGCCGTGGGTACACACCACGAACTCTTTGCCCCGGCGAACCAGCCGTTCCATGGTGCTCCGGTAATCGGCGAGATTGTCGCTGGACAGGAAGATTGCCCGGGCGGCTTCTATAAAGGGCTCATGATAGGGATTGTGTCCGTCATAGTCGTGCAGGTCGGTCCAGATGGGCGTGCCCGCAGCCTTCAGCCACGGCAGGGCAGATCGGGTGTAACCGAGGATGTTTACCACCGCCATTGAGCACTCTGCCAGTGCCTGTTGCGCCTGCGTCCAGTCGAGGTGTTCAGGTTCCGGGGGCGGCTGGATGAACAGCGAAATACGTTTGCCGTCCGCGGACATCAGGTTGACATGCTGTTCGGTCGGGGCGGCGGTCTTTTCGGTCAGAAGCCGGATCCCGGGGTGACCGAGTGCTGCCAGAATCTGCTGACCTTCCGTATCCCTGCCCAGCAATGTGTGAAAGACCACGGGTTGCCCGAGGGCCGCCAGGTTCAGGCTTTTGCCAGCGCCGGTGCTGCCGAGGGCCCGGTAACTTTCACTGGGCCAGATCGTCTGTGGCTCCGGTGCCGGCAGCGCCGGGAGATGAATAATGGTGTCCAGCGAGGCGCCGCCGAGAATCAGAACCGGTTTTGTCATGGTGGTCTCGTCCACAATCCAGAAGGAAAAGTCATTGTAGGCAGGGTTTCGATTCCGCAGATCCTCCCTCCGACTACGCCCCCGGCCAGACGACTGACTGAAACAACCACGGTCGGGAGCACTTTGGCCAATTCCCGCCCAGCTCGGCATGAGTTATCTTGACTGCAGGCCATTGATTATAAAAAGCGGACTGGAATCCGAGAGGACGGGTAATGAGTAACCAGCATTTCGATGTACTGATCATCGGCGCCGGGGTTTCCGGCATTGGCATGGCGTGTCACCTGAAACGTGAATGCCCCGGGAAGTCATTTGCCATCCTTGAACGCCGTCAGTCACTGGGTGGCACCTGGGACCTGTTCCGCTACCCGGGTATCCGCTCGGATTCGGACATGTTTACCTTCGGCTACAATTTCCGCCCCTGGACCGGCGCCAAGGTGCTGGCGGACGGTGCGTCGATCAAGAATTATCTGGCGGAGACTGCCAGGGAGCATGATGTCGAACGCCACATACGCTTTGGCCTGGCGGTGAAAACCGCAGACTGGTCAGGCGTCGACAAGTGCTGGAAGCTCACAGCCCTGAACGAAGCAACAGGGGAGACTGAGCACTACACCGCCAACTTCATGGTCGGGTGTACCGGCTACTACAATTATGATCAGGGCTACAAACCGGACTTCCCGGGCGAAAGTGATTTCCGTGGCCAGATTGTGCACCCGCAGCACTGGCCGGAGGATCTCGGCTACACGGGCAAGAAGGTGGTGGTCATTGGCAGCGGCGCAACCGCGATCACCCTGGTGCCGACCATGGCGGAGCAGGCCGCGCATGTGACCATGCTCCAGCGCTCACCCACCTATCTGATGCCATTGCCCTCCACCGACAAAGTGACCCTGTTCCTGCAGAAAATTCTGCCCGAGAAGACCGCCTATCGGCTGACCCGGGCCCGGAATATTTCCATTTCCCGTTTTCTATACCAGCGTTCCAGAAAGAGCCCGCAGTTCATGCGTCGGCTTTTCCTGCGCATTATCAAACGCAAGGTTGGCGACAGCGCCGACATGCGGCACTTCACGCCGGATTACAATCCCTGGGACCAGCGCCTGTGCGTGGTGAAAGACGGGGATCTGTTCCAGGCCATGAAAGCGGGCAAGGCCTCCATCGCCACCGATCACATTGACCGCTTCACGGAAACCGGCATCCGCCTGAAATCCGGCGAGGAACTGGAAGCGGATATCATCATTCCGGCAACCGGCCTGGATATCCAGATGCTGGGGGGTATCCGACCGACGGTGGATGGCCAGGAAGTGGTGATGAAAGACAAGATCATTTACAAGAACGTGATGGTAGAGGGCGTGCCCAATGCCGGCATGATCTTCGGGTACACCAACATCTCCTGGACCCTGAAGGTGGATATTGCCGCCGAGTACCTGTGCCGGCTGATGAATCTGATGGACAAGCGTGGCTATCGTACCGTGATGGCCCGGGACACCGAAAACAGTCGAGGCGACGAAACGGTTCTCGGCTCGCTCGACGCTGGCTACATTCGCCGGGCCGCCGATCGTCTTCCTCGCCAGGGTACCCACGGGCCCTGGAAAGCGTCTCAGAACTACCTGGAGGATGTGAAGATCCTGCGATTCGAGCCGATTGAGGATGGCTACCTCGAATTCGACGGCAAGCGGACCCACGCGAGCCGCAAAGAATCCGATGGTTTCCTGAAGCCCCTGCGCTCGGCCCTGTTCGGGACCTGATTACTCAAAGGCGGAGCGTATGACGTCCCGGTAGTTGCGGATTCGTTGAACGTAGTGCACAGGTTCATAGCCCCGGGCGTATCCGTAACGGGTGCTGGGATAGTAGCGCTTGTCTGCCTTGAGGGGTAAAACCTCGGTCATTTCCTGCCAGGAGTCAGGATTCTTGTTCAGGGTCCGGGCCAGCGCACGGGCATCCAGCAGATGGCCCCGGCCGATATTGTAGCTGGCCAGCGCCAGGAAGGTGCGGTCTGGCTCCGGAATGGTCTCTGGCAGGCGGCGGTGCCGGTCGGCCAGGTAACGTGCTCCGCCATCAATGGCAGCCTCGGGGTCCAGCCGGTTGGTCACACCCAGTGATTCGGCGGTTCGTCGGGTCAGCATCATGATGCCCCGGACGCCGGTGGGGGATTTTGCTGCCGGGTCCCAATGGGACTCCTGGTAAGACAGTGCGGCCAGCAGGTCTGCCGGCATCCCGGTTTTGGCTTCCGCTTCCCGGAATTCATCAATGAACTCGGGTAGCCGATCCTCGATCCGACGGTTCAGTGCCCGCAGATCGACAAAATCGAAATCACCGATGTAGGAATAGTAGCGGTTTTCCATCAGGCCTATGGCTTCATCGCCATCCACGCTGTTCATCCACTCGTGGGCATCCGAGCCCAGATCTTCTGAACCCATGGGCAGGTACCAGCCCAGATTCCGGCCTTCTGTGAGCGTCATTGCCACTTCCAGATGTGGGAAGTGCCGGCGCATCACCTGAACAATGTTGGAATCAGCCACGGTGCAGCCGACGTCCTGTTCGGCGACATCTGAGAGAATCACTTCTGTAGTGCGGTCTGCATCTTCCTGAAACACGATGCCCGGGTGTTGCTCATTGAGCTTGTTCAGGGTTTCGGCATAGCTGGAGCCGGCGGTTACCACAATATCGGTCCCCGGAATGTCTGCGGGTTTCCGGGGCATCGGGCGTGCGTCACGATGGCAGACCAGTTGTTCGGTAATCTCGGTGTGGGCCGGGCCTCGGGCGAAAAGCTCATCCCGGGAGGCCAGGTGGGTCAGCCCGGCTGCTGCCAGGTGGGTATTGCCGGATTCCAGCGCAGCCAGAACCTCGCTGGTGGATTCCAGCATGGTCCATTCCACCTGCCAGCCACGCTGTTCGGCATAGGCGCTGATCAGCGCATGCTCGGGACCGACGGGGTTTTCGTGGCGATCCAGATAATAGGTGGTGGAGCCATTGCGGGTGGCGACTTTGAGTGTCCCGGTTTCCGACGGTGGTTTGAGCTCTGCCGTCGGCTGTGTTGTCGTCTGTTGGCTGGTATTTTCACTGCAACCGGCGAATACGAGCGGCAGGATCAAAATGCCGGGGCCGAACTTCCATCGGGACATGACGGGGAGTTTCCTGTTTTTGTAGGATGGGTTCTACGTATTAACACGTATCTCCTTTAGAGCATACTCCTGGCTTCCGGAATTGGATCCTCTTTAGGGCCAACAGAACCAATGAGGATCTCAAGTATCCCGCCAGCAGAGAATGTGTCAGGCTGAACGCCCCTTCCTTATTACAGATCACAGGCGACCGTTGTATGGCCTCCGGTAGAAAAAGTAGAAAACGCGCTCTCTGGCATCCCGCTTTCTGGGGGGCCTGGACTCTGGTCTTCCTGCTCTGGCTGTTGTCGTTTTTGCCAATGGGACTGAAGCAGCGATTCGGTCGCTGGCTGGGCAGGCTGCTTTCCAGAAAAATGCGATCCCGTGCCAGGGTTGCGGACGCCAATCTGGCGGCCTGCATGCCGGAACTGGATGAAGCAACCCGCAGCCAACTGGTCGAGGATGCCTTTGTGGCTTCGTCGCGTGGCGTTCTGGAAAGCGTTCATGCCTGGTGGCGGGATATGACTCCCTATTGCGAGAGCGCCTCGGTGTATGGCACCGAGCACCTTGAAGAAGCAAAACGACGCGGCAAGGGGGTGCTGCTGATCGGTGGGCACTACAGCATTTTCGATTTTGCACTGCCTTTGATTGCCTGCAAGCTTGAAAAGCCGGGTTACATGTACCGCCCCAACAACAATCCGGTGATCGACCGTATGATCGAACGTGGCCGCCGACGCCATTTTGGTATTCGGTCCTTCACCAAGCGCCAGATCAGACCCATGTTGTCGTTCCTGAAAGAAGGCGGGCAGGTCTGGTTTGCCTGTGATCAGGATTTCGGCAAGAAGTCCGAGGTGTTCGTACCCTTTTTTGGAGTCAGTGCCGGCTGTATTACCTCGCCGAGCTATATTGCCCGGGAATCCGGCGCCGCGGTCATCTGCGTGAGCCACCTGCGAATGCCCGATGGCAGTTACCGGGTCGTGTTCTCGCCGATACAGGAATCCTTCGGTGAAAACCCCGAACAGGACGCCAAAGTCTGGAACCGTTTCATTGAAACCACCGTTCGTGAACAGCCCGATCAGTATCTGTGGCTGCACAAGCGATTCAAGAGCAGGCCAGAGGGTGCGGCAGCGATTTACTGAGGCGCGTTCATGCGTAACGCCCATCGCTGTTCTATCCTGAAATTTTCAGTAAACGCTTGGGAGGATACTATGCGCTGCGTTCTCAGACTGGTTCTGGTGGCATCAACCCTGTTGTTCGCCACGCTCACTCATGCCGCAGATGGACTGATCGCGGTCAAAAGCAGTCACGATGTCCAGGCCACGGCGGACAAACTCGAGTCTGTGCTGAAAGAAAAGGGCATGACGGTCATGGCTCGCGTCAATCATCAGCAGGGCGCGGAAAAAGCCGGGCTGGAGTTGCGTCCGACCGAAGTGGTTATTTTCGGCAACCCCAAAGTCGGCACGCCACTGATGCAGTGCGCCCAGAGCGTGGCTATTGATCTGCCCCAGAAAGCCCTGATCTGGGAGGATGCCAACGGTGATGTCTGGCTGGGGTACAACGATCCGCAATACCTGAAGGGCCGCCATGACATCGAAGGATGCGATGAGGTGCTCGGGAAAGTGAGCGGTGCACTGGGAAATTTTGCCAAAGCGGCAACCCAGTAGATAAAAACGCCCCGCGGCTAACGGGAGCAACTGGCCTGGTTCACTCCTCGGGTGCCCGGATCTTTTCCAGGCCCCTGGCCAGGGTTGCCCGTGACAGCTCGCCCATATGGGAGTCAACCAACTCTCCCTGATCGTTGTAAAACAGCGTGGTTGGTAAGCCATTGCTGCCCACAGCCCGGGCCAGCTGAGCCTGATCGTCCCGGTAGAGATTGCTCAGATTCAGACGGTTTTCCTCAAGAAAGGAACGGATGGTCTCGGGCTGTTCCCGCTGATTGGCAAACACAAACGCGACATCCGGGTAGATCTGCTGGGCCTCCTCCAGCACGGGCATTTCCCGGATGCAGGGTGGGCACCAGGTCGCCCAGAGGTTCACCACCAGGGGTTTGCCGGGAGCCAGCTGTTCCATCGGGACCACTTCACCATTGAGTGAGCGCAGCGTTACTTCCGGCATGCCGCGGGCCTGCTGTTCGATCAGCGTGATAGTGCCCGCAGTGGCGGCCCAAAACAGGGCGCCGGTCAAAGCAGCAGTGGCCAGAGGTTTTCGTTGCGCTTTCCTGCGCCAAAGCAGAAAACCGGTGAAGAGGATGGCGCCAGAGATTCCCCAAAGCACATCGAAACCGCCGTCCCGGATATCAATGATGCCCAGAAGGTCATTCTGGTAATGCTCGAAGTAATGGATAACAAACCCGACCCGGGCGCTTAGCATTGCCACCACGAAAATATCAGCAACCGAACCGGCTACGGGCACCCGGTATTTGCGGCCCAGCACGCCTCCAATCAGCAAAGCCAGCGCGAAGGCGATGACCAGGAGAAGGTGGCCGATGGACAGGCTCAAGGGGCCAATGCTAACGCTCATTTGGGCAACTCCGTTTAACGTTCCGGGCTGTGAACGCACTCTGACTCGCGGATGCGCGCCAGGTTCCTTCGGATGCTTATTATAATCACCTATGGCTAATTTCCTGGCCCTCTGTTACTGTGCCTGCATCCTGCCTCTAGGGATTCCGCAGTTTAAGGCTATAAGCCCGTGCGACCTTTCCATACGACCTGTCAGAGGACGTCACCCCGATAACGGCGCGTGACTGTAGTCGTCTTTTATTCCATGAATCTTCATGGCTTCTGCCCGCATTCGCCGAGAACGGTGTTCGTGGAGGCAGAATAATCAAGAGTTGATCTTATATGAGTTTTTCTTCACTCGGTTTGTCCGAGCAGCTGGTTCGTGCCACATCTGACCAGGGTTACGAAACCCCGTCCCCCATTCAGGCCCAGGCCATTCCGGCCGTGCTTTCCGGTCGTGATGTTATGGCGGCTGCCCAGACCGGTACCGGCAAAACCGCCGGCTTTACCCTGCCCTTGCTGCAGCGTCTGGGTGAAAACCCGCGCACCGGCAAAGGCCCACGCGCCCTGATCCTGACGCCCACCCGTGAGCTGGCGGCGCAGGTTCATGACAGCGTGAATCTTTACAGCAAATACATTCCCACCAAGGCCGCTGTGGTCTTCGGTGGTGTGAAAATCAATCCGCAGATGATGAAGCTGCGCAAAGGCCTGGACGTACTGGTGGCAACACCCGGTCGTCTGATGGACCTTTATCAGCAGAATGCTGTGCGCTTCAACGAAGTGGAAATCCTGGTGCTGGACGAAGCCGACCGCATGCTGGACATGGGCTTTATCCGCGACATCCGCAAGATCCTGTCGCTGTTACCGGCCAAGCGCCAGAACCTGCTGTTCTCCGCCACCTTCTCCAACGAGATCCGGACTCTGGCAGAAGGTCTGCTGGATAACCCGGTTCAGGTTGAAGTCGCGGCTCGAAATACCTCTGCTGAAAACATCAAGCAGTCTGTCTACCCGGTAGATCAGAGCCAGAAAACAGCATTGCTGAGCAAGCTGGTACGGGACAACAGCTGGGACCAGGTGCTGGTTTTCACCCGCACCAAGCACGGTGCCAACCGTCTGACCCAGAAGCTGGAGAAGGACGGCATTACCGCCGCTGCCATCCATGGCAACAAGTCCCAGGGTGCCCGTACTCGGGCGCTGGCGGATTTCAAAGCTGGTGAAGTGCGCGTGCTGGTAGCAACCGATATCGCTGCCCGTGGCCTGGACATCAAACAGCTGCCCCAGGTGGTGAACTTCGAGCTGCCCAACGTGCCCGAAGATTACGTGCACCGTATCGGCCGTACCGGCCGTGCCGGTGAAAGTGGTCATGCGCTGTCACTGGTGAGTGCCGATGAAGGCAAGATGCTCGCCGGTATTGAAAGGCTGATCAAGAAGCAGCTGCCGCGCACGGAAGTGGAAGGCTTTGAGCCGACCAACAACCTGCCGCTGAAACCGAAAGCCAAGGCCGACCCCAGCCGTGCCCGTAACCGCAATGGTAACGGCGGTGGCAATGGTCGTCCCGGCGGCAAGCCGAAGAGCTTCGGAGACAGACCCGGAGGTCGCAGTGGTGGCCGTAGCCAGAATGGCGGCGGTCAGCGTAGTCGGCCAGCTCAGCGCCAGAGTGCCTGAGGCAGGTTAAGACCTTTATGAAAAGCGGAGCCTTGGCTCCGCTTTTCTGTTTGTGGTGCCTGACTTTCTTGCAGGGTTTGCACTAGTATTCAGGGTCTGAATTCAGCCGGCCAGGCACCTTCAGCTTATGCATGAATCAATCTCGCTCCGGGCTCAATTAGGCCTGATTGCTCCAAAACGGCTGATGTCGGATTGGCAGTTTCTGCTTGCACTGGTGGTGGGCTGTCTGGCCAGTGTTTTGCTCACTATTCTGTTCGAAGGAAGCGGCTGGCAGGACGCGGATCTGTTGTCGATCCTGTCATTGGTACTCTGGGCGCCAATCATCGAAGAACTGGCGTTTCGCGGCGTGGTTCAAGGCTGGCTGTCCGGTACCCCGGTGGGCCAGCGACGTTTTGCCGGCCTGTCCTGCGCAAACCTCATCTCGGCGCTTCTGTTTACAGCCTGGCATCTTGTTTACCGAACCGACCCCATGGCCTGGCTGGTGTTCATTCCTGCCCTTGTTTTCGGTTATTTCCGGGACCGGCACGGCTCCCTGGTGCCCTGTGTCATTCTTCATGCTGCCTATAACGCGGCGCTCCTGCCGGGCTGGTACTTTTTTTGAAAACGTGAGCGCCAGGACGGGACTCTAATCAGCTTGTGATTAAGAACTGACCAGTATCAAGTAGAGGCACGGCATTCCGTTTCATAGTTGTAGCGGACTTTGGAAGGGTGAATGCCATGAATAGTCGTTGCTTAACACAGATTGGACCAATCGTAGTTCTGGGAGCTGGCTTGTTGTTTCTGACAGCTTGCAGCGACGGAGGAGGTCCCGCTTTGGTAAATGAACCGGCTCCCGAAGATGTGTTGCCGTCACTGGCCACGCAAATCGAACACTGGAGTCAGACGGGGGTATTCCTGGCGGCTGCTGATTGTGGACAGTGTCATACGGCCAGTCAGCCAGGGGATAGCCCGGCCGTCTTGCGCATGCCTGATCTGCAGGTTTCCGCAAACCAGCCGTCTCCCGATGGTGAGGACATCAGCCCCTTCAATGACTGGAAGAGCAGTGTCATGGCCAATGCCTTTACGGACCCTTATTTCCGGGCGAGCATGGTCCATGAGGCAGAGACTTTCCCCCACCTGGCCGGTTTTATCGAAGACAAATGCTTGACCTGTCACAGCCCGATGGCCAGAACCCACGCGCACCAGACAGGCGTAGGCCTCGATGAGGGGTTTTACCGGGCACAGCAGGCTCTGGTAGATCCCCACGCCCGGGAGGGCATCAGCTGTACGGCCTGTCATCAAATAACGGACAGCGTACTGGCGGGTAATGTCTATCCGAATGGCGTGCACTCCGGTGATTACGATATTCAGGCCGCGGGAGAGCCGGGCGCCTTTACCATCTCTGGGCCTTATCAAAACCCGGTGGGCCAGTCGATGATCGGGCAGGTTGGCTATACGCCGGCGTTCTCCGCGCACATCTCGGATTCCCGCCTCTGTGCCAGTTGCCACGAGCTGTATACCCCGACCGTTGATATGGAAACCGATCAGCCCAACGGCGAGGATTTCCCGGAGCAGACGCCTTACACGGAATGGGCGAACAGTGATTTCGGACCGGCAGGTTCCAACCCCAAATCATGCCAGCAGTGCCATATGGCCAGAGAAGAAATCACAGACAGTTTCCTGACCCGCCTTGCAGTGAGGCCTGACGGCACGGTGAATACCAGTTGGCCCGAGCGGCAACCCTACTCGCCCCATGTCATGATTGGTGGCAATACCTGGCTGCTGGAGACCCTGGAACTGTTCCGGGAGGAGCTTGGCCGAGGGGAGATCAATGGGCCGGGAGAGTTTGCCGCAACCGCCGAACTGACCCGCGAATTCCTGAAAACCGCTGCCACGCTCTCGGTTTCCGGCCACGGGCTTACAAGTGGTGAGTTGGTGTTCGATCTTTTGATTCAGAATGAAAGCGGTCACAAACTGCCTACCAGCTTCCCGTCCCGCCGGATCTGGGTTGCAACACGGGTGACCGACGCCAACGGTGCCACGGTGTTTGCCAGTGGGCTTCCGGATGAGACTTTCCGGCTGCCCATGGATGCAGCATTCACCACGGATGCCTGTCTTGCGGTAAAGAAGACTGCCGACTTTGATTCAGCCGCCTGTTACCAGCCGCATATCTCGGAAGTGACTTCTGAAGACGATGTGCCTGTTTACGAGGCCGTTCTGGGCTCAACCACGGGACAGATCACTCATGTTCTGCTTTATGCGGCGAATTCGCTCAAGGATAACCGGATCCCGCCACGGGGTTTTGATATCGACTCTGTGCCAGAGGATGTGCGCCCGATTGGAATAGGAGACGAAGATACTGATTTCAACGCCGGCAATGGGGGGAGTGACACCATACAGTACCGGATTCCGGTAACCGGAAACGAGGCGCTGCCTTTGCAGGTGGAAACCACCCTGTATTACCAGGCAATCCGGCCAAGCTTTATCGATGGCCTGCACGGTGAGCATGTCTGGATTGATGAGTTCAGGACGATTGCCAGGTTGAATCCACCGCCCGCCGAGGTGATGGCCGAGCTCAGCTTCCAGGTTCAGTAGGGACCATCGACAGGCTCAAGGATGAGCGGTCACAAAATTAATGAGGGGGCACAAAAAAGCGGGGCCGGAGAGCCCCGCACAGGAGAACGCACCTTCCGCCAGCTAACAGACCATGGCGACTGGCGGAGGCACGGAAATCAGAACTTGTATGACACGCCTACCATGTAAACCCAGGGGTCGATATCAACGTCGATGGTGCTGGTATCGGCTACCGCATTGCCCGCGTAGGCATTGATGGTGGCTTCGGTGTC
>CAZFQI010000088.1:3603-14531 GCA_964520755.1 uncultured Marinobacter sp. | reverse complement strand
CAAACTGTTCAGCTTTTTCCGGTTGCGGGCGTTGAGGATGAGTTGTGCCCGGTGCTTGTCGGCGCGCCGGGCAATCATGGCTGGCAATGGGCCCCAGGTTTCGATGCCTGTGGTATTGGTAAGGGGCTTTATCGTGTCCAGCACCTGCAGGCTCTTTTCCATGGTGTCGGCCTCAGCCCTGAAGATGGCCATGGCGCGGAATGGCGGGAATTGGCCTTCTTCCCGTTCACTGAGGAGTTGGTCGGCGATATCGAGATACTGGCCTTCGCAGAGCGTTTTCAGTAACGGGTGGTCACTGTGGCAGGTTTGCACCAGAACTTTGCCGGGTTTTGTGCCGCGGCCGGCACGGCCGCTGACCTGCAGAAGGGTCTGAATCAGTTGTTCGGGTGCCCTGAAGTCCACGCTGAACAGCCCGCCGTCGGCGTTGACCACCACCACGAGGGTAACGTTGGGGAAGTCGTGCCCCTTGGCCAACATCTGGGTGCCGACGAGCACGCACGGCTTGCCGCTGTTCACCTGATTCAGAATGCCCTGAATGCTGCCTTTGCGCTGAGTGCTGTCACGATCCACCCGCACAACAGGCGTGTCCGGGAAAGCGTTGGCGAGAATATCTTCTGTTCTTTCTGTGCCCTGTCCAACAGGTTTGAAGGCCTCGCTTTGGCACTTCGGGCAATGTTCTGTAGCTGCCGTCTGGTAGTCGCAGTGGTGGCATCGCATTGCCCGGTCCCGGCGGTGGTAGGTCAGCCGCGTGTCGCAACGGGGGCACTCAACCATGTGGCCGCAGTCGAAGCACATCATGACCGGGGCAAATCCACGTCGATTGACAAAGACCAGTGCCTGCTCACCTCTGGCCAGGGTTTGCTCGATGGCATTCAGGGCGGGCCTTGATAAGCCGCCTTCCAGTGGGCGGCTTCGGATATCCAGCAGACTGATGACCGGTGGTGCCGCGTTGCCGGCACGTTCTTCGAGTTTCACCAGGTGGTATTTGGCCTGCTCGGCGTTGTGCACGGATTCCAGTGACGGCGTCGCCGATCCGAGGATGACGGGGCAGTTATTCAGGTGGGCTCGATAAACGGCCATGTCGCGGCCGGAATAACGGAAACCTTCGCCCTGCTTGTATGAGCTGTCGTGTTCCTCGTCGACAATGATGGTGCGCACGTTGGTGAAGGGCAGTAACACAGCCGATCTGGTGCCTACCAGGATAACCGGTTCACCGTTGCGGACCTTCAGCCAGGTTGTCAGGCGCTCACCGTCGTTAAGGGCTGAGTGCCATACTACAATCCGGCTGCCGAAGTAGTGTTGGAATCGGGCAACCGTTTGCGGCGTAAGATTGATCTCCGGAACCAGCACCAGGGCCTGATCCTGGGCCCCGAGGTGTTGTTTCAGATAGTGCAGGTAGATCTCGGTTTTTCCGCTGCCGGTGATGCCGTATAAAAGAAAGGCACCAAACCCTTCGCCTGGAGCAGCCAGCTCTTCTGCGGCTGAAGCCTGGGCGATGGACAATTCTGGTCTCCGAGCAAGGAGATCAGGTTGCTCATCGAGTGAATTCGGCCGGGGCGGCGAAACGGCCTCAATCAGCTGCTTCTCGCGCAGTGCGTTGAGCTGTGCCCGGGTGAAACCGGCCTGCAGAATATCCTTTGTCGGGGCACCCATGGAGTGCTGGGTTAGCCAATCGATAAGTGCCTTCTGTTTATGGGCATTTGCAGGAAGTGTTGCGGCGTTGTCGAGTGTATGCCACCACTGCTCCGTTTTCTCTTCGGCGATTCGCCCTCGTCTGAGAGCCGGGGGAAGGGCAGTGAACAGGCATTCGCCCAAGGGGTGTTGATAATAGTCGCTCGCCCAGCTGAGAAGTTTGAACGTTTCTTGCGGTAATGCGGGCCAGTCCTCCATAACCGATGACAGCGGCTTGAGCTTTATTCCCGGGGGCGGCTCAACGCCCACCTCTACAACGAGGCCCGTCGCCTGTTGCCGGCCAAAGGGGATTCGCACTCTCTGACCCGGCGTCAATTCAAGGTCTTCTGGAATAATGTAATCAAAGAGTCGACGCAGAGGACGATTCAGGGCGATGCGTGCAATCAATGGCACTGAGTGCTCCACTGGATGACGGGTGTCACGGTTTTTCCTTATCCTGTTTCAGTCGGCGGCCTGCCGCGAAATCCGGGGAGGGCGAGTCCGGAAGTCAGGTGTGGTGCTTGCCTGCAGCAATAATTGCAAGTAAGATTCGCGGTCTGTTTCCGGCAGGGCATGATTGTGCCCCGTCTTCTCAATTGATTCAAACATGCGGTGCCTGGCGCCTGGGTAATCAAGATACCCCGCGATCAGGTAGCGGCATGACCTAACGAGGTTCGCCATGAAAGAAGGTATCCACCCCAAGTACGAAGAAATTACCGCCACCTGTTCCTGCGGTAATACATTCAAGACCCGTTCTACCTACACCCATGATCTGCAGCTGGACGTGTGTTCACAATGCCACCCGTTCTACACCGGCAAGCAGAAGGTTATGGATACCGGTGGTCGTATTGACCGTTTCCAGAAGCGTTTCGGTGGCCGTATTGGCGGCAAGAAAGACTGATCGCAGTGGACTCGGAAAAGCGCCTTCGGGCGCTTTTTTTGTGTCCGAAGCTCAGAGTGTATTTGTAATATACATACGCAATTAGCACTATTGACTGTTCACAAAATGTTCATGGCCCACTTGTCGTTTCGGGTCTGGCGGGCCATAATGGCGCGCTCCGCTGGATAGGGGCTCTCCGGTTCGGTGTTAACCGGCTCCACAGCTCCGGCGGTTCATTACCTTTAAACGTGACAAACGGAACAGTGGCAATGTCTCAAGATCTGAAAGAAGCAGCCCTTGAATATCACGCCAAGCCGCGGCCTGGTAAGCTGAGTGTTGAAATCACCAAGCCAACCAAGACTTCCCGCGACCTTTCCCTGGCGTATAGCCCCGGGGTTGCCGAACCGGTCCGCGAGATCGCAAAGGACCCGGAGAACGCATACAAATACACCGCCAAGGGCAACCTGGTGGCTGTTATCTCTGATGGTTCCGCGATTCTTGGTCTGGGTAACCTGGGTCCGCTGGCAAGCAAGCCGGTTATGGAAGGCAAGGGCGTACTGTTCAAGCGCTTTGCCGGAATTGATGTCTTCGATATTGAAGTCAATTCCGAAAGCCCGCAGGCGTTTATTGAAACAGTTGAGCGTATTGCAGACACCTTTGGTGGAATCAACCTGGAAGATATCAAGGCGCCCGAGTGCTTTGAGATTGAGCGTGCTCTTATCGAGAAGTGCAACGTGCCGATCTTCCACGATGACCAGCATGGTACTGCTATCGTAACTGCAGCCGGCATGATCAATGCCCTCGAGCTGCAGGGTAAAAAGATTGAAGAGGCGAAGGTGGTGTGCCTGGGTGCCGGCGCCGCCGCTATTGCCTGCATGAAGCTGCTGATCAGTTGCGGTATTCGCTCTGAGAACATCTTCATGCTCGACCGCAAGGGTGTGATCCACTCTGGTCGTGATGATCTGAACCAGTATAAGGCGATGTTCGCCAACGATACTGACAAGCGCACTCTGGATGATGCTATTGATGGCGCTGATGTATTCCTGGGCCTGTCTGGTCCGGATCTGCTGACCGCCGACCAGCTCAAGAAAATGGCTCCGAAGCCTATCGTATTTGCCTGCTCCAACCCCGATCCGGAAATCAGTCCGGAAGTTGCCCTGGCAACCCGCGATGATCTGATCATGGCCACCGGCCGCTCTGATTATCCGAACCAGGTTAACAACGTATTGGGCTTCCCGTTCATTTTCCGTGGAGCGTTGGACGTACGTGCCACTGCGATCAATGAGGAAATGAAGGTGGCGGCTGTCAATGCAATCCGCGAGCTGGCGAAAGAGCCCGTGCCCCAGGAAATCTGTGAGGCCTACGGCGTGGATAGCTTTGAGTTCGGGAAAGAGTACATCATTCCCAAGCCGATGGACGTGCGTTTGCTTGAAGTGGTGCCTGCGGCGGTTGCCCGCGCTGCCGTGGATTCCGGGGTTGCCCGTAATGCATACCCTGCGCACTACCCGCTCAAGTCCATGGACGACATTATCTGATCTGTCGTTCAGGGTGATAAAAAAACCGGCGGTGATCCCGCCGGTTTTTTTGTGCCTGTTCAGAGTGTCAGAAGATTCTTCGTGACAGGTCGTCTTCCTCGGAACCGCCGTTACCATCATTCTCGGTTTCTGATGTCAGCGGCGGTGGCGCGTCTTCTTCCCGGAAGACCTCAAATACGCCGTCTTCACCGGGCCTTGCCCGCTGTCCGGTCTCTGAGTTGATACGGATATTTACGATGCCGTTGGGGCGAGGCATAAGGGAGGAGGGCGCTCCTTCGAGAGCCACTTCCATGTAGTCCAGCCAGATGGGTAGCGCGGTGCTGGCGCCGAATTCACGTCTGCCAAGCGGTGCCGGTTGGTCGAATCCTACCCAGGTGGTTGTGGCCACTTCATGATTGAAGCCAGCGAACCAGGTGTCTTTTTGCTCGTTCGTGGTACCGGTTTTACCGGCAATGTCATCCCGGCCCAGTGCCAGTGCCCGGCGACCGGTGCCGCGGCGAATCACGTCCTGCATCATTGAGTGCAGGATGAAAACCGCACGTTCGTCTGCCAGTCTGCGCATCACTCGGACGTCTGGCGGTTGGTCGCCCGTTTCCGACGACTCCTCGTCCGCGCTTGCGTCGCCTTCCTCCATGCCCGATGTTGCTTGTTCTGCAAGCTCGTCGCAGTTTTCATCGCACAGAATGGTTTTCGGAGCCTGGTAGATGGTTTCGCCCCTGAAATCGCTGATGTTATCGATCAGGTAGGGCTCAACGTCATAGCCGCCGTTGGCGATCACCGCCATGCCTCTGGCCAGTTCCATGGGAGTAAGCTGGCCGCTGCCGAGCGACAGCGACAGGTCGTCGGGCATGTTTTCGGTCGGAATTTCCAGCTGGGCCAGGTAATCGAGAGTGTTCTCTATGCCCAGATCACGCAGGAGCCGGATTGAGACCAGGTTGCGCGATCGGTAAAGCGCTTCCCGGAGACGGGTGGGGCCATAGAACTGTCCAGAGGAGTTCTGGGGCCGCCAGGCGGTCTCCAGTTCGGAGTCGTCGAACACAATGGGCGCATCGTTGTAGATGGTCGCTGGTGTCATGCCGCTTTCGAGGGCGCTCAGATAGAGGAAGGGTTTGAACGTGGAGCCTGGCTGTCTTCGTGCCTGAGTGGCCCGGTTGTATTTGCTCTGGCCGAAGCTGTACCCGCCGCTCAGGGCCTCAATGGCACCGGTTTTGGCCTCGAGTGAGATCAACGCGCCCTCGGCCCTGGGGATCTGGGCGAGTGTGACGGTCGCTGTTTGGGGGCGCGTCGTCTCGTCGTTCAGGGTTTCGGTACCGTCGGTCTCGTTCTCCGGGGCGGTCTTTTCCGGGTTTTGAGCGCGCACATAGACGACATCGCCGCGGGAAACCACGTCCGAAGGTTTCTCTGGCTCCGGCCCGGTGAGGTTTTCGGTTTTATACCGCCTGGCCCAGGTCATGGACTCGAAAGGCATGATGGCTGGGCCAATGCGGCGTACGTGAACACTGACTTCGCCGGCTTCGTCGTTAACTTCCTTGACGATCGCAGGTAACAGTAACTCCACGCGTGGGTAGTTCAGAATCAGGTCGGACAGTTCGCTGGTTGCCAGTGTTTCCTGGTCGATCTGCCCGATGGCACCACGGAAGCCGTGCCGACGGTCATAGGCTTCGAGGCCGTCCCTGAGGGCTTCAGTGGCAACCTGTTGTTTCCGCCCGTCAACCGTCAGGGTAACCGTGTAGCCGTCGGTATAGGCGTCTTCACCAAATCGCCGAACCATTTCGGATCGGGCCATTTCTGCAACATAGTCGGCGTCGACTTCTGTCTCAGTGCTGTTATAGCTGGCAGTGATGGGGGCAGAAACCGCAAGTTCGCGTGCATCCTGGGTGATGTAATCCAGGTCCTGCATGCGTCCGAGAATCCAGTTTCGGCGGACCATCGCCCGGTCGGGATTGGCCAGTGGATTAAAGGCCGAGGGCGCCTTGGGCAAGCCGGCAAGCATCGCCATCTGTGCCAGGGAAAGTTCCGAGACCGGTTTGTTGTAATAAACCTGAGCGGCGGCAGCAATCCCGTATGCACGGTTGCCGAGATAGATCTTGTTCAGGTAGAGCTCGAGAATTCGGTTTTTGTCCAGTTCACGTTCAATCTGAAGAGCCAGAAGTATCTCGTTGAACTTCCGTATAAAGGTTCTGTCCCGTGACAAAAAGTAATTTTTTGCAACCTGCATTGTGATGGTACTGCCCCCGGACTGGATCTCGCCGGTGGAGATCAGTTCGATGGCAGCCCGCGCCAGGCCTTTGATGTCGACCCCGAAGTGCTCGTAAAAACGCGCGTCTTCAGCCGCCATAAAGGCTTGTAACTGAATTGTTGGGATCTGTTCTATTGTGATGGGTGCCCTTCTCTTTTCACCGAATTCTGCTATTAATCTGTTGTCTTTGCTATAGACCCGTAATGGCGTCTGAAGCTTGATGTCCAGAAGCTGATGTACCGGCGGAAGGCCAGGGCGAAGGTAAAGATAGAAGCCTGAGGTTACGATAACGGCGACACTCAGTCCGGTAAGAAACAACCAGGCAAAAAGGCGAGATGTGCGCAACAAATGAGACATTTTTTTCTGACAACTGTTGGATATAGGTCTATCATTTGAGAAATTGCTTTAGGATGGAAGAGTCTCTTCACCGCTGCAAAAGTTCTCAATTAAAGAAGAACAGGCATTGTAGACGGAATGGTGAAGAAATTCTCTTAAATAAAAAACACATAAGTTACGTAACCGGGTGCATCTAACCAGGTATAGGGTGAGCGCGTGTTTGGATTAGGAAAGAAATCCAGTGCAGTGCTGGGCGTGGATATAAGCTCCAGCTCGGTCAAACTTCTGGAGCTGTCAAAGCAGGGTGACCGCTATAAGGTCGAAAGCTACGCGGTGGAGCCGTTACCGGCCAATGCCGTGGTGGAAAAGAATATAACGGACGTCGAAGCAGTGGGCGAAGTGATGAAGCGCGTAGCTTCCAAGTCCCGCTCCGGCGTAAAACAGGTAGCAGTTGCGGTATCAGGTTCGGCGGTAATCACCAAGGTCATCCAGATGGATGGTGGCCTCAACGAATTCGAGATGGAAGATCAGATTGCCCTGGAGGCCGATCAGTATATTCCATACCCACTGGATGAAGTGGCCATCGATTTCGAAGTTCAGGGGCCCTCCGAAAGCAACCCCGACCAGGTAGATGTTCTTCTGGCTGCATGCCGAAAGGAAAATGTCGACATTCGAGAAGATGCGCTCGAGATCGCCTCTCTGACGACCAGGGTGGTTGATGTCGAAGCTTACGCCCTGGAGCGCGCCTACGCGTTGATCGAGTCGCAGCTCGACTCCCAGGGCGAGGAGCTGGTGGTGGCAATTGTTGATATAGGCGCGACGATGACCACGCTGAGCGTTCTGGCCGGCGGCAAAACCGTTTACACCCGCGAACAGATTTTTGGTGGCAAGCAACTGACCGAGGAGATCCAGCGCCGTTACGGTCTGTCTCTGGAAGAGGCCGGTCTTGCCAAAAAACAGGGCGGATTGCCCGATGACTACGAATCCGAAGTGCTGACCCCGTTCCGCGAAGCCGTGGTGCAGCAGGTGGCCCGAGCACTTCAGTTCTTCTTTGGCGCCAGTCAGTACAATGCTGTCGATTACGTGGTTCTGGCAGGAGGCACTGCCTCGATTCAGGGGCTGACGGAGATGGTCGAAGAAAAGACGGGAACGCCGACAATGGTCGCGAATCCTTTTGCAGACATGGCAGTAGGGTCACGGGTCAACGCATCGGCACTGAGTAATGATGCGCCTTCCCTGATGATTGCCTGCGGCCTGGCAATGAGGAGCTTCGACTGATGGCAAAGATTAACCTTCGACCGTGGCGCGAGGAACTTCGTGCCGAGAAACAGAAACAGTTTGTGGTCATGATTCTTGGCGCCGCTATCATTGCCGGCGGTTTGGTTTTCCTCTGGAAGACCGATATGGACAGCCGGATCGCTTACCAGCAATCCCGGAACGCCTATATCGAGACAGCCACGAAGAAACTGGACCAGCAGATCAAGGAAATCGAGAATCTCAAGCGCAAGCGGGATGAGCTCCTCGCCCGGATGCAGGTCATTCAGGACCTTCAGGGTAAGCGACCGGTCATCGTGCGTGTCTTTGACGAGTTGGTGAGAACGTTGCCTGATGGTCTGTTCTATACGGATCTGAAACGGGCCGGCGAGCGTCTCGACATTGTAGGTATGGCCGAGTCAAATAGCCGGGTTTCTACGCTTATGCGTCAGTTTGAAGAGTCCGAGTGGTTTACGGACCCCAACCTCTCCAATGTGTCTGCTGCTGATAGTCGCCGGGCCGGTTACAGTCAGTTCAATCTGTCGGTTAAACAGAAAACGCCCGAGCCCGAAGGGGAGGATAAGTAATGAGCCTCGCGGACTCTCTTAAAAGCCTTAATGAATTTGATATCAACGATCTTGATGTCAACAACGCCGGTATCTGGCCTGCTCCCATCAAGTTCATTGTAGTCCTGATAATCTTCGGGCTCATCGCCGGCGGTGGCTACTGGTTCTTTATCAAGGATCAGTATGCGCAGCTCGAGCGTGTAGAGCGTACGGAGCAGGAGCTGCGAAAGACCTATGAAGAAAAGGCCTACCAGGTGGCCAACCTTGAGGTCTTCAAGGCCCAGATGGCTGAAATGGAAGAAACCTTTGGTGCTCTGGTAAGGCAGCTTCCGAGTGAGACGGAAGTGCCCGGGTTGCTTGAGGATATTACGAATACGGCTCTGGGTAACGGTCTGGCACTTCAAGAAGTGGCTCTTCAGCCGGAGCAGCGGCGGGACTTCTATTCCGAGCTGCCAATCAACATCCGGGTGTCTGGCTCCTACCATGAGCTGGCATCTTTCGTCAGCAGTGTTGCGAGCCTTCCCCGGATTGTGACGCTGCACGACTTGACCATAAAACCAACTGGCGGAGACGGAGAACGGCTTGATATGCAGGTTGTAGCTCGTACTTACCGCTACCGGGCTGGAGAATGAGCATGACAGGAAAGCATGCGGTAAAAGCCTGGCTGGGTGTTTGTCTGGTGTCTCTCCTGACAGCCTGCTCCCAGGGCAGCGGATTTTCAGATCTTGATCAGTTCATGGCCGAAACCCGGGCGAAGCCAAGAGGGTATGTCGAGCCTCTGCCGGAGTTCAAAGCCTATGAGGCTTTCAGTTACTCCGCTGCAGATCGTCGGGCACCCTTTGAGCCACCCATCGACGTCCAACTGACCATGGTGGATGAGCAGCCGGTCAGTGATGTTGAGCCGGATCTGGATCGGCCGAGGGAAGTTCTTGAGAATTTTGACCTGAAAACGCTTGAGATGGTCGGCACGCTTCAGGGGGCATCGGGTAACCTTTTCGCCCTGATTGAAGATGATACCGGCGGAATCCATAGGGTCCGTACCGGAAATTACATGGGGCAGAACTACGGTCGCATTGTGGGCGTCAGTGAAACCCGTATCGAGCTTATTGAAATCGTTCCCAATGGCCGGGGTGGCTGGGTTGAGCGTCCTCGCTCCCTGACCCTGGAAGAGGGCGCAGGCTAAGGAGCGGCTGGATGAAAGTTGAAAGAACCATGCACGTACAAAAAAGTTTAGGGTCGAGGCTAGCGATGTTCAGAAAACTCAATGTATACGTCAGCGTGATTGCTTTTGGGTTGTTATCCGGCCTGGCCAACGCGGTCACGCTGGAAGACGTGTCGTTTTCGTCGCTACCGGGCGAGCGGCTTGAAGTTACACTGCAATTTGACGGGGCACCGCCGGAACCTTCCGGTTATACCATTGAGCGTCCCGCTCGCATTGCGGTTGATCTTCGGGACACGACCAGTGGTCTTGAAAGTCGCAGTGTGCCTCTGGGATCAGGCAACGCCCAGAGCATGACTGTGGTGGAAACCAAGGACCGCACTCGGCTGATATTCAACCTGGTCGAGCTGGTTCCCTATGACACGGTTCGTTCGGGCAACTCCCTGGTCATGACGATTGGCGGCCAGGCCGATGGCGTTGTCGCGAGTTCCTCTGCTCCAGCGTCTCAAAGCAGCTCAGCATCGGGCTCCATGTCTGCCAACGCTCTGGCCGGTGTGGATTTCCGTCGGGGCAAGGACGGGGAAGGTCGCGTTCTTGTTGATCTGGGAAGCTCCAGCACGCCGGTGGACCTGACAGAGCGCGCTGGTAAGATTCGCCTGACGATGGATGGGATTGAAGTGCCCTCGGACCTACGGCGCCGACTTGATGTGACAGACTTCGCCACCCCGGTTACCCGTATTGACACCTTTGTGGAAGATGGTAATGCGGTGGTTGAGATCACCCCCGAGGGGAATTACGACTACATTGCCTACCAGTCCGGCAGCCAGTTTACCGTCAGCGTTGAAGAATTGAGCCAGGAAGAGGCGGAGTCCCGCAGGGAAGAGAAGTTCCCGTATACCGGTGACAAGCTGTCCCTGAATTTCCAGGATATTGAAGTGCGCTCGGTCCTGCAGCTGATTGCTGACTTCACCGGCCTGAACCTGGTTGCCAGTGATACGGTAGGCGGCAGCATTACGCTGCGTCTGCAGAACGTTCCCTGGGATCAGGCGCTGGATCTGATTCTCAAGACCAAAGGCCTCGATAAGCGTCAGATTGGCAACGTATTGCTGGTAGCGCCTGCAGACGAAATCGCAGCGCGTGAGAAGCTTGAGCTCGAAACCAACAAGCAGATTGCCGAACTGGCCCCGGTTCGTCTGGACATCATTCAGGTTAACTACGCCAAAGCGGCTGATATTGTTGCGTTGATCAAGGAAGACGAAGAGCTGATCTCTGATCGCGGATTCGTCTC
>CAZFQI010000088.1:0-3503 GCA_964520755.1 uncultured Marinobacter sp. | reverse complement strand
TCCTTCGCCATCGGCTGGGGCAGCGACGACTTCCTGGTAGATCTGGAGCTGTCAGCCCTTGAGAGTGATGGTCAAGCGGAGGTGGTTTCCCAGCCCCGAGTTGTGACTGCCGATCGTCAAACGGCGTCGATCAAGTCTGGTGAGGAAATTCCCTATCAGGAAGCGTCCTCCAGCGGTGCGACGTCCGTTTCTTTCAAGGAAGCCGTGCTCTCCCTGGAAGTAACGCCGCAGATTACACCGGATGACAAGATCATCATGGATCTGGTGGTCAATCAGGACTCCCGAGGTGAGGTGACTGCTGGTATTCCATCGATCAATACCAACGAAGTCACCACCCAGGTTCTGGTTGGTAACGGTGAGACAGTTGTTCTGGGCGGTATCTTCCAGTCGGAAGTTGCGACCCAGACCACCAAAACGCCGTTCCTCGGAGATATTCCCTACCTGGGGCGTATCTTCAAGCGCACCGAGCACATCGATGAGCGTAGCGAGCTGCTGATCTTCATCACACCGAAGATCATCAAGAACGATCTGCTGCGCTAAACGGGCTCGCTCAAAAGCCGCCGCTTAAAACCGGCGGCTTTTTTGTGCCTGAATTTTGCCCAGGGCGGGCCGCGAACTTATGCAATCACCGGCCCTGTGATATTCTCACCCGCCTGAACAAAACTGAGCGGAAGTTATGTCTTTGCCGAAACGCGTTGTCCTGGTTGGCCCCATGGGAGCAGGTAAAAGCACGATTGGCCGGATGCTCGCCAAAGAGCTCGGCTATCGTTTTCTCGATTCTGATCGCATCATTGAAGAGCGGTGCGGGGCCAACATCCCGTGGATTTTTGATGTTGAAGGGGAGGACGGGTTCCGTCTGCGGGAAACAGCAATGCTGGATGAGTTATCCCATGAAGATAACACCGTGTTGGCCACAGGGGGCGGGGCAGTGATGCGGCAGGAGAATCATCCGATACTCAAGAGAGGCGCCACGGTTATCTATCTGAAAACGTCGATAGAGCAACAGGTAGAGCGAACGCGCAAAGACCGAAATCGGCCCTTGCTGCAGAACGATGATCCGGAGGCGGTCTTGCGGAAACTTTTTTCAATCCGAGATCCCCTGTATTCAAGCCTCGCCGACATCATCATGTACACAGACAGAAAAAGCCCGAGGCTTGTCGTTCGTCAGTTGGTTAACCGCCTGAACCCGAAAACCCCACGTCACAAAAGGCAGATCCGGAAGGAAGGTCGCAATCATGTCTGATCGGTACCGTGAACTCTCGGTGGAGCTCGGTGAGCGTCGCTATCCCATTTTCATCGGCGAGAACCTTCTCGGCACCCAGGATCTGTCGGGTTACGTGTCCGGGGCCCAGGTCATGATTGTTACCAACGAGACGGTGGCACCGCTCTATCTTGAGCGGGCAAAGGCCTGCTTTCCGGGGAAACGGGTGGATACCGTTGTGCTTCCCGATGGCGAGAAGTTCAAGGATTGGCAGACCCTTAACAGCATCTTTGACGGTCTTCTGGAGCAACGCCACACCCGGAAAACCACACTGGTTGCCCTTGGCGGGGGTGTCGTCGGTGATATGGCCGGTTTTGCCGCAGCCTGCTATCAAAGGGGTGTTCCGTTTATCCAGATACCAACCACTCTGCTTTCTCAGGTGGATTCTTCTGTTGGTGGTAAAACAGGCATCAATCACCCTCTTGGCAAAAATATGATTGGCGCTTTCTATCAGCCGCAGGCGGTACTGATAGACACGGCAAGCCTGCAGACCTTGCCTCCTCGAGAGGTGTCAGCAGGCCTGGCAGAAGTCATCAAGTACGGGCTGATTCGGGATCAGGCCTTTCTTGCCTGGCTGGAGGAGCATATGGATGCTCTGGTCAGCCTTGATCCGGAGGCACTGTCAGAGGCTATCTTTCGGTCCTGCGCCTGCAAGGCAGAAATTGTTGCCCTCGACGAGCGCGAAGGTGGTCTCAGAGCGATACTGAATCTTGGCCATACCTTCGGGCATGCGATAGAGACCTATGCGGGTTATGGCAATTGGCTGCACGGAGAGGCGGTAGGGACGGGTATGCTCATGGCCGCCGAATTGTCTGCTCTTGAGGGTATGATCAGCCGTGACGATTATAACCGTATAAACCGACTGATTCTGCGTGCCGGATTGCCGGATAAACCTCCGGCAGGAATGACAGCCGATGACTTTATGAGTTTGATGGCCGTCGACAAGAAAAACGTGGACGGCCTGCTCAGGCTGGTCCTGCTTCGCTCGGTAGGTGATGCCATCGTCACCTCCGAGTCGAGTCCCGAAAACCTGGCCCTGACATTTGCCCGTTTTTGCAGCTCGATATGATACCGGCCCGAGGGCTTCGATGATTTGGTAACGGACCAGAAGACAAGGAAGACCCGTGACTGAAGACAGTTTGAACAGTCTTGATGGCGGCGGCCTGTTTCCCAGGTTGCAGCAACGCTACAGTCTCCGAGCCAACCCCCTGGAGATGGAGACTCCATTTTTTCCGGATGCCATGCGTCACCATGCTCTGGAGGCGCTGCGCCATCTGTGCGGGTTCGGTGATATGGCCCTGTTGCTGACCGGTGCAGCGGGAGCGGGCAAAACGCGGATACTGGCGGAACTGGTGCGCAGCGAGTCGTCCCGGCTCGATTTTCACCGGATACCCTCTGCAGCTCTGACCAGTGCCCAGGCCCTTGCCCGGGACCTGAAAGCGGTCGCCCGCGCCAATCTTGGTCCGGAGGACAGTCCTCGAGACCTCGTTTATCGGTTCTTCAAGTGGTCGGAATCCCGGGTTCGAAAGGGCCAGCGCATGGTCCTCTTGATTGACGATGCAGACCGCGCACCCGTGGAGCTGCTCAGGCTGATTTTGTCTGCTTATCTGGCTTCAGAGCGCGGCTCTTCCGCGGTTCCGGTGTTTGCCGGCACGGACAACCTGGTGCAAATGCTGGCCCTGGATGATGCAACTACAAGCATCCATCAGATTCACCTCCGACCACTGACAAAAGATGAAATTGTTGCCTATCTCGAGCCAAGAGTGCATGCAGCGGGAGGTAAAGCAGGCGAACTCCTCAGTCCTGCCCGTGTTTCAAAAATTCACGCCTTGAGCCAGGGTAGTTTTGCGAGGCTCAAGCGGGTAACGCCGGGGGTCTGGCTGGACATGGTGGCCGCGCCAAATGTAAGTCGATCCAGCGAGATGCCCTGGAGGCGGCTTTTGTGGCCGGGGCTGGCCTTGATGCTGCTTGCGGCCTCCTGGTGGTTCGTGTCTCGCCAGTATGATGAATCCGTTGCTGAAGAAGTCGTGAAGGCGCCGGAGCCGGTGAGAAAGAGCATCACTATTGGTCCGGAAACCGGGGATTCCGAGCCCGCTCCCGATGAGCCACCCATTGCGGAGGAGCCTGCCGTTACGCCCGAAACGATGTTGACAGAACCGGTTCCGGAGCCGGAAGCTGCTAGGCCAGAGCCAGAGCCAGAGCCAGAGCCAGAGCCAGAGCCAGAGCCAGAGCCAGAGCCAGA
>CAZFQI010000087.1:12932-14563 GCA_964520755.1 uncultured Marinobacter sp. | reverse complement strand
GCGCGGATTGCGGAGCATTTTGGGGAGGGGATTCTTACTTCCGAGGGTGCTCTGGATCGGGCGCAGCTGCGTGGGATTGTTTTTGAGAAGAAGGAAGAGCGGGTTTGGCTGGAGTCGCTGTTGCATCCGATCATCCGCGAGGAATTGATTCGGCAGTTGAACCCGGAAAGCTACCCGCTTCCCTATGTGCTTCTGGTTTCTCCTCTCCTTCTCGAAACCGACCAGCACGAACTGGTTGACCGCATTATCGTGATCGACGTGCCTAAAGAAACCCAGCTTGAACGCACCATGGCCCGGGACACCAATTCCCGTGAGCAGGTTGAGCGGATCATTGCGGCTCAGATGTCCCGTGAGGATCGGCTGGCGCGGGCGGATGAGGTGATTGATAATGATCGCCCTCTGGATGATGTAACGCGTCAGGTGCGGGAGCTGCATGAAAGGTTGTTGGTGGATTTTGGCTGACTGTTTTTTCCGCTATCGTTTTGCAGGTCTTGCCGCTGCACTTTCTCTGACGTTCTCCTCCCCAGGCCACAGCATCGAGCCGGTGTTTGAGGTTCGGGAACGCTCTGTGGCGGAGATTCTGGCTCCGGCTCAGCTGCCGGTCGGGTTCTATACCTTTGAGCCGGATGAGTACTGGGCGGATCCACGGGATTCCTACTGGCTGAAGTTCAGTAACTGGGTGCTGCGGCAGGAGCGCCTTCACGGCGGGAAGATCCAATCGGTTGGGCAATGGGCTGACCGAACCTTGTCGGGCAGTGAACACAGCCTGCCCAACAATGAAAGCTATCTGCGAATCGGCTTTGCGACGGAGTCTGAATACGGCGATCCGGCCCAGTTTGAGCCAGAGGCGCGATTCCGCATTGATATTCCCACCACCGAGGAAAAGCTGCGCCTGGTTATCGAGAGCGAAAGCGAGGACCTGATTCCGCTCGGCGAACGCCAGCGGGACCGGCAGCTTACCGAGCCGGAACGCTCTGACACCGAAGCCACGGGCGCACTGCGTTACCTGACCCAGATTGGCGATGCCATCAACTTTTCCAACGATGTGGGTGTGCGCCTGCGGCTCCCCCCGGATGCCTTCTGGCGGGCAACGGCTGAAAAGAGCTGGCGCCTGGACGACAAGTGGGTGCTGAACGCTCAGCAGCGGTTTTATTATTTTCATCAGGACGGCTGGGGCGAACGAACCTGGATTGGCGCGGGTCGTCCGGTGGGTGATGGCTGGTATTTCCGCTCATCATCAGAACTGGAGTGGGTGCACAACGACAAGGAATTTGTCGCGGGCCAGATATTCAGCATGCGCAAGCGAACGAACAACCGGTTGATTGTAACGCCGAGACTGGGGCTGCTCGGCGAAAGCAAGCCTTCCTGGCGCGCCACCTCGGCGTTCGCGGATCTTACCTTTCGCTATCGACTGCACAGCAACTGGCTTTACGCGGAGCTGATTCCTGCGCTGGAATTCCCCCGGGAGGAAAGCTTCAAGGATCGGGCTTCTGTGGTCTTCCGGGTGGAGATGTTTTTCTCGGGGGTTATTGAAGATGATCGCCTCTAATTTCGCGCACGCCCAGACACTGACGCTTTATGCCTAGACACCCATCAAAACCCGCTGCCGAGGCTCTCACCCTCACGCCGAT
>CAZFQI010000087.1:0-12832 GCA_964520755.1 uncultured Marinobacter sp. | reverse complement strand
TTATGCCTAGACACCCATCAAAACCCGCTGCCGAGGCTCTCACCCTCACGCCGATTGCCATTACCCGCTCCTGCTTCCAGGACAAATTCGGTGTACCGCGCCAGCCTGGGCTTACCCGTCATGCCCGGGCTGACCTGATCATTCAGCCACCTTTTGACCGGGAGGATGCGTTCCGGGGGCTGGAGACAGCCAGTCATCTGTGGCTGACCTTTCAGTTTCACGAGGCAGTTCGGGCGGAATGGCGGCCGGTAGTGCGCCCTCCTCGCCTGGGCGGCAATCGCAAGATGGGTGTGTTTGCCAGCCGTTCACCGTTTCGCCCCAACAGTCTTGGTCTGTCGGTGGTCCGCAATGAGGGGCTGATTCGCAGAGACGGCGAGCTTGTCCTGCGCATCAGCGATCATGACCTGATCGAAGGCACGCCGATTCTCGATATCAAACCCTACCTGCCTTTCTCAGATTCCGTACCCGAGGCAAGCCTTGGATGGGCCGATTCGCCGCCAACGGAACGGCTGGAGGTGGTGTTTCTGCCGGAAGCGGAGGCTCAGATTGGCGAGCTTTCACCCGAAGATTACCCGGAACTGCGCCCACTGATTGAGGATGTGGTGGCCTACGATCCTCGCCCCTCCTTCCGACGCGGACGGGAAGAGGAGCGCATTTACGGCGCGCATTTATACGACCTGAACGTGCGCTTTCGATTCGTGAATGATCATTCACGGAAACGTGTCGAAGTGCTGACCGTCTGTTAAACTGCTTTAGGTGATTTTGTAGTCGACACAGGGAATATGTGCCTTGCCTTCGAAACGGCTCTTCAAACGATTGGGAATACGGCCATTGGCGGCAAGGTTGCTCGCCTACGTATTGCTGTTCAGTCTGTTTTTATCGCTGGTGGCGACGGGCGTTCAACTGATCGGCGAATTCGAGCGCCGAAAAAACGACTTGCTGAACGACCAGACCCGAGCCGCAGAGTTGGTTTCCGGCAGTATGAGCAACAACATCTGGCTGATGAATTTCAGCGAGGTGGCCAACAGCCTGGATGATATGAAGGCGGTGCCCGCGGTCCAGTACGGCCGGGTGGTGACCAGCACCGGCGAAACCTTCACGACCGGCACCTACCCCGAGGGCCGGGTGCTCTCCCAGACTTTCCCCCTCGTGTTCGATCGCTCCAGCACCCGCGGCCCGGAGAACGTGGGCACGCTGACGGTTACCTCCTCCATCGACCAGATTTACACAGACCTGCGCAACCGGGCCCTGGTAAACCTGCTGTTCCAATCCATTGTGGTAATGCTGGGCACCCTGGGGCTACTGGTGATCGTTCGTCTGACGCTATCCCGGCATCTGGAAGCCATGGCCGATTACGCCGCCCGGCTGAACCTGGACGCCCTGGTGGACCCACTGAAGCTGAAACGCAAGGCGCGAAAGACGCCAGACGAGCTTTCGGAGCTGGAACAGGCCCTGAACAAGATGCGCCTGCAAATCCTGGAGGACACCCGCTCCCTGCGCCAGACCACGATCCAGTCCCAGGGTGAGCGGGACGAGGCGGTGCGGGCCAACCATGCCAAGAACCAGTTCCTGGCCAATGTCAGCCACGAGCTGCGCATTCCGCTGCAGTCCGTGCTGGGCTACGCCAACCTGCTAACGGACACGCCCCTGGATCAGGAGCAGCGTGAATACGTGCAGACGCTGCTGAGCGCTTCCGAGAGCCTCTCTGCCATCATTAATGACCTGCTGGATATTTCCAGCATGGAAGCCGGCAAGCTGGTACTGGATGACATTCCCTTTGATCTTCGGGAAACCCTCAACGATCTCGTACACATGCTGGGCGCCCGCGCCCGGGAGAAAGGGCTTGCGCTGGAGCTTCGAATTGACGAGAACCTGCCCTGGGCCCTGAAGGGCGACCCGGTGCGGATTCGCCAGATCCTGCTGAACCTCACCTCCAACGCCATCAAGTTTACCGATTCAGGCCATGTGCTGATCAGCATCGAGATGCTTGGCCGTCGGGACGACAAGGCCCGTCTTCGCATTGCGGTGGAAGATACCGGTGTAGGGATCAACCCGGAAGATGTTCCCCTGGTTTATGAGCCCTACGTGCAGCTTGGCCAGCAGTTCCAGCGTCAGTTACCGGGCGCCGGTCTGGGCCTGACTATCTGCCGCCAGCTGGTTGGCCTGATGGACGGCTCCATGGATCTGGAAAGCCGGCCCGGCGAGGGCTCCACCTTCTGGATGGAACTGACCCTGCCCGTGGCCCCGGAGAACGCCGCGCGGGTTCGGCCGGATACCCGGATGGTGAAGAACCGCCGGATTCTGGTGGTGGATTCCTACGAGCTGTCCCGCAAGATCACCCTGGAAATGCTGTCCCGCCACGAGGTGCACATTGAGGCGGTGAAATCCGCCGGCGAGGCGCTGACGTCCCTGCGCACAGCGTTCGACGGCCAGCAGCCGTTTGATGCGATTATCCTGGATGGCTTTGTACCGGATATGGACAGCGACCTGCTGTGCCGGCAGATCCGCAGCAATCCCCTGTGGTCGGATATGCGCCTGCTGATCCTGTCATCCAACCCACAGCGGGGCGATGCCGAACATTTCCGACAGGCCGGCGCCGATGCCTTCCTGAGCAAATCGTTGCGGGAATCCTGCCTGACGCCGATTCTGAACCAGTTGTTTACTGATGCCGCAAAACAGGAACGGCGTTTCCTGACCCGGTTTTCCCTGCAGGCGGTTACCGATACCGCCAGGCGCCGGGAACTTCCCTGTGGCCGGATGAAGGTGTTGCTGGTGGAAGACAACCCGGTCAACCGTACCCTGACCCGCCGGCTGCTGGAGAAACTCGGTTGCGACGTAATGACCGCCAACGACGGCGAAGCCGCTGCCAGCCTCTGGCAGTGGCACCCGTTCGATCTGGTGTTCATGGATTGTGTGATGCCCCGCGTGGACGGTTTTGAAGCCACCCGACGCCTGCGGGAGTGGGAGAAAACCCACAACCGCGTGCCCATTCCCGTGGTCGCCCTGACCGCCAGTGCCATGGAAGAAGACGAAGAACGCTGCCGCCGGTGCGGTATGGATTCTTTTGTTGCCAAGCCTGTCAATATTGAAATGTTGCGGGCAGTACTGGAACAATATTGTCAGGCGTCTGCTGCCTCCTGAAAGCTGCTTGCTTGAATCAGGGCACAGACATCCAGACACGCTTCCAATACCCGAAGGCAACCATGAACGTTGAATGCCCAACCTGTAAAAAGTCCGTGGAATGGACCGAGACCAACCCCTGGCGCCCTTTCTGTTCCGAGCGCTGCAAACTGATCGATCTGGGGGCCTGGGCCAACGAGGAATACCGGGTACCCGCAGAGAACGCTTCACCGGAGGATCTGGACCAGGGCGGCGATACCACCCGGCACTGACCTGCGAAAAATGAAAGTTAACGGGGACTTACCGGCATTTAAGTTGAGTGGCCCGGGACACCCCGTTAACATACCGGCAATTCTGCTAAAAACGTAACGAAGGTGCACATATATGAAAGCGTCCCGGATTTCCCTGATGGTTCTCTCACTGGCTGCCGCGCCTGCCTTTGCAGGGGATGTCGACCTCAGCCTCACCAACGATTCGGTGAAGGGCCAGGTAAATTTCTTCGGCACCAACAATGACCTCCAGCTTGGCACCGGTTACACCTATCACGAAGGTGGTCGCGATATCTTCAACGTGGATTTCCACGCCCAGGGTCGCACCGCCATCGGCAACCTGCCCACCACCGCCGGCATCGGTATGCGCGGTATCGTTTGGGATCAGAGCCGCGCGGATGGTGGCGCTGTGGGTCTTGGCGGTTTTGCGACCGTTAATATCCCGGATGTCCCCGGCCTGTCCTTTACCGGTGGCCTGCACTACGCCCCCAGCATTCTCTCGTTCGGCGATTCCGACGATATGACCAGCCTGGAGCTTCGTGGCAGCTATCGGGTTATTCGCAACGCCGAGATTTTCGCCGGCTACCGTTATCTGAACACCGATATCGAGAACTCCTCCCGAGACGTCAATCTCGATGAAGGCGTTATGGCGGGCATGAAGATTTTCTTCTGATTCCTGCCCTTTCCGAAACGGGCCCAACGGGGCCCGTTTCGTGTTCCCTTCATAACCCTTTCGTGCTTTTCCTCACGCTTTCCCGAGAATCCGACTGTTAGACTGTTTGCCTGTATTTTCTGCACGGATAGCCAGGCATGCGATTCACACTCGGTTTACTGCTCTCTTCGACTCTGTTGCTAACCGCCGGATGTGGTGGCGGCGAAGACGCCATTGAGGGCGCGGCCAATCAGCCCAATGACTTTGCTGGAAACAAGAACCCGGTGGACGATTTCAGCTCCGGCAGCACCGGCGATTCCGCCAACACCGGCGGCCTGGCCAGCAATGAAGTCCGGGTAACCATGGAGGTACCGGGTGATGTCACCAGCGAGGGCGAGCCTACCCGCCGCAACCTGAGAATCGTACAGCCGGACAGGGTGAGTGTTTACTACACCAATCAGGCCCTGTCTGTGCTTGATGAACCCGCGATTTCCACGCGCACCGACAGCGACG
This sequence comes from uncultured Marinobacter sp., assembly GCA_964520755.1. Lineage (GTDB taxonomy): Bacteria > Pseudomonadota > Gammaproteobacteria > Pseudomonadales > Oleiphilaceae > Marinobacter. Next base: position 8,278 of record CAZFQI010000087.1, on the reverse strand, counting down.
GCTTTACTATTATCGAGTTCACCAACGGTCTGCCCCTGGGGCCGGACGTGATCATTGATGCCAGTTACGGCAACACCCGCATGCGTGCCCTGGCCGCCGATGGCGACCGGGATGTAAAGGTGAACCCCTTCTCCGAGTACCTGGTGCGCAACACCCTGAGCAGCTACACAGCCGGCGAGTTTCAGTCGATTATGGATTGCGTGGAGGATGCCGGTGGCGAGCTGTGCCTGAACAAATATGTATGGTCTACCCTGGCCGATCAGGTGCACGACTTTGAAATTGATATTCCCTCGAATGCTGGCCTGGGCGGTGCCCTGGATGTTCTGGAGAATCGGGGAGACTTTGCCCGGTACGTCAGCGCCATGGCCGGCTACGCGGTACTGGATGAAACCTCCTCCGGTAAGATCAGTGCCAGTTCTGCGGACTACAATTCGGTATTCCTGGGCATTGAGCTGGGGCAGACATTTCTGGAGTCGACCCTGAGCGGGTCCGGACAATGGGGTGTTCGTACCGCGCAGGAGGAGGTGCTGACGGATGAGAACGGCACCGGTTACATATACCCGGCCCTCACGCTCACCAGTTTCGATGCATTCAACATCCGCGTCACCTCCCTTGCCAATGACATTCCCTATGACCGGGAGACGTTGATCCATCAGAGAGGCAACGACTTCTTTGTGCGCGGTTCAGAGCAATGGGAGCGGAACACCCACGCCTCATCGCCCGGTGCCGCCACCCTGCTGGAAGATACCCGGCTGCTGGCCGGCCGGGCGCTATTCCAGAGCATTACCGGCCGGGGCAGCTCCAGGATCATTGGCTGGACTCGCAATCCCTACTACCTGGATGCCTTCACCAGCGCTCCCGTGGATGAAACCACGGGCCCGGACCGGGTCATCAGCGGTTATTTCAGTGCCGGCAAGGCTATCGAGCTGGAGGCTGATGGGGATTCGTTGTTGCGGCTGGGCACTCTGGAAGACCAGTATCTGTCGGTTCTTGAAATCAACCTGCTTCGCAAGGAAGGCTTCGACGCGGACACTCTGAATGGCCGCCAATACAACATGCTGTACCTGGGAACCCGGTTCAGCGATGAGACAACCCCCCTGGCCATTGAAGCGGGCGTTGGCCAGTGGCAGATTAATGGCGGCACGGTCAGCCAATCCCAGAGTTTTACAACGATACAGCGCGGGAACTCAGGCACTGTCACCACTGATCCCACCGGCACCCGAACGGAATCCTGGACTCTGAGCAATCGAACCTCGCGCCTTAGCAAAGGCGATGTGGATATTGGCCGGCTGAACCTGGACATCTCCACCGCCTCCGGTGATTTTCAGCAGCCGGATATCGGGATCGGCGCCAGCACGCCGGACGGCAGCCTGATGGCCTTCAATCTGGACGACAGCCCCCTGGGCGACGGCATTCTGATTGCCGCCGAACAAACCACCAATAACGCACCGGCCACGGGCCAGTTCCGGCTTCAGGGCGTGGCACTGGGATTGGCTCCGGGCACAAACCGCCTCCGGCATTTTGACAATGCACTGCTGACCATTGATTCCTCCAGTGCCGCGACGCTGTCCCCGGTCACGCTGACCAGTACCCATACGGTCGACAACGAAACCGTGACGAAACCCGCTCTTGAAAACCTGCCGGACATTGCCCTGACTTACAGTCAATCCGGCGATGGCCAGGTGCAGTTCAGTGCCGGCAACCTTGTGCTGGAGGGCTTCCATACCGCCAGCCAGGACCAGTTCTACCTGCGTTTGAGAACCACCGAGGGCAATGAGGAACAGACCGGCCTGGTGATTGCGACGCGCCTGCCCTGACCGCGGCAGCACAGGACAAAACCCAAGAGGCAGACGCTCTCGTATAACCTGTTATAATTGTTGCTGTATCGACTTTAACGAGAGGTTTTATGTCTGCGGGTAAACGGGCGGTCATGCTGATGGTTCCCTTGATTGCGTTTGCGATCGGGGGCGGTTTTTATTCGCCACAGGCGAACATTGACCAGAGGAATTCCGATAACTCGGGTTCCGAGCCCGCCTTGTCCTCCCTGCCGCCTCTGCCGACCTGGGCCAATGACGATCTGCCGGATTTTTCACAGCACCGGGACACCACCGAGAAAAAAGCCGCATTCTTTTCGTTTCTCTACCCGAGAATTGTTCTGGCCAATTCCCGGATTCTGATTGAGCGCGACTACCTGGACAGTCTGGCCAACAAGGACACCCTGACCAGCAAGGAGTACAACTGGCTGGCGCAGCAATCGGAGCGATTAAGAGTGGATGCCGAGCCCGGCAGCGACGAGCAGTTTGCCCTGCTTCGCAAGCGACTGGACGTTATTCCTCCGTCCCTGATCCTGGCCCAGGCAGCCAACGAATCCGCCTGGGGCACCTCCCGGTTTGCGACCAAGGGCAACAACCTGTTCGGCCAATGGTGTTTTTCCAAGGGCTGCGGCCTGGTTCCCCTCGGCCGTGCCGAGGGCGCCAGCCATGAAGTAGCGAAGTTCTCGTCGCCTTATCGGTCGGTCCGGGCCTACATCCAGAACCTGAACCGCCACCCCACCTACCAGTTGCTGAGGGACGTTCGGCTGAAAGATCGCCGTAACAATGCGGCATTATCCGGACTGGAACTCGCAGAAGGCCTGCTCGGCTATTCCGAACGGGGCGAGGAATATATCGAAGAAATCCGGGCCATGATTCATTACAACAACCTGGAATTCTACGACGACGATTTCCGCAGCGTGGTCCGGGATATCGAACCCAGCCGCCTTGAACAACTGGCCTCAACGAAAGCGGAAGCCGGGTTGTTACCCCGCCAATCCTCACTGAACACCAACCCGGCTGAAGGCTAGAGACTCGACCACATGCTCTATTTTCTCCCTGCGCCGCTGAAGGGGACTTTGGCGGCCCTGGCCATCCTGTGTAACACCCTCGTGCTGTTTCCCGTTCTTCTGGTGTTCGCGCTGTTTAAACTCGTGCTGCCGATTACCCCCGTGCGCAAGGGCTGCACGGTGATTCTGAACAACATCGCGTGGGTGTGGATCGGCTTCAACAATCTGCTGATGGATTTTCTTCACAAAGTCGACTGGGACGTTCGCGGGGTGGAGAACCTCAGCCGGGAGCACTGGTATTTTGTCACCTGCAACCACCAGAGCTGGGCCGATATACCGGCCATTCAGTATGTACTCAACAGCCGGATTCCCCTGCTGAAGTTCTTCCTGAAGAGACAGCTGATCTGGGTGCCGTTTCTGGGGGTTGCCTGGTGGGCACTGGACTTTCCCTTTATGCACCGCCACACCAAGGAGCAGATCGCCAAACGTCCGGAGCTGAAAGGCAAAGACGTGGCCGCCACCCAGGCTGCCTGCGAGAAATTCCGCTACACGCCGGTCACGATCTTTAACTTCATGGAAGGCACCCGGTTTACACCGGAGAAGCATGACCGCCAGAACTCACCTTACAAGCATCTTTTAAAACCAAGAGCTGGAGGTACCGCGTTTGTGCTGGGCGCCATGGGCGAGATGATCCATACCATGCTGGATGTCACCATCGTGTATCCGGACGGCCGGAAGGGATTCTGGGATTATCTGTGCGGGCGAATCCGCCGGATCATTATCGAGATCCGGGTGCGGGAGATTCCCCGGGAATTCCTGGGCATGGATTATGAGAACAACCGGGAAACCCGGATCGCGTTTCAGCGTTGGGTGAGCGAGCTCTGGGCCGAGAAGGATGCCCGGATCGATGAGCTTAAAGCAGCCCCAGCTCCCGGGCCCGGACAATAGCCTGAGTCCGGGATTTCACTTCCAGCTTGGCATTGATTCGGCGGGCGTGAGTTTTTACCGTGTGCAGGGAAATGTGCAGCTTGTCGGCAATTTCCTGGTTCGACAGCCCTTTGGCAATCAGTTCAAGCACGCCCTGCTCCCGCTCGCTGATCGGTTCGGCCAGTGTGTCGGCGCCTGATACGTTTGCCTGCAACTCGAACAGCTCACCGAGCGCCTCCTTGAAAGCACTCTCAGGCAGCTGACCAAAACCCTTACCCATCAGTTCCTGCAACTCACTACGCAGCTCCCGGAACGGACTGATGAAGTGCTCTGCAGCGGCCTCGGCAACGACTGCCGACAGTATTTTCAGTGCGACCACAGCCCCTTTTTCATCCAGTACTATCGCCGCTTCCAGCAGGCGCATATGCAGCTCAACGCCCCAGGGAATGGCTCCTTCGTAACGCTCACGGATGCCCTGGAGCGTTTCCCGCGCCTTTATCAGATCACCACGGGCCAGATCGACCCGCACCTGCAGGCAATCCAGCAGACCGGGCATCATCGGGAACAGCTCCGGGACACAACCGGCTTCCCGATAGGGAGCCAGTTTACGGACCGCCTGATCGGCGCTGTCGATCTGGTTCTGGGACAGCCAGCAGTTCGCTTTAAGCGCCTCCAGTACGGGCACAAACAGCGACTCATCAACCTGCCAGGAATGCATGGCGCGTTCTGCCCGTCCGATCCAGACGAAGGCGTCGTCAAGTCGGCCTTGCCCACGACACATCAGCACACGGATGGTCATCGCCAACAACAGCCCCAGATCCCGGGTCTGTTCTGCGTGGCGCCCACAGGTAACGAGCAAACGGTCCGCCTCGGCTTCCCGGCCCTGATGCCAGAGCACCAGCACGAGGTTCAGTTGCAGACGGGTCTCGCCGATACGGGCAGGACGAGCCAGCTCCTGCATGGCGGTATCGAGGCCGGTGCGCAACAACTGCTCGGCGTGTTTGAGGGCGCCTTTGCCAAGCTCGATCCGGGCATGGGCGTAGACCGCCAGGGCTTCAGAACCGGAATCTCCGGCTTCCCGGGCAAGTCTCGACGCCGCGCGGTTGGCTTCCCGAGCTTCCTGGAACCGACCCGCTGCGCACAGGGCACTGGAGCGTACCATCTGGGTAACCAGTTGGCCCTGGGTACTGAGCTCACCTTCGGCCAGGGCCCGATCCGCCATTTCCAGGGCCGGGGCAACACTGCCCTCGCCCCGCAGGATAAAGGCTTTCAGAGCACAGATGCGTGCAGCCTGTTCTTTCTGGTCATGCTCGGCCAGGCCGTCAATCAGGGCCCGGGCCTGGCGGAACTGGCCGCCAATCGCATGAACCCAGCTATAGACAATTCTGAGACGCACACTCCGTTCCAGTAGCTGGGCTGGCAGGCTCTTGCGAAGCCGCAGGAGTGAGGCGGTGTCCTGCCCCAACAACAGGGCTTCGGACCCTTCCGAGGCAATCCGAATGACTTCCTCGGCATCGCCAGCCAGCAACGCGTACTTGAGCGCTTCCGGGAACTGGTCACGCACGCCAAACCATCGGCTGGCCTGCAGCATTCGCTCCGAATAGCCAGCCATGACCGGTGACTTCAGCCATTCCTGCAACAGCGGATTGATGCGGTACCAGCGACCACGACCCGGCATCGACTTGAGGGGCAACCCCCGCTCGGCAGCCTGAGAGGGAACAAAGCCGGTTTCCGGCAGGAGAGGTTCAAGGGCCAGGAACAATTCGTCGGAACACAGCTCAAGCTCGGCAATGCCGCGCATGGAGCGCATCTGGCCGGGGGTCAGGTTGCCCAGAACCGATTCCTTGAGGAACCGCTCAACGCTTGAGGTTTCCTGAATCGGTTTCCTTTCAATATTGTGGTAGACCTCTCGGCGATACAGCGCTAATGGCGTCGCCCAGCCCTCAGTCATGTCGTAGAGATTATCGACAGCGACACTGGTGAGTTCGCTGTTTGCCGTTGCGGGCCGGAAAAACTCGAAGGTTTCTGCGCGAGAGAATTCAAGCGCTTCGGGCCCTATGCGGGTAAACCGGTTTTCCAGCTCAAGGCTGTGTGTTTCGAAAGGCAGTGCCTTGCGGGAAATCAGAACAATGGACGAGCCAGCCGGAAAATCCACAATCAGTTGGTGGAGCAGGTCCACAACGGCGGGGTTGCTGAGATTCTGGAGATTGTCCAGCACCAGCACCCGGGGCTGACTGTCACCAGTGCGGGCCAGCGCTACCTGCATCATCGACAGTGTATCGGAAAAGGTGGCGCCACTCTGAACCCCCTGCTCGGGGGTTTCGGGCAGATCCAGGGCAATAGCAAGCAGTGTCAGAAAGCGCGACGGCGCATTATCCTGGGAGTTCAGTGCAACCCAGCGAACCCGATCGGTAGCCATTTCTGCGCCACCCAGGGCACTGACCACGGCGTGGGATTTGCCATAACCACAGGGCGCCTCCACAAACAGAACGCTTCGGGATGTCAGTGCTTCAGAAATCTTGCCATCAAGCCTGGGCCGGGCCAGGGAATCGGAAGGAACCGGGGGAATCTGAACCCGTTGCCTGAGCAGGTCTCTGACCAGCTCGCCTCTTTGAAGACCACTATTCGCCGACTGAAATTCATCGTTGGCTGCACAGCCATCATTGAATGGTTTCACGCACTGCCCCATTTAACTCCGGCCTGAACTGCCTTGCACCGCCGGAAAAGTGGATCTTGCACTGTCTTTTTATTGGCGACCGTCATCGGGTACGCCTTTAGTATGATAGGAAGGTTAAACCAATTGAGGGGTGGGCTGCAAAATTTTGACGTAAAAGGATTTTATCGAATGTAAAAAAAACGGCGGACCCGAAGGCCCGCCGTTTTTCACATCTACCAAGCAACGCTTACCGGGTACCGGCGCGGCGCAATGCAGACGGCGTGTAGTCTCTCGAGCGACGCTCAACGCCGAACTCATAAGGGTTAGTTTCTTCGTTGGTCAGACCCAGCGCAAGGTAACGGCCAGAGAGTAGGTCGTACAGGGTCTCGATAGCGTACCAGGGCACGTTCTGATCATAGAACTGCATGTTGTGGGCCTCGGCAACGCGCCAGAGCTCACCACGACCGTCATAATGATCAATGACGGACGCCTGCCAGGAGTCTTCATCAATGTAGAAGTCACGCTGGGCATAGATGTGACGCGCGCCTTCCTTCAGGGTTGCCCGAACGTGCCAAACGCGATGCAGCTCGTAGCGGGTGTAATCCTGATTGATGTGACCAGCCTTGACGATCTGGTCATAAGTCAGGCTGCGATCGGTCAGCTTGTAGGAGTTGTACGGTATGTACATTTCCTTCTTGCCGACCAGCTCCCAGTTGTAGCGATCTGGAGCGCCGTTGAACATGTCGAAGTTATCCGAGGTACGCATGCCGTCGGATGCGGTACCCGGTCCGTCATAGGCAACCTGTGGCGCGCGGCGGACACGACGCTGACCGGCGTTGTATACCCACGCGCGGCGGGGCTCAGCAACCTGGTCGATGGTCTCGTGTACCAGCAGTACGTTACCTGCCAGACGTGCTGGAGCGGTAATAGCCTGCTTGAAGTAGAACAGTACGTTCGGGTCCATGCCCGGCTCGTAATCCGCCAGATAGGTGCGCCAGGTCAGTTCGTCCTGGAACTTGACTACCGAGAAGTCACCGCCCTCGGTCGGCGTTACCTGGCCAACGTTACGCTGAACAGATCCGCCGCGGTAGCGGGTAATGTGGTTCCAGATCGCTTCCAGGCCGTTCTGGGGAATCGGGAACGGCGTGGCAGACTGGTAGTTACCCAGACCATTGCCATCCTTGATCAGCTCGACCGTGGTTGCGTTCTCCATGGTCTTCTCCATGACGTCTTCAGGATAAGCGGCGGTACGATGGGTTTCGTACACCGGCATGAAGTAGTCGTCATAGCGCTCAATCATCGCCACCTGACCAGGGGACAGGTTGTCTTTGTACTGCTCGACGTTGCTCTGATCGATGGTGAACTTCGGTTGCTCGTCTGCGAACGGATTAACATAAATGCCATCGCCCTCATAACCAGCCGGCGGAGTCGTCAGACCGCCGGTCCAGGCCGGAATCGCACCACCGTTACCAGCTTTTTCTGCACCCATCGGTGTCAGTGTATCGCCCAGCTTGGCCGCTTCTTCAGCAGAAACCGCACCCCAGGCCTGGCCGGCAAACATGCTCGCTGCCAGAACGCCTGTGGCCAGTAGTTTCTTGTTTAGTTTCATTTCAATTCCCTCGTTAAACGAATTCTTTCCGGGTTCAGAATGAGTATGAAACGCTAGCACTCACGAAATCGCGGTCAGTCAACTCGTTATACGGCTTGCCGCCGAAAAAGTTTGTGTAACCGATGTTGCCGGTAATCTTGTTCTGGTACACAGCCTGCAGAGACAGACCGATGGCCTTGCTGCCTTCGTTGAAAGCACCACCCGGCTGCGGGCTGTAGCCCTGCACATCGTGGCTCCAGGCCAGCTGCGGCGACAGGTTAACACC
>CAZFQI010000086.1:0-14682 GCA_964520755.1 uncultured Marinobacter sp. | reverse complement strand
ATCTTCGGCGCCCGTAACAAGATTCACATCATCAACCTTGAGCAGACTGTTCCTGCCATGAACGATGCGCTGAAATTCGTTCAGCAGCTGGCAGAGAACAAGAACAAGATCCTGTTCGTTGGTACCAAGCGTGCCGCGGCCAAGATCATCAAGGAAGAAGCCGAGCGTGCCGGTCAGCCGTTCGTTAACCACCGCTGGCTCGGTGGCATGCTGACCAACTACAAGACCATCCGTCAGTCCATTCGTCGCTACCGTGATCTGGAAACCCAGAGCCAGGACGGTACTTTCGACAAGCTGACCAAGAAAGAAGCCCTGGATCGCACCCGTGAAATGGACCGCCTCGAGCGCTCCATCGGCGGTATCAAGGATATGGGCGGTCTGCCGGACGCCATGTTCGTGATCGACGTTGACCATGAGCGTATCGCTATCAAGGAAGCCAACAAACTGGGTATTCCTGTTATCGGTGTTGTCGATACCAACAGTGATCCGGACGGTGTTGATTACGTGATCCCGGGCAACGACGACGCCATTCGCGCGATCCAGATTTACGTGAAAGCCGTTGCTGATACCTGCATGGAAGCGGCCCAGTCTGCTGGTGCCGGTGCTGACGAGTTTGTTGAAGTCAGCGAAGACGCGGAAGGCGCTGCTCCAGCCGCTGAGTGACGCTATATCTTCACGTTTGAGATGTAAGGCATGCCCGGGGTTGCTTCGGGCATGCCTCCCCACCGAATTCGGAACAGTTGAGAGGATTGAACATGGCTGCAATTACCGCTGCAATGGTCAAAGAGCTGCGTGAGCGTACCGGCCTTGGCATGATGGAGTGCAAGAAAGCACTCGTTGAAGCTGAAGGCAGTGTGGATGCTGCAATTGAAGAGCTGCGTAAGTCTTCCGGTTTGAAGGCTGCCAAGAAAGCCGGCCGTACCGCCGCTGAAGGCGCTTCGCTGATCAAGATTTCTGACGACAACACCGTTGCCTATATTCTGGAAGTTAACTCCGAAACTGATTTTGTTGCTCGCGATGACAACTTCCTGAACTTTGCAAACGATGTCCTGAACGTAGCCTTTGAAAACGGCGAAACCGACGTGGCCAAGCTGATGGAGGGCGATCTGGAAGGTAAGCGTGAAGCGCTGGTTCAGAAGATTGGCGAAAACATCACTGTTCGTCGTATCGTCAAGGTTGAAGGTCCGGTTGTTGGTGGTTATGTCCACAGCAACAACAAGATCGCTTCCGTTGTTGCCCTGACTGCCGGTGATTCTGAAGTGGCTCGTGACATTGCCATGCACGCTGCTGCTGTTAACCCGCGCGTCGGCAAGCCGGAAGATATGCCGGCTGAAGAGCTGGAAAAAGAGAAAGAAGTCATCAAGGCCCAGCCGGATATGGAAGGCAAGCCCGAAGAGATCGTCGAGAAGATGATGGGTGGCCGTATCAAGAAGTTCCTCAAGGAAAACAGCCTTGTTGAGCAGCCTTTCGTCAAGAATCCGGACCAGACCGTGGGTGAACTGATCAAGTCCGCCGGTGGCGAGCTGGTTGGTTTCGTTCGCCTGGAAGTGGGTGAAGGCATTGAGAAGGAAGAAGTGGACTTTGCTGCCGAGGTTGCTGCTGCAGCCGGCACAGGCAAGGCCTGATCCTTCGTTTGGTGCAGCGGGCGTCCAGCTACTGCACCACCTGAGTCTGCCACGTTAGCCGGGAATGCCCGGCTCTCGTGGCGGGCTTGTATCTGAGATACCCCTTTTTTTGAGGAGTATGTCAGATACAAGCCTGCAACGGGTATCACGCCGGATAGCAGCCAACAGACGAAAAGGGGATCATCATGCCGACATCATCGAAAACCCAACCCAGATACAAGCGTGTTCTGCTCAAGCTCAGTGGCGAAGCCCTGATGGGGGAGCACGATTTCGGTATTGATCCCAAAGTTCTTGACCGCATGGCCCTGGAAATCGGTGCGCTGATTGGTATTGGCGTGCAGGTTGGTCTGGTGATTGGCGGCGGTAACCTGTTCCGTGGGGCAGCCCTCAATGCCGCTGGCATGGACCGGGTAACCGGTGACCACATGGGTATGCTGGCCACCGTGATGAACGGCCTTGCAATGCGTGATGCCCTGGAACGCTCCAACATCCGGACGCGAGTGATGTCCGCCATCCCGATGAGCGGTATTGTTGAGCACTACGACCGCCGTCGCGCGGTACGGGATCTCAAAGACGGCGACGTGGTGATCTTCTGTGCCGGTACCGGCAACCCCTTCTTCACGACGGACTCCGCTGCTTGTCTGCGTGGTATCGAAATCGAGGCGGACGCCGTGCTCAAAGCCACCAAGGTGGATGGCGTATACTCAGCGGACCCGTATCTCGACAGCAGCGCAGAGAAATACGATTACCTCACCTATGATGAGGTACTGGACAAGAAGCTCGGCGTGATGGATCTGACAGCAATCTGCCTCGCCCGGGATCACGGCATGCCGCTGCGGGTATTCGATATGAACCGCGCAGGCGCGCTGACTCGCATCGTAACCGGCGAAAAAGAAGGTACACTGATCGAATAAATCGCTGTCCGGGTCTCTTCTACCGGGGCCAGATTACAGAATGACATGACGAACGAATTGAGGATGCTGAAGTGATTAACGACATCAAAGCAGAAGCCGAAAAGAAAATGAAGAAAAGCCTGGAGTCCCTGAACTCGGCTTTTAACAAGATCCGCACCGGCCGGGCACACCCGTCTATTCTGGATAGTGTCACGGTCAACTACTACGGTCAGGAAACGCCGCTGAAGCAGGTGGCAAGCGTCAATGTCGAAGATAACCGGACGCTGACCGTCTCCCCCTGGGAGAAAAATCTGATGCCGACCATCGAAAAGGCCATCATGAGCTCCGACCTGGGCCTCAACCCGGCCACCAGCGGCGATATTATTCGTATTCCGATGCCCATGCTGACCGAAGAAACCCGTAAGGAAATGGTCAAGCAGGCGAAAGCCGATGCCGAGCACGGTCGCGTCTCCATCCGTAATGCCCGCCGTGATGCCAACAGCATGATCAAGGATCTGTTGAAGGAAAAGGAAATCACCGAAGACGACGAGCGTAAGGGCGAAGACGATATCCAGAAGCTGACCGACCGTTATATCGCCGAAGTCGAGAAGATGCTCAAGGCCAAAGAAGAGGACCTGATGGCCGTTTAACCGGCCGGGGTCATTTGCACGTGAATTGAAAGGCCGGGGCAGTTGAACGCTCCGGCCGCACAGGGGATTTCATGACGGAAACTGTATCCGCAGAGATTCCGGTGTCGGCAGACAGCCGGCCCCGGCATGTGGCCATCATCATGGACGGGAACAACCGGTGGGCCAAGTCCCGTCGTCTCAAGGGAGTGGCGGGCCACAGGGCCGGTGTGGATGCGGTACGGGCGGTTGTGGAAACCTGTGCCCGTGAAGGCGTGGAAGTCCTTACCCTCTTTGCCTTTTCCAGTGAAAACTGGCGTCGGCCGAAGGATGAAGTGTCGGCCCTGATGAAGCTGTTCCTGTTTGCGCTGGAACGTGAGGTCCGCAAGCTTCACCGGAACGACATCCGTCTGCGCATTATTGGTGACCGATCCGCGTTCAGTTCTGCGCTCCGCGAACATATGGAAGCGGCTGAAGAGCTGACCCGGAATAACTCCCGTATGACGCTGGTGATTGCCGCCAATTATGGCGGTCACTGGGATATCACCCAGGCCACGCGCAAGGTTGCGGAAGAGGTGCGTACGGGGCAGTTGGCGCCATCCGATATCACCGATGACCTGATTCAGCAGCACCTGAGTATTGGTGACCTGCCGGTGCCTGATCTGATGATTCGTACCGCCGGTGAGCAGAGAATCAGTAATTTCATGCTGTGGCATCTGGCTTATACGGAGCTTTACTTTTCTCCGGTGTACTGGCCTGATTTTCAGCATGAAGAAATGCTCAAGGCTTTGCAGGTTTATGCCGGAAGACAGCGTCGTTTTGGCCAGACAGATGATCAGATAGCTGCCAAAGCTCGACAACAATAACGAACGATAGCGACGTTAACCGTGTTAAAAACCCGAATTATAACCGCACTGGTCCTTGCCCCTATCGCTATTGGCGGGATCTTTTTTCTGCCGCCGCTGGGGTTCGCGCTCTTTACAGGTGCCATTATCACCGTGGGTGCCTGGGAGTGGGCGAATATGTCCGGCATTGCCAATCCCGGGGGCAGGGTTGGTTACGCTCTGGCTACTGCCATTATTCTTTACGGGCTACTCAACGTGCCGTTTGTGGCGGTGTTGTGGTTGGCGCTGCTCTGGTGGTGCGTCTGTTTCCTTCTGGTTCGCAGTTATCCCGCAGGCTCTGAAAAGTGGGGCAGCCTTCCCGCGAGAGCCGTGATGGGGCTGTTCGTTCTGGTGCCGGCCTGGGTGGGGTTGAATCACTTGCGCACGGGCGGTTTCCAGTTTGGTGACAGCACCAATAACCTGCTTCTCATACTTTACGTGTTCTGTGTCGTTTGGGTCGCCGATATAGGCGCCTATTTCGCCGGTCGGGCCTTTGGCAAGGCCAAGCTGGCGCCCCGGGTCAGCCCTGGCAAGTCCTGGGCGGGGGTCTGGGGTGGTCTGGTGGCCGTGGGTGTCTTTGCCCTGGTGATAAGCGTCCTGGCCTCTGCCGGAGCCCTCGAAACCCTGTTGCTGGTGGCTGCCAGTCTGGCCACCGGTCTGGTTTCGGTGTTGGGCGACCTTTTGGAAAGCATGCTCAAGCGGCATCGGGGCATCAAGGATAGTAGCCAGCTTCTGCCGGGGCACGGCGGTATCATGGACCGGATTGACAGCCTGACGGCCGCCATTCCGGTATTTGCGCTGATCATTACCCAACTTGGTTGGCTGACAACCGGGCACTGGTGAGCATGGAAACCCGTCATATCAGTATACTCGGGGCTACGGGCTCCATCGGTCTCAGCACTCTCGATGTTATTCGACGTCACCCGGACCGTTTCTCGGTCTACGCGCTAACGGCCAGTACCCGCGCTGAAGAGCTCGCCGTACTGTGCCGGGAATTCCGTCCAAGGATGGCTGTTATGGCCGATCCCGAAGCTGCCGGTGTGCTCTCGGAGTTACTGACTGATTTTCCGGATATTGAAGTGCTCGCTGGTTTGGAAGGGCTTTGCGAGGTGGCGTCGACGCCGGCTGTTGATACGGTGATGGCTGCTATTGTCGGAGCGGCAGGGCTATCGCCAACGCTTTCAGCGGTGCGGGCAGGGAAGCGGGTATTGCTTGCCAATAAAGAAGCCCTGGTTATGTCCGGCAAGCTGTTCATGGATGCCGTGGCTGAGGCTGAGGCGGAACTCCTGCCGATCGACTCCGAACATAACGCTATCTTCCAGTGCATGCCGGCGGACAAGATACGGGATCCTGCCGGTGCCGGCATCACACGGATTCTGCTGACAGCCTCTGGTGGCCCTTTCCGGGAGCACTCCGCTGAAGATCTCCGGTCGGTGACACCGGCCCAGGCCTGTGCCCACCCCAACTGGTCTATGGGGCAGAAGATTTCCGTGGATTCTGCGACCTTGATGAACAAAGGCCTTGAGCTGATTGAAGCCTGCTGGCTGTTCAATACAACACCTCAGAAAGTCGAGGTGCATGTTCACCCCGAGAGTATTGTTCACTCCATGGTTGAGTATGCGGACGGCTCTGTGCTGGCCCAACTTGGTAGCCCGGATATGAAAACGCCGATTGCCAATGGTCTGGCCTGGCCGGAGCGTATTGACGCTGGCGTCCCGCCCCTGGACCTGTTCGCGATCGGCCGCTTTCACTTCGAACGGCCGGATCTGGTGCGTTTTCCCTGTCTACGCCTGGCTGCCGAAGCGTTTGAGGCGGGGGGCACTGCGCCGGCGGTGCTTAATGCTGCCAATGAAGTGGCTGTTGCGGCTTTTCTTGAAGGTAGCCTGTGTTTTTCGGATATCCCCGTTATCATAGAGCGAACGCTCGCTGCGACCGCCGTTGAGCCAGCCGACAACTTTGACGTTATCTTCGCCAAGGATAAAGAAGCACGGGCTCGTGCACGGGAACAGATAGGTCTGTTAACTGTCTGATAGTCGCAGCAGAATGCTGCCCGGCTGAAGCCATTCAATCAGGAACGCTATGCAGATTATTGAAACCGTCCTCGCACTTGCGCTTACTCTGGGCATCCTGGTGACCCTTCACGAATACGGTCATTTCTGGGTTGCCCGGCGTTGTGGCGTAAAGGTACTTCGCTTTTCCGTGGGTTTCGGGAAACCGATGTTTTCCTGGTACGACAAGCATGGGACCGAGTTTGCTGTCGCCGCCATTCCTCTGGGCGGCTATGTGAAAATGCTGGATGAGCGGGAAGGGCCAGTTCCTGAGGAGCTGAGAGATCAGGCCTTTACCTCCAAGCCTCCGGGCCAGCGTATTGCCATTGCGGCGGCAGGTCCTGTGGCCAACTTCATTTTCGCGATTTTTGCCTACTGGCTGTTGAGCGTGGTTGGCGTTACCCACGTTGCCCCGATTGTCGGGCAGATTGCCGATGAGAGTGTGGCCGAGCGGGTAGGGCTGCAGGAAGGCATGGAAATTCATGCTGTGGACGGCCATCGAGTCAGTTCCTGGCGTGATGTGAATATGCGCATTCTGGAGCGGACCGGCGAGCACGGTCTGATTTCCATAGAGGTCTCAGAAGATGGCGCGCGCGGCAAAGTCAGCGGCGAGCTTGGGGGTTGGGGCCTGAGTGATGATACTCCCAATCCGCTAGCCGAGTTCGGAATCACCCCGTGGCGCCCGGCGGTTCCGCCGGTATTGGGTCAGATTTCCGATGGTGGCCGTGCGCAGGCCGCCGGCCTGCAGCCCGGGGATCGCATTGTGGCGGTGGATGGCGAATCGATCAGCAGCTGGTTTGAGCTGGTCGAATTTATTCGCAATGCCCCGGAGCAGACGCTTCAGGTAACCATCGAGCGTAATGGCGCGGAACAAGCCGTCAGCGTGACACCGGAAGCGAAGACTCAGGAAAGTGGTGAGTCAATCGGTTTTGTCGGCGCCGGTGTGGAAGCTATCTCATGGCCGGAAGAGGTGCTGCGTGATGTCAGCTACGGCCCATTCGCCGCCGTTCCCGTCGCCCTCAGCGAAACCTGGGCGGATACCCGCTTGACACTGGTGGCCATCAAGAAGATGGTCACCGGCCTGCTGTCCCCCACCAATCTCAGTGGTCCGATTACCATTGCCCGGGTTGCTGAGGCCAGTGTCAGTTCCGGGTTCGAAGACTTCGTGCGTTTTCTTGCCTATCTGAGCGTGAGTCTGGGCATTCTGAACCTTCTGCCTGTGCCGGTGCTTGATGGTGGTCATATCGTTTACTACACCATCGAAGCACTCCGTGGGAAGCCGCTTTCCGAGCAGGCTCAGGCGTTTGGATTACGAATTGGTATGGCAATGATCCTCACATTAATGGTGTTTGCTCTTTACAACGACCTGATGCGGTTGTGAGAATTGCGAGCTCCTTACGCGCATTAACCAGGCGAAATATTTGAATGAGACGTTCTCTTCTAGGTGTAGCCGTTGGCCTCGCTGTAGCCGTGTCCGGCCTGAAGCCAGCACTTGCTGATCAGTTCACTGTTGCGGATATTGAGGTGGAAGGCCTGCAGAGGGTATCTGCGGGTACTGTTTTTTCCGCGTTCCCTGTCAATATTGGCGAGCAGGTGGACGAGACCGAGCTGGCCGATGCGATCAAGTCGCTGTTCCGGAGCGGGCTGTTTACCGACATTGAGGCCAGCCGGGATGCCGGCGTGCTTATCCTGACGGTTCGTGAACGACCCTCCATCAGCAATATCGAGATTGAGGGCAACAAGAACATTGAAACCGAGATGTTGATGGATGCCCTCGCCGGCGCCGGGCTTCAGGAAGGCCAGGTGTTCCGGCGTGCGACTCTTGAACGTCTGGAGCTGGAAATCCTGCGCTCCTACATTGCCCAGGGGCGCTACAATGCCCGGGTGAAGGCAACGGCGGAAGAATTGCCCAGAAACCGTGTGGCAATCCGTCTGGATATTAACGAAGGTTCTGTTGCCGCGATTCACCACATCAACCTCATTGGTAACCAGGATTTCAGCGACGAAGAGCTGCAAGAGCTGTTCGAGCTGCAGACCACGAGTTGGTGGAACTCAATAACAAATTCGGACAAGTACGCCAGAGAGCGCCTGAGTGGCGATCTTGAATCGCTGCGGTCGTTCTATCTTGACCGCGGTTATCTGGATTTCAACGTCGAGTCCAGCCAGGTATCCATTTCGCCTGACAAGCAAAAGGTATTCATAGCGATTGCCCTGAATGAGGGGCCCCAGTACACCATTTCGGAGATTAACCTTCGTGGTGAGCTTATCGTGGGTGAAGAGGAACTGCGCTCGCTGATCCCGGTTGAGGAAGGCGATGTATTTTCCCGCTCCCGCATGACGGCCATCTCTGAGTCCCTGGCATTTCGCCTTGGCCGCGAAGGCTATGCCTTCGCCAACGTCAATGCCGTTCCCGAACCCGGCGAGAACAATACGGCTGCGGTGACTTTCTTCGTGGAGCCTGGCAAGCGGGCCTATGTGCGCAGAATCAATTTCGAGGGCAACGTGTCTACCCGTGACGATGTACTGCGCCAGGAAATGACGCAGATGGAGGGTGGTGTCGCGTCTTCCGATCGCATCGAGTTTTCCAAGACCAAGCTGGAGCGCCTTGGTTTTTTCCAGACCGTGAACGTGGATACCGTTCCGGTGCCGGGCACCGATGACCTGGTTGATGTTAACTACTCTGTGGAGGAGCAGCCAACGGGCAGTCTGTCTGCGTCCATCGGGTTCTCCCAGGATTCCGGTGTAATTCTTGGTGCCAACGTCTCCGAGAATAACTTCTTCGGAACCGGTAAGCGGGTCTCCTTCGGTGTGAACGTTAGTGATGCCATCAAGAGTGCAAACATCTCCTACCTCGATCCTTACTATACAGTTGATGGAGTGAGCCGCGGGTTCAGCTTATTCGCCCGGGAGACTGACTATGAAGAAGAAGACATCTCTTCCTTCCTCCTTGACGAGTATGGTGGCCGCGTCACCTTCGGCTACCCGACGGACAGCATCACCCGCCTGAATTTCGGCGCTGGTGTGACTCAGTCAAACCTGAAGGAAGGCTTGTTCACGTCCCAGGAGGTGAGTGAGTTCATTGAAGAAGAGGGCGACTCGTTCACCAATTTCTTCCTGTTCGGAAGCTGGCGTCGCAGTACCCTGAACCGGGGTGTGCTGCCAACCGATGGTTACAGCCACTCCCTGTCGATCGACGTGGCTGTCCCGGGTAGTGACCTGACCTTTTATAAGGCCACTCACAAAACCGACTTCTATTATCCGGTGACAGACAACAATCGATGGGTTTTCCGCGCGCGATCCGAAATCGGCTACGGCGATGGCTATGGTGATCGCACCCAGATGCCGTTTTACGAGCATTTCTATACGGGTGGCTACGGCTCGGTTCGTGGTTACGAAGCCAATTCCCTGGGTCTCAGGGCAACCAATAACGTGAACGACCTGTCTGACCCTGATCCCTTCGGGGGTAACCTGCTGACCGAGGGCGGGTTGGAGCTGATTTTCCCGACGCCGTTTGCCGGTGATACCCGTTCGATGAGGACTGCCTTCTTCCTGGATGCCGGCCAGGTATTTGACACGGCGCGGGGGTTCGATCCGGAACTGAGCGAAATCAGAATGGCCGCCGGCGTTGGCTTCCAGTGGATAACGGCAGTTGGACCATTGGCATTCAGTCTCGCTTACCCGCTGAACGACAAGGATGGCGACGACACCCAGGTGTTCCAGTTCTCACTGGGCCAGACCTTCTAAAGCATGGATAATAACAATCTACGGATGAAAACCAGGAGAAAACCAATGTCCCGATTTGTGTTGATGTTCGCTGCTGTGATCATGGCGTTTTCATTCCCGGCCATGGCTGAAACCCGAATTGGTGTGGTCGATCTGCGTCAGGCACTGTTCTCTTCAGACGATGCCAAGACCTTCAGCGAATCCCTCCAGAAGGATTTTGCGGGCGATGAGGCCCGGGTGCGCGAAGCTCAGGAAGAGGCCCGCAAGCTCCAGGAGCGTCTGGAGAAAGACGGTGCCATGATGAACGAGAGCGAGCGCAACAAACTGGCTGGTGAGTTCCAGGAAAAGGTAAAAGAGTTCAACTTCCTGAAGCAGCGGCTTGATTCGACGGTGAAT
This sequence comes from uncultured Marinobacter sp., assembly GCA_964520755.1. Lineage (GTDB taxonomy): Bacteria > Pseudomonadota > Gammaproteobacteria > Pseudomonadales > Oleiphilaceae > Marinobacter. The sequence continues at coordinate 4,487 of CAZFQI010000086.1, read as the reverse complement.
CAGCGTAAGCAGGCGTTTCTGGAGCAGGCCCGTCCCGAGGTGGACGCGGCGGTCAAGGAGCTTCTTGAAGAGAACAATCTCGATCTGATCCTGCCCAGCGAAGCCGTTGTCTACGTGAAGCCCGAAATGAACCTGACCTCTCAGCTTCTTGAAAAACTGAACCGTTAATCTGTGACGGGCACCCCGGTGCCCTGATCGTTGCTTGGGAGCACGCAATGACAGAAAGGTCCTATCGCCTGGGGGATATTGCCAATGCCCTGGGTGCGGAGCTGCGGGGTGATCCTGATGTCAGGGTATCAGGGCTGGCAACGTTGCAGGCCGCCGTGCCCGGCCAGATCAGTTTTCTCGCTAATCCTTCCTATGGCAAATATCTGGCGGATACACGTGCTTCGGCGGTTATTGCTTCGCCAGCCTCGGCGAAGGATGCTCCGACCAACGTCCTGTTACTGGACAACCCCTATCTCGGCTATGCTCGCCTGAGTCACTGGTTTGACCCGGCCCCCGTTGCGTCGCCCGGCGTTCACCCGACCGCTGTCGTCGATCCGTCCGCTATCCTTGCTGATGATGCCTGTATCGGCCCTAACGTTGTTGTGGAGGCGGAAGCCGACATTGGCGAGAAAGTCGTCGTGGGAGCCGGCTCGGTTATTGGAGCCCGCGCCAGGGTCGGGGCGCGGACTTTAATCCGCCCAAGGGTGACTCTGGCTCACGACGTGGTTATTGGCGAGCGTTGTCACATCCTTAGTGGCGCCGTTATTGGCTCCGACGGTTTTGGTTTCGCCAATGAGAAGGGCGTATGGCACCGTATCGCACAGCTCGGTCGGGTTGTTCTCGGAAATGATGTGGAAGTGGGTGCCAACACCACCATTGATCGTGGCGCTCTCGACGACACCGTCATCGGTGATGGGGTGAAACTCGATAACCTCATCCAGATTGCCCATAACGTTCGCATCGGCGATCACAGCGCCATGGCGGCCATGGTCGGCATTGCCGGCAGTACCCGCATTGGACGGCACTGTGTATTCGGCGGCGCCTCGGGTGTGGCTGGCCATCTGGAGATTGCTGATCAGGTTCATCTGACAGGTATGACCCTGGTAACGGGCGACATTCGTGAGTCCGGGGTCTATTCATCCGGCACCAGCGCCGATAGCAACCGTCAGTGGCGCAAGAATGCTGTGCGTTTCCGGCAACTGGATGCGCTGGCAAGACGGGTAAAAGAACTGGAAAAGAAATTAGAGGGCTGAGGCCGATCAACATGATGAACATCGACGAAATTCTGGAATACCTGCCGCACCGCTACCCGTTTCTGCTGGTGGATCGGGTAACGGAGGTCGAAAAGGGAAAATCGATCAAGGGCTACAAGAATATTTCGTTTAACGAGTCGTTCTTCCAGGGCCACTTCCCGAACAACCCGATCATGCCGGGGGTGCTGATCATTGAAGCCATGGCTCAGCTGTCCGGCATTCTCGGTTTTGTGACTGTGGGCCGGAAACCTTCTGACGGCGTGGTACAATACCTCGCCGGATCCAGTAAGGCCCGGTTCAAACGCCCGGTTTTACCAGGGGACCAACTGTGTATGGAGTCGGAACTCATCTCCGGTAAACGGGGTATTTACAAATTCGAGTGTCGCGCGCTGGTCGACGGTGAAGTCGTCTGCGTGGCGGAGATTCTGACCGCTGAGAGAGAAGTTTGATGGCGACAAATGACTGGTCGGGTGTGCATCCTCAGGCGATTGTAGACCCGTCAGCCAAGCTCGGGAACAACGTCACTGTTGGCCCCTGGAGTTACGTTGGCCCGGATGTAGAAATCGGTGAGGGTACCGAGATCCTCTCCCATGTTGTCGTTAAAGGGCCTACTGTTATTGGCCGCAACAACCGCATTTTCCAGTTCTCCAGTATTGGCGAGGAGTGCCAGGACAAGAAATACGCGGGCGAGCCTACCACCCTGGTGATTGGCGACAATAACGTGATTCGTGAAAATTGCACCATCCACCGCGGCACAGTCCAGGACCGTGGCGAGACCCGCATTGGCAGCGGTAACCTCCTGATGGCCTATGTTCATGTGGCCCATGACTGCACCGTTGGTGACAATACCATTCTGGCGAACTGTGCGACCCTGGCGGGCCACGTATCCGTTGGTGATTACGCCATTCTGGGCGGTGGCGCTATGGTTCACCAGTTCTGCCATATTGGCGCTCACAGCATGGCAGCCGGTGGCAGCATTGTCCTGAAGGATATCCCTGCGTATGTGATGGCCAGCGGCCAGTCAGCGCAGCCACACGGCATGAACGTGGAAGGCCTCAAACGTCGCGGTTTCACTAAGGACGTATTGCTGGCTCTTCGCCGGGCCTACAAGGTCATTTACCGTCAGGGCCTGACCACCGAGCAGGCTGTCGAAGAGCTTGAGAAATCCTATTCCGATGTTACGGAAATTCGGCCCCTCATTGACTCCCTTCGCGGAGCACACCGCGGCATCATCCGCTAACCCGGCAGGAGCCTGTCGGTGACAGATCTTTCTCACGCCACCATCAGTGAACGTAAAATCACATTCGGAATCATCGCCGGCGAGGCATCGGGGGATATCCTCGGTGCCGGCCTGATCCGGTCGCTGCGCCAACGCTATCCCCAGGCCCGCTTCGTGGGAATTGGCGGTGAGGAGATGATGGCCGAAGGCTTTCATTCCCTGGTGCCGATGGAGCGCCTGTCGGTAATGGGCTTGGTGGAAGTCCTGGGGCGAATCCGTGAGTTGTTCAGTATCCGGGCGCGATTGTTGGACTATTTCTTTACCACCCCTCCTGATGTGGTCATAGGTATCGATTCCCCGGATTTCACTCTGGCTATCGAACGACGATGCCGTGAAGCGGGCATTCTTGCTGTCCATTATGTCAGTCCTTCAGTCTGGGCCTGGCGCCAGAAGCGGATTTTCAAGATCGCCAAATCCGTCAACCTGATGCTCACCCTGTTTCCCTTCGAAGCCAGGTTTTACGAGGAGCATCAGGTGCCTGTGGCGTTTGTGGGCCACCCCCTGGCGGATCGTATTCCCCTGGAGCCGGACACACTCAAAATGCGGGAATCGCTCGGTATAGATCCTGCTGCGTCCGTGCTGGCGGTGCTTCCCGGCAGCCGGGCAGGAGAGGTGGACAGGCTAGGCACGTTGTTCCTGGAGGCTTCTCGCTGGATCCAGGAAAGACGCCCGGATCTTCAGCTTGTGATTCCCTGTGTAAACCGGGACCGTGAGAAACAGGTGCGCGATCTGGTCGATGCACTTGAGGTGAAGCTACCGGTCACAATTGTGCGAGGCCGGTCCAGAGACGTGATGGCCGCCTCCGACGTGGTGCTGCTGGCTTCCGGAACGGCGACCCTCGAAGCCATGCTGCTGAAAAAGCCCATGGTTGTAGGTTACCGCCTGAGTGGGTTCAGCTATGCCCTGTTGTCGAAGTTGGTGAAGGTGCCTCACGTTGCATTGCCCAATCTCCTTGCCAAGCGCCAGCTTGTGCCGGAGCTGCTCCAGGACGATGCCACGGCTGAAAGCCTTGGTGAAGCGGTGCTTGAGCGACTGGAGAACACTGAAGAGAGGGCGCGGCTCAAAGAAGCCTTTACCGAGTTGCATCATACGCTGAAGCAGGATGCCGACGAAAAAGCAGCCCAGGCTATCTCAGACCTGGTAGAGCGGGGTGCCCACTGATGCCGACGACTCCTTTGCCCCCCTTCGAATGCCGCTATAGGGGTTCTCTTCTGGCCGGCGTGGACGAGGTCGGCCGGGGCCCGCTGATCGGGGCTGTGGTGACCGCCGCGGTGATTCTTGATCCGGATCGGCCGATCGCCGGCCTGGCTGATTCGAAGAAGCTTACTGAAAAGCGACGTAACGCTCTCTATGAGCAGATTCTTGAGCATGCCCAAGCCTGGAGCATTGGTCGTTGCGAGGCCCATGAGATCGACGAGCTCAATATCTACCAGGCCACAATGTTAGCCATGGAGCGTGCGGTTTCGGGGTTGGCCGTCGTGCCTGAATACGTTCTGGTGGATGGTAACCGCTGCCCCAAGTGGCACTGGCCATCGGAGCCGGTCATCAAAGGCGACAGCCGGGTAGAAGCCATCAGCGCCGCTTCAATCATTGCCAAAGTAACCCGTGATCGGGAGATGGCGGAATTGGAAGCCCGTTTCCCGGGGTTTGGTCTGGCGCAACACAAGGGCTACCCAACCCCCATTCACCTGGAAGCCCTGCGCCGCCTCGGCGCAACCTCCGAGCACCGTCGCTCTTTTCGCCCGGTTCAGGAAGTGGTTGAGCAGGTGGGTTTCTATCGAGAGGATGTGACTCCAGAACCTGAGCAACTGCAGTATCGAACTGACCTTTTTGAAGATATCGATTGACAGCGTTGTGGCCAGTCCTTAATATACGCGCACGTTGATCGGGGTAGCCCGGTAAACAACCAGTTTTGATGCGGGGTGGAGCAGTCTGGTAGCTCGTCGGGCTCATAACCCGAAGGTCGT
>CAZFQI010000085.1:11863-14772 GCA_964520755.1 uncultured Marinobacter sp. | reverse complement strand
GACCGAAGCCTGCAACGCAGGCTGAGGAACGTCGGAGCAAAGCGACGACGGCCCCGAAGGGGTGAGGGCCAAAGGCCCGAATAATCCCTCCCTCGCGGGTTCGACCTAGGATTTCCTCCAAACCAACAACCGATTATTGGCCGGCATCCCGAAATCCTCCTCAAGCACAAAGCCGGTTTCCTCAGCCAGCGTCTTCAGATCCTCCATGTCCCGTATCCCCATATGCGGCGCCTGCGTCCTCAGCGAAAGATCAAACCGCGCATTGCTTTCACTGGTATGCCGGCCGCCATAGCTGAAAGGCCCGTACAGACAAAAGATTCCATCCTTCGGCAACGCCCCCGACACACCGCGAAACATAGCCTCCACCTCTTCCCAGGCCATGATATGCGCCGTATTGGCGGAGAACGCGCCGTCGATGGCGGGCAGGCTGGACCAATCTCCGTTCAATACCTCCAGGGCAATGGGCGCGTTGATATTCGTAAGGTGTGAGTCGTCGATCCACGCCCGGGAAAGCTGGGCGTTCTGAGGGTGATCGGTGGGCTGCCAAACCACGTGAGGTAAGTGGCCGGCAAAGTGAAAGGCGTGCTGGCCCGTGCCCGTGCCGATTTCCAGAATGGTGCCCGGCTGTTTGAAAAGCTCTACAAGTTTTTCCAGAATCGGCGCTTTGTTATTCTCGCAGGCTTGAGAAAACGGCTTGTCTTTTTGCATGCTCCGACCTTTCGACAGGGGGTAGTTTATGGCGGTTTCAATACGCCGGCTCAGCGGTGACCAGATTAAACCATACCTGGATGACCTCGCGCGCCTGAGGATCGAGGTGTTTCGCCATTTTCCCTACCTGTACGACGGTGATATGGACTACGAGCGCAAGTACCTCGATACCTATGCCCGCTCGCCAGAAAGCCTCTTCGTGCTGGCCCTGAATGGCGAATCGGTTGTTGGCGCCGCCACGGGCATCCCGATGGACCACGAAACGGACGAGTTCAAAGGGCCGTTCATCGAGCAGGGTTATGAGCCAGACAAAATCTTCTATTTCGGTGAGTCAGTGCTGCTACCGAATTACCGGGGGCAGGGCATCGGAGTGGCCTTCTTTGAGCACCGGGAAGGCCATGCCCGGGAACAGGGCCGTTTCACGCACTGCTGTTTCTGCGCGGTTGAGCGGCCTCAAGATCATCCCCTCAGACCCGCCGATTATCAGCCGCTGGACTCATTCTGGCACAACCGCGGATACCGCAAGGTACCGGAGCTGACCACCACCTATGCATGGAAAGATGTGGATCAGGCGGAGGAAACCGCCAAGCCCATGACGTTCTGGCTGAGGCGTATTGTCTAACGAACGCTGAAGTTGCTGAATTCCCCGGTTGGCGACTCCGGCGCAATATCCACCGCATCCACACGCGCATCCGGTGGGCCTTCGGCGCACCAGGTTCTGAGTTCGTTCAGGCGTTCCTCCGGCCCTTCGGCGATAATCTCGACCCGACCATCGGGCAGATTGCGAGCGAAACCCGTCAGGCCCAGGGAGGATGCCTTCTGCTCCGTTGAAGCGCGGTAGTAAACCCCCTGTACCCGCCCGGATATCAGAAGTTGCCAGCGTTTGGTGTCCATGGTTTGCCCCCGCTAGTTTTGTCGTGTCAGGCTTTATTTCAATCTACCGGTTCGGGCACGACCACTTCAAGGAGAGAGAACGCCGATGGCTTCCACCCACCTGAAACACAATGCGACTGGTTATGCCGATGCCCTGATCTGCGAAGCGGAGGGGTTGGAGCGCCTCGCCAGCGCACTTGATGACGCCGGGGTGACTGGCATCGGTGTCCCGAACGTTTACCGGGTGGATGAAACCGAACTCGAAATCACCGCCATCCGGTCTTCAGGTGCCTCGGATCGGGCCCGCGCGGTGCTGGGCGAGGGGCTGGCCAGAATGCACGGTTTGCGGCAGAACGCCTATGGCTGGGGGCGGGACAATTACATTGGCCTGTCACCGCAACCCAATCGCTGGTGTGACAACTGGGGTGAGTTTTTTGTTCAGGACCGCCTCGGTTATCAGGTCTCCCGTATCCGTGATACAGGCCAGAGAAGCCGTTTCCAGAGGGTTCTGGATGAGCACGGGGGTACGCTGATTGATTGGCTGAACGCCCACTGTGAGCACCCGAGCCTTCTCCACGGTGACCTCTGGAATGGCAACGTGCTCTATGGCACTGATGGCCCCTGGCTGATCGATCCGGCCGTCTACTGCGGTGACCGTGAGGCGGACATCGCCATGACGCAAATGTTTGGAGGCTTCGGCGAGGCGTTCTACCGGGCCTACGACGAGCACTACCCGCGCACACCGGTATACGGCGCCAAGCGGGAGGTCTACAACCTCTACCACTATCTGAACCACTACAACCTGTTTGGTGGTGGTTATCTTGGCGGCTGTCAGTCAGGCATTGCCGCGATCGAACAAATAGGCCGGGGCAAGGCCTAGATCAGACCGGCGCTGCGAAGGACAAAGACCCCCAGAGTGACAGTAATGCTCGCCAGCAGGGTAGTCAGCGCAATGATATTGGCGGCCAACCGGTCATTGCCGCCCAAAGCCTTCACCATTACAAAACTGGCGGCTGCCGTCGGGCTGGCAAAGAACAGGAACATCAGGCCCAGTTCGGGACCACGAAAACCTGCGAGCCAGGCCGCGCCCGTGCACAGGGTGGGTAATGTCACCATCTTCAGCAGGCTGGAGCCGAACGCGGTTTTGCTGTCGTTCCGGATTGCACTTAGAGAGACCGTAGCCCCAATGCAAAGCAGAGCCAGGGGCAGGGTGAGCGAGGCAAAATAGTCACCGCTGGTCATTACCCAGCCCGGCAGGGTGATGTCCAGCGCAGCAAAGGGGATGGCCACAAAGACCGCCAGGATGAGCGGGTTCCGGACGATGTCAT
>CAZFQI010000085.1:0-11763 GCA_964520755.1 uncultured Marinobacter sp. | reverse complement strand
GCAAAGGGGATGGCCACAAAGACCGCCAGGATGAGCGGGTTCCGGACGATGTCATGAAAAATCTTAGTCCAGTCCGTTGTTTGCCCAGGCTGATAGGCCACCAGCACGATCACCGAGAGAATGTTGTAGGAGATGATCACCAGGCCAAGCAGAATCCCGCCTGCGGAAAGGCCGAAGTCCCCATAGAGATTGGCGGCAAGCGCCAGGCCGACGATGCCGCAGTTACCCCTAAAGGCGCCCTGCACGTAAACGCCACGATCTTCCCGAACCACACGCCAGCGGGCCCAGAGCCAGGTGATGGCGAAACTCGCCAGGGTCGCGCCCAGGTAGAAGACCAGAAGGCCTGGATTGAACGCGGTATCCAGATCAGCCCGGATGATGCTCAAAAATACCAGGGTCGGCAGGGTAGCCTTGAACACCAGTGCCGAGGCGGTATTTACAAAGGCATTGTCGATCCAGCCAATCCGGCGAAGTCCCAGGCCAATAAAGACCATGGCAAACACGGGCAGTGTGGTTTCCATGGTTTGCAGGAACAGATCGATCAGGGTCATCAAGGGTGGCCGTTGGGTCCAGGGGAGTGAAGGAATTCACCCGGATTATAAGCGGGGAGAAAGCTAGGATGCTATGGGAATACCACGAAGGTATGGGGCGAAGAGGGGGAGTGGCGAAAAAAAAACAGGGCCCCGAGAGGCCCTGATCACTTTCAGCCTTTCAGTTGGTCGCCAACGGGCAACCGCCTGATTCGTTTGCCGGTTGCGGCATAGATTGCGTTGCACAATGCCGGCGCTACCGGGGGAAGGCCCGGCTCACCCACGCCGCCCATGGCTTCGTCCGGGTTGTCCACCAGATGGACTCGAAGCGTTTTGGGCGCATCCGGCATGCGGGGAATCAGGAACTTGTCGAAGTTGCCCTGTTGCGCCACGCCGTCTTCAAAGGTCACCTCGCTTTGCAGCGCGATGCCAATGCCCATCACGATAGCGCCCTCCAACTGGGAACGAATCCGCTCTGGGTTCGCCTGCGGGCCGCAGTCGAAGGCGATGTCTGCGCGGTGGATGGTGAGCTCACCCTGATCATCCACCTCCACATCAAACACAATCGCGGTATATGAGACGAAACTGTGGTGGAAGGCGAGGCCCAACCCTCGATTCTTGCCCGGGGATTTACCCCAGCCGGCTTCACTGGTCGCCCGCTCAATCACGTTGCGCATGCGGCCGATGTCGATGGGGTAGAGATCCGGATCTTCGCCATAGTTCCAGCCATCACCCACCGTCAGGTTGTGAATCTCCCGGTCCGGGCCGAGCAGGTCCAGAACGTAATCCCGATGGTCCTTGCCGGCCGCGTCAGCCATCTCATGGGCAAAGCTCTGGATAGCCCAGGCATGGGGCAAGTTGTAGACCGAGCGAAACCAGCCAATGCGGACATGGGCGGGTGCTGGCGGGTTTTCCAGCCTCAGGGCCGGCACCGAGAACGGCATGGTGTTAAAGCCCATGCCCAGTTCAAACTCACCCTTGTGTTTCGGGTCGGGCGCAAACAGCGAGCCGATGCTGGGGGAAAGGGTCCGGTGCAGCCAGCCGGTGGCCTGGCCACTCTCGTCCAGCCCGGCCTCCAGATAGTCGACCGACACGGCATGAAAATAGGCGTGGTGAATATCGTCTTCCCTTGACCACTGCAGCCTGATTGGCCGGCCCTTGAACGCCTCGGCGATACTGGCCGCTTCAATGGCAAAGTCCGGTTTGGACTTCCGCCCGAAGCCACCACCGAGCAGGGTAACGTGAACGGTGACATTCTCTGCATCGAGGCCCAGTCGTCCGGCCACGGTATCCCGCGTGGCCTGCGGGTTCTGGACCGGCGCCCACACATCGGCCTTGCCGTCTTTGATGCGCACAGTGGCGACTGGCGGCTCGATCGGCGCCTGAGCCATGTGTGGCATGTAGTAAGTGGCAGAAACCCGCTTGGCGGCGTTTTCCAGGCTAGCATCCAGATCGCCATGCTGGCGGACGACTTTCCCTGGTTTCTGCGCCGCCTTTTCCAGGGATTCCCGGTAAGCGGATGAGGTGTAACCAGCGTTGTCTCCGGCAGCCTCGAGATCCCAGTCAATTTTCAGCGCTTTACGTCCTTCCATGGCAGCCCAGGTATGCGATGCCACTACGGCAATACCGCCGAGCGGGCTGAAGCCCGCCGGTTGGCCGGTACCCTCAACCTTGAGAACTTTTTCTACACCGGGCACCTTGAGGGCTTCGGTGTCATCGAAGCTGGCGACGGTTGCGCCATAAACGGGAGGGCGTGCGATCACGGCATAAAGCAGGTCATCGAACGGAACATCCGCCCCGTACACGGCCTTGCCGGTTACGATATCTTCGCCGTCGATGGCTTTCGGGTAAGCCGACTTCAGCTCTCCGTTGATCAGGCCGGTTTCCTTGCCGACGAAGCGGAGCTCGTCATCGCGTTTCAATACCAGTGCATGGCGTCCGGGAACGTCAAGTTCCCGAGCTTTAGCCGCGAGCTCGCCAAAGCCGAGTTCCTTGCCGGAAGATTTGTGAACGATGGTATGTACGCCAGCGCGCACTTCACTGACGGGCACGTCCCACTCATTGGCGGCGGCCTGCTCCAGCATCTGCCTGGCAGCCGCTGCGGCGCGGCGCATGGGTTGGTACCAGTGGCGCATACTGCGGGAACCGTCGGTGTTCTGGTTGCCGTATTTGCTGTGATCGCCCTCGGCCTGCTCGACTCTCACCTGATCCCAGTCAGCGCCCAGTTCGTCGGCACCGACCATCACCAGACTGGTCCGGATACCCTGGCCCATTTCAGACCGGTTGTTCACGATGGTGACAATGCCATCTGCATCGATGTGGATGAATACGTTGGGGTCGTCCACCCAGCCGCCGGGCATTGCTCCGGCGCCAAATTGAGCCTTTTCATTGCCGCCCAGGGCCACATCCCAACGGGCCGCAAGCACCAGGGCGGAGCCGCCAGCCAGGCCCATCAGGAAGCGGCGACGGCTGACGTTGGCGATCAGTAATTTGTCATCGGCGCTCATGCTTCACCCTCCTTGCCGGAAGCCCGCTCGATCGCAGCAAGGATTCGGTTGTAGGTGCCGCAACGACAGAGATTGCCTGCCATGGCATCAACAATCTCCCCAGTTTCGGGGTTCGGCGTTTTTTTCAGCAGAGCGGTGGCGTTCATGATCTGGCCACCCTGGCAATAACCACACTGGGCTACACCGAGATCGAGCCAGGCCTGCTGAACCTTGCTGCCAATCGGGTCGTCAGCCATGGCTTCAATGGTGGTGATCTCACCGCTGGCGGCGGAGACCGGTGTTACGCAGGAGCGGATTGCCGTCCCGTTCAGGTGAACCGTGCAGGCGCCGCACTGGGACATACCGCATCCAAACTTGGTTCCTTTGAGCCCGACAACGTCGCGAATAACCCAGAGCAGGGGCATGTTGTCGGGAACGTCGAGCTCATAACGCTCGCCGTTAATCGTGAGGGTAGCCATATTGTCCTCTCGTTTATGAGTTGTGCGTCTCCTTCACTGTAGCCTTACGAAGAGAGAAGGCAAAAAGAACAAACTGAATGAAAGGTAATGAAATCGCTTGCGTGGACGCCTCGGGCCTGGGCTATAGTAGGCTCCGGAAACATGAGAAGAAGAGGATAAGGATGGACGCCGTTAATCCCACCCCCGAACAGTTGCAGAAAGTCCTGGCGGATACCCCCAAAGACCAGCCTGTGGTCATGTTGAATCTGCTGCGCTTCCGCGATCGGGCCAATTACAAGGAAGAGGCGCCGGAGCGAACCGGCCGTGAAGCCTACTCGCTGTACATGGAAGAGGCCGCTGCCTGCGTAAGATCGGTCGGCGCGGAAGTCATCTGGTCCGGCCGCAGCGTTGGATCGCTGATTGCGCCCCCGGATGAATCCTGGGATCAGGTGCTGCTGGTCCGCTACCCGTCAATCGACGCCTTCATGGCCATGATCGAAAGTCCCGAATACAAGGGCGTGGTCAAGCATCGGACCGCCGCCCTGCAGGATTCCCGGCTGGTCGCCAATCTCGAAAACCGGATGTAGGCAGAGCTGGGTCAGAGCCCGGCTTGCTGGATGGCCATGTAGCTGATTGTGCCCGCGGCAATGGAGAGCAGGGCATTGCGGCGCCACAGGTGAACGATGACCACCAGAACGCCTGGAAGCAGGGCATCGAATCCCATCCATGAACCGGACCAGTCCGCCGAACGCTGCAGGAACACCGTCGCCAGCAATGCCATGACCGCCGCAGGCAAGTATCGCCCGAGATGGCGCACCAGCGGGTGTTCCGTATGCCTCTCAAAAAACAGGAACGGAATCACCCGTGTGGCAAAGGTCGCGATGGCAGCTACTGCTATGAATGCTGCCAGATAGCCGGACTCACCCATGGTTGCCCTCCTTGCGCAATGCCTGCCCGCGACTCTTCCGGTATTCCAGCAAGAGCACAGCGGTGACCAGGGCGATGGCGCCAATCAACTGGTGTGTCGGCGGTAGAATCAGCATGGCGGCGCCCGCTGCAGCAGCTCCGAGCCAGATCGGGAAACCTTCTCCCAGTGATTTGAATTGCTCCAGAGCCAGAACAATGAACAGAGCCACCAGCGCGAACTCGATGCCGGTGCTGTCAAATGCGACGTTGTCGCCAAGCAGTGCGCCGATCGCGCATCCTGCCACCCAGTAACACTGGTTGAAGCCGGTAATCCGGAAATCCACCTCCTGTTCATGGGCCCGATCAGTTCCCCGTGGGCGACTGGTGAGCAGGGAATAGGTTTCATCGGTCAATCCGAAAATCAGGTAGAGCTTGCGCCAGCCCGCCCCCTTGAACTGGCCCAGCAGTGAAAGCCCGTAGAACAGATGGCGGGCGTTCAGAACAAACATAGCGATGAATACTTCCAGCAGGCCGGCATTAACGGCCAGAAGGCTCACCGCCAGTATCTGGCCGGCGCCGGCGTATATCACGATGCCCATCAACGGCGCTGCCCACCAGGCGTAGTCGAGCTGCGTTGTGAATAGCACGCCAAAAGCCATGCCCAGCGGCAGGTAGCCGAACAAGATGGGTAAAGTGAGTCTGAAAACGGACTGGTTCATTAGCATCCAAACGGTCAGAAAGCGGCGATCATAGAGAATTCGTCAGGCTTTTTGAAGCCGGCCGGAGAGGCAGCTCTGGTTTTCAACATCTCGTTACCTTCATTCCCTGAGCGTTTATCCGTAACATGGGAGGTCACAGGAGATAGCATGACAGAGACCACCGAAAACCAGCCAGAGCAAGACCCCAGACAGGAAAAGTTCATCGTTGACACCGAGTTGCTGAGCGAAGATCAGCTTCAGGGCCTGGTGGAAGAATACTGCACCCGTTACCACGGGCTGAACGATACCGAAAACCCCATGGGTGAGCAGAGCAGGGTGATGTCTGCGGTGCGTCGGGGCGATCTGGTGGTCTGGTTCGACCCGGTGGAGAACACAGCCGGCCTGGGTGTGCCGGGTTAGGCGTCAGGTGTGTCACGGTATTTGTGTTTGCACCTACCCGGGGCCGGAACTAAACGTTACAATCGCGCTGTTTTCCCGAAAGCCGTGTGCGAGGTGAATTTTGATCAGGGTACTGGTTGTAGATGACCATGAGTTGGTGAGGTCCGGTATTACCCGGATGCTGGCCGACAACCCGGACATTGAAGTCATCGGGCAGGCGTCATCCGGAGAGGATGCCATCGATTTCGTCCGCCAGCAGCGGCCGGACATTGTCCTGATGGATATCCGCATGCCGGGTATCGGAGGCCTCGAGGCAACCCGTCGTATACTCCGCATTGATGATTCCATTCGGGTGATTGTGGTAACCGCCTGCGCGGACGATCCTTATCCGACCCGCGTCATGCAAAGTGGGGCCACGGCCTACATCACCAAAGGCGCTGATATCAAAGAGATGGTCCGCGCCATCCGCATGGCCCATACCGGCCAGCGTTACATCAGCCCGGAAATTGCCCAGAAAATGGCCCTGAAACAGCTGGGCGGCGGTGATCGCGATGAAGACGGCGAGCTTTCGATGTTCGACCGGCTTTCCGAACGGGAAATGCAGATTGCCATGATGGTGGTGGATTGCCAGAAGGTGCAGGACATCTCGGACAAGCTGTGCCTGAGCCCGAAAACGGTGAACAGCTATCGCTACCGGATCTTCGAGAAACTGGAAATCTCCAGTGATGTTGAATTGGCCCTGATGGCGGTGCGGCTCGGGTTGCTTGATGCCGACAAGGTCTGACCCTGAAAGCACCCACATCGGGGAGTTTGACAGCAAGAACTTCCTGAAACAGTTGACCGAGCGGCCCGGCGTCTACCGAATGTACGACGAGGGCGGCTCGGTGCTTTACGTGGGCAAGGCCCGCAACCTGAAAAAACGGGTCGGCAGCTATTTCCGCAAGACTGGCCTTGCGCCAAAAACCGAAGCCCTGGTCAGCAAGATTGCCTCTATCGAGGTGACGATCACCGGCAGTGAGACCGAGGCACTGCTGCTCGAACAGAATCTGATCAAATCGTTACGGCCGCCCTATAACATCCTGCTTCGTGACGATAAGTCCTACCCCTATATCTATCTGTCCTCCCACAGCGACTATCCCTCGTTGACGTTTCGTCGTGGACGCACGAAAAAGGGCGGCGGCACCTGGTTCGGGCCGTTTCCGAGCTCCGGTGCGGTCAAGGAAAGTCTTAATGTATTACAGAAGATTTTCCGCATAAGAAACTGTAGTGAAAGCTTTTTCAGGAATCGCACAAGACCGTGCCTGCAATATCAGATCAACCGTTGCACGGCCCCTTGCGTGGGCTACATTACGCCGGAGGAATATCAGCAGGACATCCGCCATGCGAGCATGTTTCTGGAGGGCAAGAACCCGGCGATCCTCCACGATCTGATGAACGCCATGGAGGCGGCCTCGAAGAATCTCGAGTTTGAAAAAGCGGCAGCCTACCGGGACCAGATCAACCATCTGCGCCATGTTCAGGAGCAGCAGTCGGTAGACGGCGAGGGCGGCGACGCGGATGTGATTGCCATTGCCCAGGATGCCGGCGTTGTCTGCATCGTGGTTATCATCGTGCGGGGTGGCCGTGTGCTCGGCACCAAGGACTATTTCCCCCGCTACTCCATTGAACAGACCGAAGGCGAACTGCTCAGTGCGTTCCTGGGTCAGTACTATTTTGGTGGCAACACCCGCCGGGAGATTCCGCAGGACATCCTGGTGCCGGTTGAAGTGGAGGGTCAGGAACTCTTGGCCCAGGCGCTCACTGAATCGGCGAACCGGGAAACCCGGATTCGGGGCAATGTCCGGGGTGAACGGCGCCGGTGGCTGGAACTGGCCATGACCAACGCCCGCCAGACCCTGCTCACGCACCTGGCGAGCAAGGAGACCGTGTACCGGCGTCTGCTAGCCTTGAGGGACCTCCTGGAGCTGACGGAAACCCCGTCAAGAATGGAGTGTTTCGATATCAGCCACAGCCACGGGGAAAATACCGTCGCATCCTGTGTGGTTTTCGATGAGAATGGCCCCCTGAAGAGCGATTACCGCCTGTACAATATCGAGGGTGTGACCGGCGGCGATGATTACGCCGCCATGCGTCAGGTGCTTTCCCGTCGCTACAAGCGGATGGTGGCCGGCGAGGGCAAGCGCCCGGATCTGGTCTTTATAGACGGTGGTAAGGGGCAGTTGAACATTGCCCGGGAAGTCTTTGATGAGCTTGAGATTTCCGATATCCCGCTGATTGGTGTCGCCAAGGGCGTGACCCGTCGTGCAGGCATGGAGCAGCTTATTGATGCCATGACCGGGGATGTGTTCCGGGTGCCGGCAGATTCGCCAGCGTTGCATCTGATCCAGCACATCCGGGACGAGTCCCACCGTTTTGCTATAACCGGGCACCGGGCCCGGAGGGACAAAAAGCGCCGGCAGTCTACACTGGAAGGCATTGAGGGCGTGGGGCCGAAGAAGCGCCGCGACCTGATTCGATATTTTGGCGGAATACAGGAACTCCGCAAGGCCGGGGTTGATGAGATGACCAAAGTGCAGGGCATCAGCAAATCACTGGCCGAAACCATATACGCAGCATTGCACGACGAGTAAGGACAGCATGAATTTACCAAACATCCTCACCCTTTCCCGAATCATCATGATCCCGGTATTCGTGGTGATTTTCTATCTTCCGGTGGGGTGGAGCTACCTCGTGAGCGCGGCCATTTTCGGTTTGGCGGCAGCCACGGACTGGCTGGACGGTTACCTGGCTCGCAAACTCGACCAGAGCACCCCGTTCGGCGCCTTCCTGGACCCGGTCGCAGACAAGCTCATGGTAGCCGTTGCGCTGGCTGTGCTGATCGAGGAGCACTCGGCGATTCTGCTGACCATTCCGGCCACCGTAATCATCGGTCGTGAGATCGTCATTTCCGCCTTGCGGGAATGGATGGCGGAAATTGGCAGCCGCAACAGCGTGGCGGTGTCCTACATCGGCAAGATCAAGACCACAGCGCAGATGTGCGCGATTGTGGGTCTTCTGGCGTTTCCTCCCGGCGTTCTCTGGGCCAATGTCGCCCTGGTGCTGCTCTATATCGCCGCGACTCTCACCCTCTGGTCCATGGGGCTTTACCTCAAGGCTGCCTGGGCGGATCTGTTTCCGGAGAAGGCCTCAGGCGAGACGGATAGTCACACCTCGTAGCCCATTCAATCACCCTGGCGGCCAAATCGCTGCCAGCGGTTCCGAAGGCCTCAACAATCTGGTCAACCGATGTGCCTGATGCAGGCTCCACAACCCGTTCAGTGCGAGTGCACAGGCTGGCCCTCGAACGGTTGTGAATCATCTGCAGGTGCAGTTCGATAACCACCTGCGGACCGGATTCCGGGGTTTCCGAATGGAATGCCGAGAGTTCGGTGACCAGGGTTAACTCCGCCTGCGCCGGGTTGGTATCGGTAATCACGTTCGAGTAGGCGCCACTCTGACGAAGGCTGCTGACCAGCGTATCCCGCACCACCACCGGTGCCGTGTCCCGCCAGCGGGTCCCCTCATAGGCCCGGAACTCCTGAGGCGTGGGTTTGGCCAGAATCAGCGAACCATTGAAAGGCTCGGAGGCATAGGGCGTATCAACGCGAAGCGTACCCGAAACCGTATGCCCGGCGTCTGGAACGTCCCGGGCCGTAGCCAGGTCCATAACCCTGGGTGGCTCCGGATTCGGAAACACCGTACAGCCACTGGCAACGGCAGCACCGAGGAGGAGTGTCAGGTTTCTGATTGACCTCAATGTCACTGTGCCACCTCCTTCATGGTTTCATTGCCGAACAGGGTGCCAGTGGGATCCTGCTCCAGGCGATGAGTAAACTGGTTCAGGCTCCGCAGGGTTGCCCTCAGCTCCCGCAGCGCGGGCGCCAACTCTCCCATACCCTGGAGCCCCGCATCCATCGCCCCCTGGTTGTTACGGGTCAGCTCATCAATCCGCGCCATGGTGGTGGTTATAACTGCAAGGGCCTTGTCCATGGATTCCAGAACCCGCTGGCCATCGGTTTGCAGCAGTTCGTTGGCGTTGTCTGAAACCCGGGACACCTTGATGGCTGCTTCCTCGGCGCGAATGGCAGCGGCGTCGAATTGTTCGAGCAGGGCGATCAGCTGGTCCCGGCGGTCGAGCAGGGCATCCGTGGCTTCCCTTGTGTTTTTGAGGATGGCGGATGCGTTCTCGATGTTGTTACCGGATAGCAGCTCCGTGGCACTGGTTAGCAGGCGGTCTGCCTTGGTCAGAAGTTGTTCGCCATTGGCAAGCAGGTTATTAAACGCTGAGGGCTCGGCAGCAATGACTGGCGGATTGTCCCTGTCGCCTTTCAGGGCTGGCTGGTCCGGGCTTCCACCGCTGAACTGCACACTCATGCTGCCGGTGATGTTGGCGAGCACCAGGCCGGCCCTGGTGTTCTCACGAATGGGAACCGACTGATCCACCCGCACCAGAACCCGCACGTGGCCGGGATTGTCCGGGTCCAGATTAAGCTCCACCACATCGCCAATCTGAACGCCGCTGTAGAGCACAGGATTACCCTCGGAGAGGCCGCCCACTGCATGGTCGAAGACGATTTCATAGTAGCCCCAATCCCGATCGGCGGAAGATTTCGCCAGCCACAGAGAAAAGATCAGCGCGGCCGCAAAGGCCAGGATGGTAAACAGGCCAATGATCAGGTGGTGGGCCCTTGGCTCCATGGTTACTGCTCCTGATTCCGTGTGTTCGAATGATTCCTGAATGCGTAGCTGGCTGCCCGGCCACGGGGGCCGTTAAAGTAGTCCTGAATCCATTCGTCCTCCGTAGCGGCAACTGCCTCCAGCGTATCAGCAACCAGCACCTTGCGCTGTGACAGTACCGCAACCCGGTCACAGGTTGAGTAAAGGGTGTCCAGGTCATGGGTGACCAGAAACACGGTCAGGCCCAGGGCATCCCGGAGTGTCACAATCAGCCGGTCGAATGCAGCGGCCCCAATGGGGTCCAGGCCCGCTGTGGGCTCATCCAGAAACAGGATTTCCGGATCAAGGGCCAGAGCCCGTGCCAGGCTCGCCCGTTTTACCATGCCGCCGGAGAGTTCGGACGGGTAACGAACCGATGCTTCAGGCGGCAAACCGGTCAGCGCCAGCTTCATCCGGGCCAACTGTTCGGCCTCGGGCCGCTTCAGGCCGGCGTGTTCGATCAGGGGAACGGCGATATTCTCCTGCAGGTTGAGGGAGGTAAACAGGGCGCCACCCTGGAACAGAACCCCGAAGCGTTGCTCTATGCGCGAACGTGCCCGTGCCGAAAGCTGGATAAGATCCTCGCCGAACACCCGGATGTGGCCAGAGGCTGGCGTATTCAGGCCGACGATGCTGCGCAAAAGTACCGTCTTGCCAGTACCGGAACCGCCGACCACGCCCAGAATTTCACCCCGCAGGAGATCCAGATCGAGGTCCTCGTGCACAATGTGATCGCCAAAGCGGTTGCACAGATCCCGCACCTCGATGACTGGCTCATTGCTTGTTTGAGGATTTGGAGACGCTGCCATATCTGCCATGATCACCAGCCCATTTCCATAAAGAATAGTGCAGCAATGGAATCCAGCAGAATCACCATAAAGATGGACTGAACCACGCTGGAGGTGGTGTGTTCGCCCACCGATTGGGCGCTGCCAGCTACCTTGAACCCTTCCAGGCAGCCAATCACGGCAATCAGGAACGCAAAGATCGGCGCCTTCACAATGCCCACAACGAAATGCTGAAGGGCAATGTCCCGCTCAACGATGGCCATGAACTGCGTCGGCGAGATATCCAGCACCAGGGCACAGACCATGGCGCCGCCAACCATGCCCGAGATCATGCCCACAAAGGTGAGAATGGGGAGGCTCACCATCATCGCCATTACCCTGGGTAGCACCAGCAGTTCGATGGGGTTCAGGCCCAGTGTGCGGATGGCATCCAGCTCCTCGTTGACCTTCATGGCGCCAATGTGGGCGGTAAACGCGCTGGCCGTTCGGCCGGCGAGCAGGATTGCGGCCAACAGCACCCCGAATTCCCGCAGGAAGGAGAATGCCACCAGGTTGACGGTGTAAATGGTGGCGCCAAAATCCTCCAGCACGGTTGCCCCCAGAAACGCCACCACGGCACCCACAAGAAATGTGAGCAATGCCACAATGGGCAGGGCATTCAGGCCGGTGTCATGAACGGCTGCGACGAAGGGCGTCATACGCCAGCGCCAGGGTCTCGGAAGGTTCCAGGCCAGGGTGCCCAG
>CAZFQI010000084.1:3760-14904 GCA_964520755.1 uncultured Marinobacter sp. | reverse complement strand
GCACCGGGCACAACTCATCCTCAACGCCCGCAACCGGAAAAAGCTGAACAGTTTGCTGACCGGAATCTGTCAGGAACTGGACCAGAGAAAGCTGCCTGCCGGGGTGAAATGGATGATTGATGTTGATCCGCAGGAGACAGGGTAAACAGAATAGGCATTCCAACTGGCCGGAGCCTTTTGCTTGCAGCCGAACTTTCCGCGATAATAGCCGCCTTCTGTTTTCAATGGGCCTCCTGCCCCGAATCCAATTCTCCTGTAAACCGAGTCATCTGACAGCATGAAAGAGACCGTTTCCGATCTGCTCCAGTCTGCACTGGCAGCACTCCAAGCCGATGGCACCCTGCCTGCGGACCAGTCCTTCACTCCACAGGTGGGCAATACCAAGGACAAGTCCCACGGCGACTATGCCTGCAACATTGCCCTGGTTGCCTCAAAGGCTGCCGGTTGCCCGCCTCGCAAACTGGCAGAAGCGCTGATCGAGAAGCTGCCGCAGAGCAAAGCGGTGGAGAAAGTGGAGATTGCCGGGCCCGGTTTCATCAACTTTTTTATGAGCACGGCCAGTGCTTTTGAAGTGGTCAACACCATACTGGGTGAAGGCGACCGCTTCGGCCGCAACAATCAGGGCCAGGGTGAAAAAGTTCAGGTGGAGTTTGTTTCGGCCAATCCCACAGGCCCGCTCCACGTTGGTCACGGCCGTGGCGCCGCGATTGGCGACTGCCTTTGCCGGCTGCTGGAAGCAAACGGGTACGATGTAACCCGGGAGTTCTACTACAACGACGCCGGGGCCCAGATTGATAACCTGGCACTCTCCGTTCAGTCGCGGGTGAAAGGTCTGACGCCGGACGACGAGAGCTGGCCGGCAGACGGCTACCGGGGCGATTACATCGTTGATGTCGCCAAGGCCTACCTTGCTGGCGCCACCGTCACAGCGGATGATCGGGAAGTGACTGCCAAGGCAGACCCCGAAGACCGCGACGCCATTCGCGAATTCGCCGTCGCCTATCTGCGCCGGGAGCAGGACCTGGACCTGAAAGCTTTTGGCGTTCAGTTCGATGTCTACTTCCTGGAATCCTCCCTGTACGAAGACGGCAAGGTTGAGGCCACGGTCAAACGCCTGCAGGAAAATGGCTACACCTACGAGCAGGATGGCGCCATGTGGCTGAAGACCACAGAGTTCGGCGACGACAAGGATCGGGTCATGCGCAAGAAGGACGGTGGCTACACCTACTTCCTGCCGGATGTCGCCTATCACCTGGACAAGTGGCAACGGGGCTTCACCACCGTGATTAACGAACAGGGTGCCGACCATCACTCAACCGTTACCCGCGTCCGCGCCGGCTTGCAGGCGTTGAATGCCGGCATCCCTCAAGGCTGGCCTGACTATGTACTGCACCAGATGGTGATGGTGACCCGCTCCGGCCAGGAGGTGAAAATCTCCAAGCGCGCCGGCAGCTACGTGACCGTCCGGGACCTGATTGATGAAGTTGGCCGCGACGCGACCCGGTTCTTCCTGGCCGCGCGCCGGGTAGATTCCCAGTTGACCTTCGATATCGATCTGGCTCGCTCCCAGACCAATGAAAATCCGGTCTATTACGTCCAGTATGCCCATGCTCGCATCTGCAGCGTGCTTCGAAAACTGGCAGAGGAAGGCGTGGAGCGCGGCCGCAACGAATGCATCGGCGACCTCTCACTGTTAACGCTTGATGAGGAAAAGGATCTGGCCAACCAGCTGGCCAAGTATCCGGAGCTCATTGCCAATTCCGCCGCGCAACGTGAGCCGCATCACCTCACGCATTACCTGCGGGACCTGGCGGGCCAGTTCCATACGTATTACAACGCCCATAAGGTATTGATTGAAGATACCGCCGTTCGCGACGCCAGGGTCAGCCTCTACCTTGCCATCAGGCAGGTTATCGCCAACGGTCTGGACTTGCTGGGCGTCAGCGCACCGGAAGAGATGTAAGACGAATGTCCCGAGACTACGCCCGCAAGGACAGACCCACCAAGGCTGCAGCCACTTCGCGCAAGAAACCTGCGAAACAGGCAAAGCCGAAGGCTACCCGGCCAAAACCCGCGGCCAGTGCCCGTTCCCAGCACGGTGGCCTGTCGCTCAAATGGATACTGTCCCTGGCCGCCGTGGGCGGCTTTATCGGGTTTATCGTTTACCTGAACTCTTTGCCAACGAGTCCGCATTCGCAACAACCAGCAGTGACTGAAAAACCGGCCCAGAAACCTGCGAAGACGCCCGCAGAGACCGCGAAGGAAGAGGAAAAACCCGGGTTCCGCTTCTACGAGATGCTGCCGGAATCCGAGGTGGTGCCGCCGAAAGTCGAAGAATACACGCCCGGACCAACACAAACGGATTTCAATTATCTGCTTCAGTCCGGCTCCTTCCGCAGCAAGGAGGACGCCGAACGACAGCGGGCCCAGATTGCCTTCCAGGGTTTGCGGGCAAGTACCCAGAGAATTGACCTGGACAACGGTTCAGTCTGGTACCGCGTCAACGTTGGCCCCTTCACCTCCCGAAGCCAGATGAACTCCGCCATCGACAAACTGGTTTCCCTGAATATCCAGCCACTGGTCCGGAAGATCCCCAAGGAAGGCTGATCTTTCGGGCTCGGCGCGAACACCTTGAATTCGCACCAGAAGCCTCCATAACAACGGGATACCAATTTCAATCAGGCAATTGGAGCCCAAATGACTACCATTCTTTCCGTCAGGCGCGATGACGAAGTTGCCATGGGTGGCGACGGCCAGGTTTCCCTGGGCAACACCGTAATGAAAGGCAATGCCCGAAAGGTGCGCCGCCTCTACAACGGCCAGGTGATCGCCGGTTTTGCAGGCGGCACCGCCGATGCCTTCACCCTGTTTGAGAGATTCGAGGCCCAGCTTGAGAAACACCAGGGCAACCTCACCAGAGCTGCAGTGGAACTGGCGAAAGACTGGCGGACAGATCGCGCGCTGCGAAGACTCGAAGCCTTGCTGGCGGTAGCGGACAAAACCGCCTCACTGATCATCACCGGCAACGGCGATGTGATAGAGCCGGAACAGGGCCTGATTGCCATCGGTTCGGGCGGTCCCTTTGCCCAGGCTTCGGCCCGGGCTCTGCTGGAAAATACCGACCTGTCGGCCCATGAGATTGTCGAGAAAGGTCTGGATATCGCCGCCGACATCTGTATCTACACCAATCACAATCGCACCCTTGAAGTGCTCTCCAAAAACGACTGATCCGGAGCGACCATGTCTGCAATGACTCCCCGTGAGATTGTCCACGAGCTCAACAAACACATCGTGGGCCAGGAAGAAGCCAAGCGGGCGGTGGCCATCGCCCTGAGAAATCGCTGGCGCCGGATGCAGCTGGACAGCAGCTTGCGCGACGAGATCACACCCAAGAACATTCTGATGATCGGCCCTACGGGTGTGGGTAAAACCGAGATCGCCCGGCGCCTCGCAAAACTGGCCGATGCCCCGTTTCTGAAAGTGGAAGCCACAAAATTCACGGAAGTCGGTTACGTGGGTCGTGACGTGGAATCCATTATCCGCGATCTGGCGGATATGGCCGTCAAAATGCTGCGCGAAGCAGAGATGAAGCGACACGAAGAACAGGCACTGGATGCTGCGGAGGAGCGCATTCTGGACGCGCTGATTCCGCCACCCCGAGATTTCGGTGAAGACAGCCAGCGCAGCTCCGATTCATCCACACGCCAGCTGTTCCGGAAGAAACTCCGGGAGGGCGAGCTGGATGACAAGGAAATCGAGATCGATCTGCGCAACTCCAGCGCCGGAGTGGAAATCATGGCGCCCCCGGGCATGGAGGAGATGACCAACCAGCTACAGAGCATGTTCTCCAACCTGTCCTCCGACAAGCGCAAGACTCGGAAGATGAAGGTTACCGACGCACTCAAGCGAGCCAAGGAAGAAGAGGCTGCGAAGCTGGTCAACGAAGAAGAGATCAAGCAGAAAGCCATCCAGGCGGTGGAGCAAAATGGCATCGTGTTCGTGGATGAAATCGACAAGGTGGCCAAGCGGTCCGAGAACACCTCGTCAGATGTTTCCCGCGAGGGCGTCCAGCGCGATTTGCTCCCGTTGATCGAGGGCAGCACCGTGAGCACGAAATATGGCTCTGTGCGCACCGATCATATTCTGTTTATTGCCTCCGGGGCGTTCCATCTGTCCAAGCCCTCGGATCTGATTCCGGAGCTGCAGGGTCGCTTGCCGATCCGCGTTGAGCTTCAGGCACTCACTCCCGAGGACTTCAAGCGCATCCTGACCGAACCGGACGCGTCTCTGGTGCAGCAATACGAAGCACTGATGCTGACCGAAGGCGTAAAACTGACCTTCCGGGAAGATGCCATTGCCCGCATTGCCGAGGTTGCCTGGAAAGTAAACGAGAGCACTGAAAACATCGGTGCCCGGCGGCTGCATACCGTACTTGAGCGTTTGCTTGAAACCCTGTCCTACGACGCCGGTGACAAAGTCACCGATGGCTTCGAGGTGACCGCTGAATACGTGGATGAAAAGCTTGGAGAATTGTCCGAAGACGAGGATCTGAGCCGGTATATTCTGTAAGCGTGAACCAGGGGTCAGATGAAACGGCCATCTGACCCCTCACCCACTCAGGATTATTGCGCCTTCGAGAAGAGGTGCGACACGTTACCCAAGCCGCTCGCCAACCGTCCCTTCTCGGCTTTTTTCTTCCTTCCCTTGGCCACATAAAGTGGCAGCATCTCGCCGTAAAGACTGGTACTGATCGTCCGCTGCTCGTCTTCAAGGCGATCCCGCCGAAGCTTGATGCCGTATTTCGCCAACTTGGGCTCCAGTTGATCGGCACGACTCAGAAGATCCCGTCGGGTCATCTGGTAGGCGTGTTCACACACCATTCTTCGCGACTGGAAGCTGAATACGTTGGAGAAGAACAGCTTGGCGTCGTCACGGGTAGGCTCAAACAGCAGAATGTCCTTGTCGGGATAATCCCGGGCGTACTGGGCAATGCCCGACTGCATCCTGGAGTACACCATGGTCCTGAAAGTCTGTGACAGAACATTCGGCATGCCTGAGCGGGTCAGCTCGCCCGGTTTCATGGAACCAGCCCGAACCGCAGCGCTGGCATCAATCGGCACCTGAGGATTCACGGCAAAAACCAGATCGGCTCCATCTTCAAAAGCGACAGATGCGTGCAACCCCTTGCGCAGGGTGCCATCCACATAATATCGGCCGTCAATTTCCACTGGCACATACAGACCCGGCGACGCGGTACTGGCCTGAATGGCTTTGGAAATGGGCACGTGGTCAAAGCCGGGGGCGCCAAAGCAAACGGCTTCGGTACTCTCAACATCGGCAGCCACTATGTAGAGGCTGCGTTTGAGCTGGCGGAAATCGTTGGTGCGGCCGAGCATGGTGAAGGCCCGCTTGAGATACTCATGCAGGCCCTCGTTATCAAACAATCCAGCCGGCGCTGCCTGGGCCAGGATGGTCATGGCTTCCAGCAGACTCTGATCGTAGGGGTTGTTGATGAAGCGACTCACCGCCGTTGAAACCAGGCCCGGAATTGCCAGCAAACGACTGCCGATCTCGCGGAAAGCCGGGCGATAAAACACTTCCGGATGGAACGGGTGCACTTCCGCCTCATTGCGAACGAAAATCCGGCACAATTGCGCCGTGGTCATCTGGTTGGCAAGATTCGCCGCCACAAAGGAACCACCATTCACGCCAACATAAACATTGATGTTGTTGAAATCGAGACCATCAAGCGCCTCATCCAGCGCCCGGAGCGCTCCGATCTCATAAATTCCGCCCAGAGGACCACCGCCACCAAGGGCAAGCCCGATGCGGGGAGCGGGTTTATGATCAGCTGGCGAGCTCATAGCCTTCCCTTTTCCGGATAAAGAATGCGGATCCGTGAGGCCGGACCGCCGGATACTCTAATAATCAAGATAACAGCCGTATTTAGAGTGCACACCCTATATTGCCGAAGTCCATCGCCGTGATCAGGAAACCGCGGCCTCCGATACCGCCATGGCCGATGACTTGCCCGGACGCAGGTAGCGGCCAAAACCGGCATTTCGCAACGCCAGATCGACACAGCTCTTGATGACGTGAGGCGAATCCAGAAGCAGCACATCCTCCAGCAACTGAATGGCCCATTCCCGGCTGACACTGCGAATCACCGACTTGACCTTGGGCAGGCTGGCCGCGTTCATGGACAGGGAATCGTACCCCATGGCCATCAGCAGCAGCGCACCACCGGGATCACCCGCCAGCTCGCCGCAAATACCAACTGGCTTGCCCACCGAGTGGGCATCCTGAGCAATCCGAACCAGCGCCTGAAGCACCGCCGGATGGTAGGAATGATAGAGTTGGGCAACCCGGGGGTTGTTACGATCCACTGCCAGCAAGTACTGGGTCAGATCGTTGGAGCCCACCGACAGGAAGTCCACACGGTCCGCCAGCTCGCGGATCTGGTAAACGGCAGCGGGAATTTCGACCATCACGCCCACTTTGGGCATGTGAATGTCATAGCCCTCTTCGCGAACCTCATGATACACCCGGTAAATCAGGTGCAGGGATTCTTCCACCTCTGAAATGTTGGAGATCATCGGCAACATGATCTGGAGGTTGTTCAGGCCCTCGCTGGCCTTGAGCATGGCCCTGACCTGCACCAGGAAAATTTCCGGGTGGTCCAGGGTCACCCGAATTCCACGCCAGCCGAGGAATGGGTTTTCCTCCTGGATCGGGAAGTAGGTCAGCGCCTTGTCGCCGCCAATGTCCAGCGTGCGCATGGTAACCGGGCTGGGCGCAAAGGCTTCAAGCTGCTCCCGGTAATACTCACGCTGTTCCTGTTCCGAAGGGAACCGGTCCTTGATCATGAACGGCACTTCCGTCCGGTACAGACCGATACCCTCTGCACCGTGGGAGAGCGAGCGGACAACGTCGGTCATCAGACCGGTGTTTACCAGCAACGAGACCCGGTGGTGATCGGTGGTTTCACAGGGCTTGTCCTTGAGGACCTCAAGCCCCCGGATCAGTTCATCTTCTTCATCACAGATCGCCTGGTAATAGGAGCGCAGATCTGAGGAGGGTGAGGCAAAGATCTGACCTTCAAAACCATCAACAATCAGTTCCTTGCCATCGAGCTGGTTGACGGGAATATCCACCAGCCCCATGACCGTGGGCACGCCCATGGCCCGTGCAAGAATGGCCACGTGGGAGTTACTGGAACCCTTGACCGACACCAGGCCAATCAATTGCCCCTTCGGAACCTCCCCGAGCATGGCAGGAGTGAGCTCCTCGCTGACCAGCACCGTCCGTTCCGGGTAATTCAGGTGTTTCTGCTCACCCTCCTGCAGATGAGACAACAGACGACGTCCCAGATCGCGGATATCAACTGCACGCTCCTGAAGGTAGTGATCATCCATCATCTCGAAATGACGGATATACTGCTGAACCACCTGCTTCAAGGCACCCTGTGCCCAGATACCTTCCCGGATCTTGTTTGCGACCTCACCGGGCATCGCATCGTCGCCCAACATTCTGAGGTAAACATCGAACAAAGCCTGCTCTTCGGGGCGCAATTGTGATGCCAGACGTTTGGCAACGCGCTCGATATCTTCCCGGACCGCTTTGACTGAAGCTCCGAACAGCTCAAGTTCCTGATCGATATTGTCAGTGGGTTTCTCAGGAACCACATCAAGATCGGCAGACGGATAAACCACAACGCCACTGCCGATGGCTACGCCTGGCGCCCCGGGGACGCCATTAAAGCTGACATCATGCGCCTCCTCACCGGTCAGTGATAGGCCGCTGATGGCACCGGTGGCCTCGCTGTGGGCTATGACCCCCGCCAGTTGAGCGGACACGGTGACCAGAAAGGCCTCTTCGCCCTCATCAAAGCATCGGGAACTCTCCCGCTGCTGGACAACGAGCACGCCCAGCACCCGGCGATGGTGAATGATCGGAACACCCAGGAAAGAGCGGAACCGTTCCTCCCCGGTCTCGGGGAAATAGCGGTAGCGCGGGTGGGAAGGCGCATCTTCAAGGTTGATGGGTTCTTCGCGGGAACCCACGAGACCAACAAGGCCCTCGGAGTAAGCCAGGCTCACCTGGCCAACCGCCTTGCGGTAAAGACCCTCGGTGGCCATGAGAATATAGCGGTTGGTGGCCGGGTCGAGCAGATAAACGGAGCAGACCTCGGTTCCCATGGCTTTCTGCACCCGCGATACAATGATATCCAGCGCCTCCTGCAGATCGCGGGCGCTGTTTACCTCTTGTACTAGACTTCGCAGAATGCTCAGCATGGCGGTGTCAGTCCGTCATTTCTGTTGTTCCTGTAAACGCCGATTCTGCTCCGCCCGATGCCACTGCTCCATGTTGTAGAACAGCCGCGGCGCAAGCTCTCTCAGCGCGCGTCGATACACTTCTCGCTTGAATGAAACCACCTGTCCCAACGGATACCAGTAACTAACCCACTGCCAGCCGTCAAACTCCGGTGAATCCGTACCGTCCACGCAAACCTGCGCGTCCGGCGATAACATCCTCAGCAGGAACCATTTCTGTTTTTGGCCCACACAAATGGGGTGGGAGTTTTGGCGTACCATCCTCCTCGGGAGTCGATACCTCAGCCAGCCTCGTGTGCAGCTGACGATTTCCACATCGTTTGCACACAGGCCGATTTCCTCTCCAAGCTCCCGGTACAGTGCATCCTCGGGGGATTCATCATGTTTGATGCCGCCCTGGGGGAACTGCCAGGAGTCCTGCCCTATTCGCCTTGCCCAGAGAACTTCTCCTCTGTGATTGGCCAGAATGATTCCGACGTTGGGTCTGAAACCGTCTGAATCGATCACGGCACAGTCCTCTCAAAAGTCGGTGGACCGGTACAAAAATTTACCGGTCGGATTTGTCCAAGTTGCTCTCATTCTTACAGAATCCCAAGGGTTCGGCAAACGGAGCCGTTGGGGACAGGTCGTGGTAGACTTGCCGTTTTCCTGCAAGCCCTGTGATCACCGGAGGTAGCCGCTTGACGCTCGCAATTTTTGATCTGGACAACACCCTTCTGGCCGGCGACAGCGACCACGCCTGGGGCGAATTTCTGGTAGAGGAAGGCATAGTCGATGCCGAGGAATACCGCCTTGCCAACGACCGCTTCTACCAGGAATACCTGAACGGCGAGCTGGATATCCTGCATTACCTCGGTTTTGCCCTTCAGCCGCTGGCCAGCCATAACATGAGCGAGTTACTGGCCTGGCGGGAAGCCTTCATGGAGAAAAAAGTGCGCCCCATGATGCAGACCAGTGCGGATGCGCTGCTCGACAGCCACCGGGAGCAGGGTCACACCCTGATGATCATCACCGCCACCAACCGTTTTGTGACTGAACCCATTGCCGAAGCCCTAGGCATCGAACATCTGATTGCCACCGAACCGGAACTGGTCAACGGCCGTTATACAGGCGAAGTGGCCGGCACTCCGAGCTTCCAGGATGGCAAGGTCACGCGACTGGATGACTGGCTGAGTGCCCACAACAGGACACTTGAGGGGGCCTGGTTCTACAGCGACTCCCACAATGACCTACCGCTGCTGAAAAAAGTGGACAACCCGGTAGCCGTCGACCCGGACCCGACCCTGGAGCAATTTGCCCGGGACAACGGCTGGAAAGTCATGTCACTTCGGGGTTAATGGCAGGGTTAAAAGAACCCCGTCAGTGAACGGACAAAGCAGGATTTGATGTAATCGGTCTCGGGAATACCCGGAATCACCGGGTGATCCGGGGCTTGATGCCCCTGCTCGAGCAACTGGACAAAGCGGTCAATCTTGCGGCCGCTGCCTCGAATGATGTCCACCAACTTCTCCTGCGAGAGATGCATGGAACAGGACGCGGAAACCAGTATCCCATCGCGTTCCAGTAATCGCAGACCGAGTTGGTTCAGCCGAGCATAGGCCTCTTCCCCCGCTTTCTGGTCCCGGCGCCGGGGAATCAGTGCCGGCGGATCCAGCACCACCACATCAAACTTCTCCTTCTCATCCGCCAGCGCCTTCAGGGCTTCGAAGGCATCGCCCTCAATCGTTTCCACATTGTCCAGGCCGTTGAGCCTGGCGTTGTGGTGGACCGAATCAATGGCACTGGCCGAACTATCCACACAGGTCACCTGGGTGGCCCCCGCACAGGCTGCCTGGATACCCCAACCACCAACGTAACTGAACACATCCAGGACCCGCTTACCCGGCGCGTAGGCCTGCAAACGGGAACGATTCATCCGATGATCATAGAACCAGCCCGTCTTCTGCCCGCCTTCCAAAGGAA
Organism: uncultured Marinobacter sp.; assembly: GCA_964520755.1. GTDB lineage: Bacteria > Pseudomonadota > Gammaproteobacteria > Pseudomonadales > Oleiphilaceae > Marinobacter. The sequence continues at coordinate 4,609 of CAZFQI010000084.1, read as the reverse complement.
CCTCGAACCGGACACCGTTCTCCTCCACTTCCAACAGGCTGACTTCAGCGCCATGGGCCTGCTCCACGTAGGTATCCAGCCCCTCCACCTTCCGCATCTTGCCATCGTTCTTGAGGATGATCGCCTCCGGGTGCACCAGCCGCTGAACTGCCCGAACAACCGCTTCCTTCATGGCCTCCATACCAGCCGTGGAAATCTGCACCACTACCGTGGAATCGAACCGGTCAATAACCAGCCCCGACAGCCCGTCACTGTCGCCAAACACCCAACGGTAAAACGGCTTGTCAAAAAGCCGCTCGCGCAACGCAAGCGCAGCCTCCATCCGCTGGGTCAAACGCTGCGGCGTCATACCATGGCCTGGATCGCGGCTGATCAACCGCCCACAGATCAATGCATGAGGATTTACAAACACCGTACCCAAAGGCTTGTCATTCGAAGCCCGAAGCTCCGCCTGAACACCGGCCTCAAACTCCGGCAACGGACTGCGGCGGGTATCCACCTCGTTACTGTAAACCCAGAGATGGCCAGCACGGAGACGACGCTCCGCGCCTTTTCGAAGATAGAGAATTGGAAAATTCATTTTCAAACACCAGCGAGACAGGGGATAAAAGGAATAGCGATTATAGTTTGTAGAGTACCGCTACAAGGTACGGGAGTGGGCGGGTAGGGCCTTCGAAAACTGTGCGGAGCCATGGATGGCGGAGCTCAAGCGTCACATCGACGTGCCGCAAGGAGCGTGTTTTCGAAGGCCCTACCCGCCCGCTCTTGCACAGAGATCACAAACAGAGGACTAGCCCTCGGCAGCCACATGCTCCGAATAGGCCACAGCATCCATCAGGCCATCCAGCT
>CAZFQI010000084.1:0-3660 GCA_964520755.1 uncultured Marinobacter sp. | reverse complement strand
CCCTCGGCAGCCACATGCTCCGAATAGGCCACAGCATCCATCAGGCCATCCAGCTCACCAGCATCCTCAAGCCGAACCTTGTAAAGCCAACCGTCGCCATAAGGATCCTCATTGACCTTCTCAGGCTCATCCTCGAGGCTCTCATTCACCTCGATAACCTCACCGGTCACCGGGCTGAACACATCCGAAGCCGACTTGACCGACTCCGCAACACCGGCTTCCTCGCCACCGTTCACGGTCGCGCCCACATCCGGAACCCCGATATAAACCACATCACCCAGTTGCTCCTGGGCAAAATCGGTAATGCCGACCGTTGCCGTGCCGTCATCTGCCAGGCGAACCCATTGGTGGGTCTCAATGTATTTCAGGTCTGCGGGTATCTCACTCATAGTCTGGTTTCCTGAACGAATTTTTTGCGCAGTTTAACTGAAGACGTTAACTCCAGCGAACCTCACTTGCCAGCTTCATGAACGAATTCAGGTAATCCACATTCCGGTCACGTTCGCGAAGGCCCAGGAAAATCTGCTTGGGAATTCCGCCCTCACCCAACTGCACTGGCCGAACCGGGATTCGCGCACCGTAATCCTCAACCAGCCAGCGCGGAAGCGCGGCCACCCCGCGGCCTGCGGCAACCATTTGCAGCATGATATCGGTGGTCTCGATGGTTTTATGCCGCGCCGGACTGGCGTGTGCCGGTAGCAGAAACCGGGTATAGATATCCAGCCGCTCGATCTCCACCGGGTAGGTGATCAGGGTTTCTTTCTCCAGATCCTCGGGTTCAGCCCACGCCCTATCTGCCAGCGCGTGGTCCGCTGCCACCACCAGCACCTGCTCGTAGTCGAACACCGGTTCAAAAACCAGACCCGGGCGGTGCAGGGGGTCCGGAGTCACCAGCATATCGATGTCATGACCGAACAGGGCTCCAATGCCGCCGAACTGGAATTTCTGTTTCACATCCACATCCACCCCTGGCCAGTCCTCCAGGTAGGGCCCGACCACTTTCAGCAGCCATTGATAGCAGGGATGGCACTCCATCCCGATACGCAGCGTGCCACGCTGCCCCTTGGCAAACTGACCGATCAGCATCTCCGCATGTTCCATCTGCGGCAACAACCTATTGGCGAGTGACAGCAGATACTCCCCCGACTGGGTTAAACGTAACTGTCGCCCCTCCCGCACCCAGATGTCGGTACCCAGCTGTTGTTCCAGCTTACGAATGGAATGGCTGAGGGCAGACTGGGTCAGATGCAGGCGCTCGGCGGCTGCCGTCAGAGAACCCTGCTGATTGACCGCCCTGAGAATCTCCAGATGGCTCCGCTCGATCATCGACACCCCATACATGATTAATATTCATCGATACCTGAAATAATACCATTATTTTTCATCCAATCAGACGGATATTCTGCCCTTCTTGCAAACCACAGAACCAAGCAGAGGACACACCATGGTAACCACACATTCTCTCGGCTTCCCGCGCATTGGCGCCCGCCGTGAGCTGAAATTTGCCCAGGAAGCCTTCTGGAAGGGCCAGATCAGCGAGGAGGAACTGCAGATTACCGGTGCCGATCTTCGGCGCAGGCATTGGCAGAGCCAACACCAACTTGACCAGGTGCCCGTGGGAGACTTCTCCTTTTACGATCAGGTCCTGGATATGAGTTTCACCCTGGGCAATCTGCCTGAGCGGGTGAACGACACAGTTGGGAGCGAGCTTGACCGGTATTTCCGGGTAGCACGGGGCCGCTCCGGGCAGGAATCAGCATGCTGTGGTGTTCAGGCGGGTGAAATGACCAAGTGGTTCGACACCAACTACCACTACATCGTGCCCGAGTTCCACCAGCACACCCGCTTCCAGCTCAATGCCGACCGGCTGATCGAACAGATCGCTGAGGCCCGAGCCCAGGGGCTCACCCCGAAGCCGGTGATCATCGGTCCGGTCACCTATCTCTGGCTGGGCAAAGCCAAAGACAACAGTGACCGAGTCTCACTGCTCGAATCACTACTACCCGTTTACTCAGAGCTTTTGGAACTGTTCGCGGCTCACGGCATCGACTGGGTGCAGATAGACGAACCTGCGCTTGTAACAGACCTCGATGCAGACTGGCGCCACGCGTTCAGCCTGGCCTATCACCACCTCAAAGCCAGCGCACCAAAGCTGTTGGTAACCACTTACTTCGGTGAGTTGCGTGAAAACCTGCAACTGGCCTGTGAGCTTCCGGTAGCGGGATTGCATCTGGATGCCATCAGCGCGCCACAGGAAGTCTCCCGGGTCGTTGACTGGCTACCTGTGCACAAGCAGCTGTCTCTGGGCGTCATTAATGGCCGGAATATATGGCGGACGGACCTGGAGAAAACCCTGGATTGGCTGGAACCGGTCTATGAGAAATTGAGAGATCGTCTCTGGCTCGCGCCATCCTGCTCCCTGCTGCATGTGCCTGTCGATCTCGCGAACGAAGAAAAGCTGGACCCGGAAATCCGCAGCTGGCTGGCATTCGCTATACAGAAACTGGATGAACTGAGTACTCTCTCAACAGCTCTAAATCATGGCAGAGCGGCCGTTCGCAACCATCTGGCGGAATCGACTGTCGTCGTCAATAGCCGGAAAACTTCCGAGCGCGTTCATAATGGCTCTGTCCGGGCCCGAATCGCAGACATCAGCCCGGCACTCGGTCAGCGGCAGAGCCCCTATCCGGGCCGCATCACCACCCAACAGAAGAAGCTTGGCTTGCCCCGTTTTCCCACAACCACCATCGGATCATTCCCTCAGACACGAGATATCCGCCAGACTCGCCTGCAGTTCCGCAGGGGCGAGCTGACAGAAGCGGATTACACACATCGGATTCGCGAGGAAATTCATCGCTGCATCGCCGAGCAGGAGGCCCTCGGGCTGGACGTACTCGTGCACGGCGAAGCCGAGCGCAATGACATGGTCGAGTATTTCGGCGAACAGTTGGACGGCTATGCCTTCAGCCAATTCGGTTGGGTACAGTCCTACGGGTCCCGGTGCGTGAAACCACCCATCCTGTTCGGTGACATCTCACGTCCGAAACCCATGACCGTCGAGTGGATCCGTTATGCCCAGTCGCTCACCCCAAAGCCTCTGAAGGGCATGCTGACTGGTCCCGTCACAATACTTAACTGGTCCTTCGTACGGGACGATCAGCCACGACGGGAGAGTTGTCTTCAACTGGCACTGGCAATTCGGGAGGAGGTTCTTGATCTGGAGGCCGCCGGGGTTGGCATTATCCAGATTGATGAAGCCGCACTGAGGGAGGGTCTGCCGCTACGACAGTCCGATTGGAACGAGTACCTGGACTGGGCCATCGAAGCCTTCCGGATTGCGGCAAACGGCGTTCGAGACGAAACCCAGATCCACACCCACATGTGCTACTCGGAATTCAACGACATTATTAAAGCCATAGCCCGAATGGACGCGGACGTCATTACCATCGAAACCTCCCGCTCGGACATGGAACTTCTCGACGCCTTCCATGGCTTCCAGTATCCGAACGACATCGGCCCCGGAGTTTACGACATCCACTCACCCAACATACCGGACAGCGAGCAGATCCGATCGTTGATGGTGAAAGCAGCAGAGCGCATACCGGCGGAGCGACTATGGGTTAACCCGGACTGTGGCCTGAAGACCCGTCAGTGGGAGGA
>CAZFQI010000083.1:0-15078 GCA_964520755.1 uncultured Marinobacter sp. | reverse complement strand
GCCTCGGCATCAATATCCAGAACCGCCGCACCAAAGGAAATATTGGTGCCAGACAGCTGGCTCATCCCGGCAGGGTTGAACAGAACGGTGGTCGCGTTCTCGGGGTTGGCAGCGGCGCCGGCATTGGCGGTACCCATGGCGCTGGCGCTCTGCTCATTGAGGGAAAAGCCGCCAGCCAGCGCGCTGGCTGGTGCGGCGAGCGCCGCGAGGGTGGTAAAACGTACAGCTCGTGTAAGCACTGAAGATCGGTGGTGCATGGTATCTCCTTGTTGAATCGCGCGGAGTATACGCACCACCCCTTACTGGCCTCAAATGCCATTCCTAACGGTTCGGGGCCCTAACTTTCTACGACCAAGGTCTAGGTATGATCCAGCCGTCAGTCATCCTGGATCGAAAGCTTATCAACCGAGGAAGACAGTTTATCGGCCCCCTGGGCATCCGCTCCCAGCTTGATCATCAGACGCAGGTCATTGGCAGAGTCGGCATGAGCCAGGGCGTCTTCATAGGTAATCGACCCCTCTGCATACAGGTGATACAGAGCCTGATCAAAAGTCTGCATGCCGGATTCGTTGGATTTGGCCATCAGTTCCTTCAAACGATGCACCTCACCTTTACGAATCAGGTCTGACACCAGAGGGGTATTGATCAGCACCTCGATAACCGCCTTCCGACCCTTGCCGTCCGGCGTCGGCACCAGCTGCTGGGCCACGATGGCCTTGAGGTTCAGGGAGAGATCCATCCAGATCTGGTTATGCTGTTCCGGGGGGAAGAACTGGATAATCCGGTCCAGCGCCTGGTTCGCGTTGTTGGCGTGCAGGGTGGCCAGACACAGGTGACCGGTCTCGGCGAATTGCACGGAATATTCCATGGTCTGCCGGGTTCGCACCTCACCGATCAGGATCACGTCGGGCGCCTGACGCAGCGTGTTCTTCAGCGCCACTTCGAAGCTCTCGGTATCGATGCCCACTTCACGCTGGGTAACGATACAGCCCTGGTGCTGGTGTACGAATTCAATCGGGTCCTCAATGGAAATGATGTGGCCGCGGCTGTTGCGGTTCCGGTGCCCCAGCATCGCCGCCAGCGACGTGGACTTACCGGTACCAGTGGCGCCTACGAACATAATCAGGCCACGCTTGGTCATGGCCAGTTCCTTGATCACCTCCGGCAACGACAGATCGTCGATCTGCGGGATCTTCACCTCGATCCGGCGCAGCACCATGCCACACAGGTTACGCTGGAAGAATGCGGACACCCGGAACCGGCCAATGCCCCGGGCACTGATCGCAAAGTTACACTCGTGGGTTTCCTCAAACTCGGCACGCTGCTTGTCATTCATCGAGCCGTAGACAAATTCCCTCGTCTGCTCCGGCGTCAACGCGTTCTTGGTAACCGGGAGCACTTTCCCGTTCACCTTCATGCTCGGTGGCACACCCGCTGTAATAAACAGGTCTGAACCGCCTTTTTCCACCATCAGCCGTAACAGTTTTTCGAATTCCATTTTTTGTACCCAGCCTTCATCGTTTGGTGCCTGGACTGGGCGGGTACAGCTTCCCGGGACACGCTGTGAATACGTCCATGTACGCTTGACTGCAGCATCCATGCTGCAGACAGTCCCGGGAAGCTGTACCCGCCCAGCCCGTCAAACCATATTCGGGGAGTCTGACTGATTCCCCTTTGCTCCCGGCACCGATATTTCAGCTTCAGGAGCAAACCAGATTAAAAGTTGTCAGGCATCTTGGCCTTGGCCCGCGCTGCTTCGCGGGAAATAAGCCCTTTCTGCAACAGCCGCTCGAGGCACTGATCCAGCGTTTGCATGCCCAGGGAACCACCGGTCTGGATTGATGAGTACATCTGGGCAATCTTGTCTTCCCGGATCAGGTTACGGATGGCCGAGGTGCCGATCATGATCTCGTGAGCCGCAATCCGGCCACCGCCCATTTTCTTCATCAGGGTCTGTGAAATAACCGCCTGCAGGGATTCCGACAGCATCGACCGCACCATGGACTTTTCTTCCGCCGGGAATACATCGACTACACGGTCAATGGTCTTGGCAGCAGAGGTGGTGTGCAGGGTGCCGAACACAAGGTGGCCCGTCTCGGCGGCGGTCAGCGCGAGGCGGATGGTTTCCAGATCCCGGAGCTCACCGACCAGGATGATGTCCGGGTCTTCCCGCAGGGCCGACCGCAGGGCTTCGTTAAAGCCCAGGGTATCCCGATGGACTTCCCGCTGGTTGACCAGACATTTCTTGGAGTCGTGTACGAATTCGATGGGGTCTTCAATGGTAAGCACGTGTTCGTAGCGGGAGTCGTTGATGTAATCGATCATCGCCGCCAGCGTGGTGGACTTACCGGAGCCGGTCGGCCCGGTCACCAGTACCAGCCCCCGGGGCACCGAAGACACGTCCTTGAACACCTGGCCCATGCCCAGATCTTCCATGGTCAGAACCTTGGAGGGGATGGTCCGGAAAACGGCACCGGCGCCCCGGTTCTGGTTGAAGGCGTTAACACGGAAACGGGCAACACCCGGAACTTCGAAGGAGAAGTCGGTTTCCAGGAATTCCTCGTAGTCCTTGCGCTGCTTGTCGTTCATGATGTCGTAGATCAACCCGTGGACTTCTTTGTGCTCCATGGGCGGCAGGTTGATGCGGCGCACATCACCATCAACACGAATCATCGGGGGCAGACCGGCAGAGAGGTGCAAGTCAGACGCACCCTGTTTCGCCGAAAAGGCAAGCAGTTCAGTAATATCCATAGGAATCCTCGGAAGGCTTTTTCTTTTATCCCGGTAGCTTCCGCCCGGCGGGGCCCCGGCGTGGTTCACTTGGCATTTCAGTGACCTGCGGGTAACGTGTCACCGTACAAGTGACAGACCGAGCGTGGCAATCTCACACTATGAGCAGCATAGCAGACAACATCGGGAGCGTAACCCGACGCATACAAAAAGCAACATTGCAGGCTGGGCGCGAGCCTGGGGCTGTGCGTCTGCTCGCCGTCAGTAAAACCCGACCGCCGGAAGATCTGCGGGAAGCCTTCGCGGCCGGGCAATACGCCTTTGGTGAGAACTATCTGCAGGAAGCACTGGATAAGATTGAGGCACTCGCTGATCTTGATGGCATTGAGTGGCATTTCATCGGTCCGATCCAGTCTAACAAGACCCGACAGATGGCTTCTGCCTTCGCCTGGGTGCACAGCGTGGACCGCCTCAAGATTGCCCGTCGCCTCAGCGAACAGCGGGAACCGGAGCTGCCACCATTGAATATCTGCCTTCAGGTCAATATTAATGAGGAAGACAGCAAATCCGGCTGCACCCTTGGGGAATTGGCGGATCTGGTGGCCGAAATCGGCGAATTGCCGAACCTTAGCCTGAGAGGGCTGATGGCCATTCCGGATCCGGATCAGCCCGAAGCCGGGTTAAGAGCCAGTTTTCGAAAGCTGGCCAATACCCTGAAGCAACTTCGGGCAGATTACCCCGATGCCGGACCACTCGATACGCTGTCCATGGGAATGTCCGGCGACCTCGAAGTCGCAATTGCAGAAGGTGCCACCTGGGTGCGGGTGGGCACCGCAGTTTTCGGCAAGCGCCCAGTAAAGAGCTGAACCGGCCGGTTCCTGCTATGATCAGGGCCGGACGTTTAAACGATCAACCGGGGAGTTAACCTTGAGCACATCACCAACCATTTCTTTTATTGGTGCCGGCAACATGGCCAGCGCCATCATTGGCGGTATGCTGGATAATGGCTATAAAGCCGGCAATATCTGGGTCAGCGCGCCGGATGACGCGCACCTGCAGACGATCCGCAAGCGTTTCGGCGTCAGCGTCACCACAGACAACCGCTACTGCGCCCAGCAGGCAGACATGGTGGTTCTGGCGGTGAAACCCCAGGTGATGGCCGATGTCTGTCGCGACATTGCACCATTGGTCCAGAACACCCGCCCGCTGATGGTATCCATTGCAGCCGGTCTCACAGCCGATACCCTTGACGGCTGGCTTGGTGGCGGCCTGCCGATGGTCCGGGTAATGCCTAATACACCGTCCCTGGTCGGCAAAGGGGCTGCAGGCCTGTTCGCCAACAAAGAGGTGAAAGACAAGCAGAAGAAGATGGTGGAATCGGTGTTCGAAAGCATCGGGTCAGCGCTCTGGGTTGAGGACGAAAACCTGCTGCACGCGGTTACCGCCCTCTCCGGCAGCGGGCCCGCCTATTTCTTCCTGATGCTTGAAGCGCTTGAGGAAGCGGCCACCGAGGCTGGCATTGCCGCCGGAACCGCCAGGGAATTGGCCATCCAGACCATGGCAGGAGCGGCGGAAATGGCCGGTCGAAGCGAGCACGATCCCGGCCAGCTCAAGCGCAATGTTATGTCTCCTGGCGGGACCACCGAACAGGCTATTAACACTTTCGAGGAAGGTGGTATGCGCGATCTGGTGGCCAAAGCCTACAAGGCCGCTTTCAAGCGTTCGGAAGAAATGGCCAAAGAACTGGCAGGCAAACAGTAACCGATAACGGAGACACGGCTTCATGCTGGCAGATATTCTGATTACCATCCTGCTCATCGCATCCACCTTTTACCTGACCATTGTGCTGCTTCGGTTCCTGCTTCAACTGGCCAGGGCAGACTTCTACAATCCCATCACTCAGTTTGTGGTCAAGGCCACCAATCCACCGCTACGCCCTCTACAGCGCGTTATTCCTGGCCTGGGCGGTTTCGATGGAGCTTCGCTGGTTCTTGCAGTCATCATTCAGGGCATCACCTTCTTCCTGATCCTGGTTGCGCTGAACGGCGGCATTCCGGCCATAAATCCGATTACACTGCTGGTATGGGCGGCACTGAACGTACTGGACCTGATCGTGAAGATCTATTTCTGGTCGGTTATTGCAGTGGTGGTAGTTAGTTGGATCGCGCCGGGCAGCGGCCATCCGGCCATCCAGCTGGTCGCCCAGATCACAGAGCCGGTAATGCGCCCGGTGCGCAATATCATGCCCTCCATGGGCGGCCTGGACCTGTCACCCATCATCGTTTTCCTGATTCTGAACGTGATCTCAGTGGTGATTGAACACATGAAAATGGCCGCAGGCCTCGGCTCCATCGGGCTCGGTATGTAAACCCCGTCTCAAATATACACTTTGTAACACTTAACCACGAAATCCATCATTCCCGAGCTGCAAAGTCATGTGACTGATTTTGCAGCTTTTTTATTGAGTCACCAGCAAGCCTGGCCAATTCCTCCGTTCCGGCCCCGCCACAAACTTGGAAATAACAGGATAGTATTAACGGTAATTAATCCGTCACCCGTGAGCACCCCGTTTTGCCCGGGATACCCGGAAGTCGCGCAGAAGGAAAATCCGATGAATCAACAGGGAACTCTGTCGCAGCAGGTAGAGGCTTACCACAACTGGAAAAAAGAGCTGATCCGCCAGATTGGCCGATATCGGCTGTGGCTGCAGGATAACAATCTGTTTTCCGACGATGTCAGCACCCGCATCCGCCACGGGCTGGAGCTGCTGATTGAGGATGAGCTGACCATTGCCTTCGTGGGCGAGTATTCCCGCGGCAAGACCGAACTTATCAATTCCCTGTTTTTCTCGGAATACGGCCAGCGCATGCTGCCGTCGCAGGCCGGGCGCACAACCATGTGTCCCACCGAGTTGTTTTTTGATCGCAGTGCCAACGAGAATTACCTGCTTCTGCTGCCCATTGAAACCCGAAACGGCGACCTCTCCCTCCAGCAGCTTCGCAAACTGCCGGAACGCTGGGTCAAGCACGAGCTGGACGAGCGCGACCCCGAAATCATGCGCGAGGTACTGGCTGAGGTAGCACGGGTCAAGAGCGTGCCGCCCGAAGAGGCCCGCAGTCTGGGTTTCGATGAGAACATGCTCGAGCATGATCGCAACAACCCAGGCAATGTCCTGGTACCTGCCTGGCGCAACGCCCAGGTCAGTATCCGCCATCCGCTGTTCGAGCGCGGCCTGCGCATTCTCGACACGCCGGGCCTGAACGCCCTGGGCTCCGAGCCGGAACTCACCATCAGCATGCTGCCCCGGGCCCATGCCGTGATCTTTGTGCTGAGCGCCGACACCGGTGTAACCGCCAGCGATATGACCATCTGGAAGGAGCACATCGACACCCAGCACGCCGATCACCGCGCCGGTCGATTTGCCGTGCTTAACAAGATCGACGTGCTTTGGGATGACCTGCAGGGAGAGCGACACACCAACGAAGCCATTGAACGGGTACGGGGCTACACAGCTGACCATCTGGGCATGCGCCAGCACGATGTGATCCCGGTTTCCGCCAAACAGGGCCTCGTTGCCAGGGTCAGGAAAGACACCGACCTGTTTGAACGTTCCAACATCGGCCAGCTTGAGCAGCTGATTATCCAGCGCATCCTGATGCACAAGGAACAACTGATTACCCAGAGCCTGATCAACGATCTTCTGGGCATGCTCCAGAACAGCCAGGCGGCAATGCAATACCGTCTGGAATCCCTGGAAGAGGAACTCCAGGCCTGTGCTGGTGTGACCATGGACAAGGCAGCTCTCAGCCGGCTGGCAGAGCGCGCCCAGAAAGACTACGACTATTACTACAAAAAGCTGATCACCCTGCGTTCGAGTCGCCGCCTGATGGACTCCCAGGGCGACCTGCTGAAAAAACTGGTGAGCGAAGATCGCTTTGAGGCTCACGCCGAGCGTGTCCGTACCAGCATGTCGAAAAGCTGGACCACCGCTGGCATGAACCGGGCCATGGACCAGTTCTTCGAACTGCTTGAAAGCGACCTGACCAACCTGCTGAGCGAAGGGCATCTGGCCGAAAAGATGGTTGGCGCTATTTATCGCCGCTATAACGAGGACAATCGGGCCCGTCATCTGGAGCCCATCCCTCTTCGGGCTGGGCGACACGTTATCGCCATCCGGGAGTTGCGCAAGAAAGCCAGACGCTTCCGGATCAGCCCGAAGAACCTGCTGACCGAGCAGTCCGTTCTCGTTCGCCGTTTTTTCAATGTCATGGTGGGCGAGGCACGCACCCTGCATGCCCGGGTGCGCCACGACGTTGAACGCTGGCCGTCCGAGGCCCTGCTGCCAATCATGCAATATTCCATGGAACAGAAGCAGCTGCTGGAGCACCAGATCCGGCGCCTTCGCGACATGGTTCGCAACGACAGGGACAGCCGGACCGAGCGCCAGCGCCTGACCAACACCATTTCCGATCTTCGCAAACAGCTGGAACTGGCCGATGCCATGCAACGACAGATCCGCAAGCCGGCCCCTACCCTGATCCAACAGAAAGTGGTCAATATCTCCGGGGCGGTGTAAGCCCCGCGAGCCCAACCATGCAGGCGGTTGCAGCCATCACGCCCCGGCTTTAAACTGCTGGGCTGGCGATGGCTTTGTCATTGCTTTTCCAGACACTTACGGATCGAACCAGGAACCACGCGCGCCGATGCCTGATACCCTGCCTGCGGATTCTGTCGGGATTGTCACCCCGCAGACCTATCATTTCGACGCTCCCATCGATCTGGCCTGTGGTCAGACCCTGGAAAACTATGACCTGGTGGTGGAAACCTACGGCACCCTGAATGCCGATGCCAGCAACGCGGTTCTTATCTGCCACGCCCTGAGCGGGCACCATCACGCCGCCGGCTACCATTCCGCCGAAGACCGCAAGCCTGGCTGGTGGGACAGCTGCATTGGCCCCGGCAAACCCATCGATACCGACCGTTTTTTTGTTGTCAGCCTGAACAATCTCGGTGGCTGCCACGGCAGCACCGGGCCCAACAGTATCAATCCCGAAACCGGCAAGCCGTTTGGCCCGGAGTTTCCGGTGATCACCGTGGGCGACTGGGTCAAGAGTCAGGCGCTTCTGGCAGACCGGCTCGGCATCCAATGCTGGGCCGCCGTGGTTGGTGGATCACTGGGCGGCATGCAGGCCCTTCAGTGGAGCCTGGATTATCCTGATCGCCTGCGCCACGCGGTGGCCATTGCCTCCACCCCCCGACTGACGGCCCAGAACATTGCTTTCAACGAAGTGGCCCGCCAGGCCATCACCTCGGACCGGGAGTTTCACGATGGTCGCTACTACGACTTTGATACCGTTCCCCGACGCGGCCTGATGCTGGCGCGGATGGTCGGACACATCACCTACCTGTCCGATGCGTCCATGGGCGAGAAATTCGGCCGCGAACTTCGAGACCAGGCCTACAAGTTCGGTTATGACGCGGAGTTCCAGGTTGAGAGCTACCTGCGTTATCAGGGCGAGCGCTTTTCAGAGACTTTCGACGCCAATACCTATCTGCTGATGACCCGGGCCCTCGATTACTTTGATCCGGCCTACGAGTACGGCGGGGACCTTTCCAAAGCCCTTGCAGCGGGCAACTGCGAATACCTGGTGCTGTCGTTCAGCACCGACTGGCGCTTTACGCCCGCCCGCTCGGAAGAAATGGTCAACGCCATGATTGCCGCCCGCCGAAAGGTCAGCTATGCGGAGGTGGATGCACCCTGGGGTCATGACGCGTTTCTGATTCCGACCCCGAGATACACTGATATTTTTACCGCCTACATGGACCGCGTGGCACGGGAGGTCGGCGCATGAGACCGGATCTCGAAATCATCCAGCAATGGGTCAAGCCCGGCCACCACATCCTGGATCTGGGCTGCGGCGACGGTACTCTGCTCGACTTCCTGCAGCGCGAGCGGGGCGCCAGTGGCTTCGGCCTGGAAATCAACCCGGACCATATCACCACCTGCATGGGCCGTGGCGTCGCCGTTATCGAACAGAATCTGGACACCCAGGGGCTGGGCAACTTTGATGATGGCAGTTTTGATGTCGTTCTGATGACCCAGGCACTTCAGGCAGTTCGGCGGCCCGACAAGGTTCTGGATGAAATGCTGCGGCTGGGCAGCGAAGGCATTGTCACCTTCCCGAACTTTGCCCACTGGCGACTTCGTTGGGGACTGACCCTGAGTGGACGTATGCCCGAATCCGAAGCACTGCCGTATAAATGGTATAACACCCCCAACATACGGTTGTGCACCTTCAAGGATTTTGAAGCTCTGTGCCGGCAGAAGGGCATCAGAATCAAGAGCCGGCGGGTGGTCGACGGCCAGCATCAGAACAGCTGGCTGGCGCGCCTCTGGCCGAATTTGTTGGGTGAAATTGCCATTTACCGAATCACACGGGAGACCTAGCAATGACCGCAAAAACCTTTTCCGCATTCCGTAACCTGCTGGCAGTCACGCTGATTGGCCTGCTTAGCTTCCAGGCACAGGCTGGCTCGAAGGATTTCGGCGATTACACGGTACTGTGGAGTGTGCTGCCCAGCACCTTCCTGGACCCCGAAGTCGCCCAAGCCAACGATCTCCAGCGGAGCAAGGGCATAGGCATCGTCAATATTTCCATCATGGAAGAGAACGAAGACGGCTCCATGTCCCCGGTCAGTGGCCAGGTGGAAGGCAAGGTAACCAACGACGTTCAGCAAGTGCGCTTCCTGGCCTTCCGCCGGATACAGGAAGGTGACTCGGTGTACTTTATCGCGGAGTACCAGTATTCATCCGGCGAGCTGATGACCTTCAACGCCACGGCCCGCCCCACCGGCCATCAGCAGGACCTGACCGTGCGGTTTGCTCACACACTGTTCAGCGATTAAGCCTATATGACCAACAGACTCGTCATCGCCAGCAATAACAAAGGAAAAATTGCCGAATTAACCGAACTGCTGTCGCCCCTGGGCCTGACACCGGTTGCCCAGGGCGACCTGGGCGTCGGTGAAGCTGAGGAGCCGGCGGTTACCTTTGTTGAGAACGCAATCCTCAAGGCCCGTCATGCCGCCCGGGAAACCGGGCTTCCAGCCCTGGCAGACGACAGCGGTCTGGCGGTGGATGCGCTCGGAGGGCAACCGGGTGTCCGTTCCGCTCGCTTTGCCGGCGACGGGGCGACCGATCAGGACAACGTGAACGCCCTGCTCAATGCCATGGCCGAGGTTCCGGACCGGCAACGGGGAGCCCAGTTTCACTGTGTACTTGTCTATCTTCGTCACGCCGACGACCCCACCCCCATTATCTGCCACGGCCGCTGGCCGGGCGCGATTCTCAGATCGCCCCAGGGCGATGGCGGCTTTGGCTATGATCCGGTATTCCTGGCGCCAGAGCATGGCTGCAGCGCTGCTGAACTGTCCCGTTCCGAGAAAAGCAGCATCAGCCACCGCGGACGGGCCCTGAAAATCCTGATGGAACAGCTGAAGGCCGAGGCCTGACCCCGTTGATCGACGCTGAGCCCGGAAAAGACCAACAGCCAGCGGCTGTCAGGCCGCCCCTGAGCCTGTATATCCACGTACCCTGGTGCGTGCGAAAGTGCCCCTACTGTGACTTCAACTCCCATGCCTTTACCGGCACCATTCCGGAATCGGCCTATCTGCAGGCCCTGCTTGAAGACCTCGACCAGGACCGGGCCTTTGCCACCGACCGGCCTATAGAAACCGTTTTCATTGGTGGCGGCACCCCCTCTCTGATGAGCGGAGAATTCTACGATCGCCTGTTCCGGGAATTGCGGGCGAGGCTCACCTTTGCAGCGGATGCCGAGATCACTCTGGAAGCCAACCCGGGGACACTGGAAGCCGGCCGTTTCGAAGCCTTCCGGAAGGCGGGCATCAACCGCCTGTCTATCGGAGTCCAGAGCTTTAACTCCGACCACCTGAAAGCCCTGGGCCGAATTCATGATGCCGATGCCGCCCACCGGGCCATCGGAGCTGCCCGCCAGGCCGGCTTCGACAATTTCAACATTGACCTGATGCACGGTCTGCCGGGCCAGACTCCGGAGCAGGCGATTGAAGACATCGAGACGGCCCTGGACTACCAGCCACCGCATCTGTCCTGGTATCAGTTGACACTGGAGCCGAATACCGAGTTTTACAGCCGCCCACCAGACCTGCCGGACGACGATCATCTCTGGGACATCTATCGCCAGGGTTCTGACTTACTGCATCAACGGGGCTACGAGGATTACGAAGTCTCGGCCTGGTGCCGAGAGGGCAAGGCCTCTCGCCATAACCTGAACTACTGGACGTTCGGCGACTATCTGGCCCTGGGCGCCGGCGCCCATGGCAAGATCAGTCTGGCCGACGGCAGCATCAGGCGCTACTGGAAAACCCGCCAGCCCGAAGCCTACCTGCAACGGATCGGGAGCCGCACCGCTGGCACGGATGCCATAGCCGCGGAAGACTTACCCCTGGAGTTCCTGATGAACGCCCTGAGACTGAAGGAAGGAGTGGATGAAAGCCTTTTTTCTGAGCGAACGGGTTTACCCCTGACAACAGTTGGGGTAAAACTTGAACAACTGCGAAATGAAAAGCTGATGGTGATCGATCGACTCCAGGCCACTGAACTGGGCCAGAGAT
Source organism: uncultured Marinobacter sp. (assembly GCA_964520755.1). Lineage (GTDB taxonomy): Bacteria > Pseudomonadota > Gammaproteobacteria > Pseudomonadales > Oleiphilaceae > Marinobacter. The sequence goes on along the minus strand of CAZFQI010000083.1, from coordinate 3,696 downwards.
ACCTGAACAGCCTGTTGGAGCGTTTTCTGTAATGGATCCTGCACACGGAGTGGCAGCCTTTCCCAAAAGCCTGAAAGCAAGCCTGGTAGTGACGGCGTTGCTGCTATTTACGCTGCTTATGGTCAACCAGCCACTGCAGACCGCCTCTGCCCCCCAGGGTATCGTCAGCTATCAGTTGGCTGGCACGGCGGAACAGGCCCACGCCATCCTTCGCAGCTGGCGCAGTGAGGGTGTTGCCTGGGCCAAGGTTTCATTGTGGCTGGATTTCCTGTTTATCCCCGCTTACATGCTGGCCCTGATACATCTCACAAGGCATTTCACCCGTGACCGGCCCGGCATTCGTGAGCGGGTGGGGGCCCGATGGGTACGGGCCCTGTTCGCAACGGCCGGCCTCAGTGATGGTGCAGAGAACATCCTCTTGCTGAATAATTTCAATCCGCCCACCGATGAAGTGAGCCTGTCTGCAACGCTGTGCGCGCTGATCAAGTTCACGGCACTCACTCTCGGGATTGCCGGACTGGTGATTATCCGGGCGTCCCGGCGCCATCCGCTGGCGCACCACTGAATCCCCTTATGCCGGACATCAGTTGGTCCGGTAGAACAACAGATCCCAGACGCCGTGACCCAGGGTTTCGCCACGCTTTTCAAACTTGGTAATCGGACGGTCGTCCGGGCGCGGTGAATAGCTACCGGACTCCTGGGTGTTGGCAAAGCCTTCGGACTCGTTCATTACCTCAAGCATGTGCTCAGCGTAGTTTTCCCAATCGGTCGCGAGGTGCAGGATGCCGCCCACCCTCAGCTTGTGACGCACCCGCTGGACAAACTCGTGTTGGACCAGCCGACGCTTGTGATGCTTTTTCTTGTGCCAGGGGTCCGGGAAAAACACCATCACCCGGTCCAGACAGGCGTCCGGGAGGCAAAGATCAATGACGTCATTGGCATCGATGCTGTAAATGCGGACGTTTTCCAGACCGCGATCCTCAATCTCCTTGAGCAGTGCACCAACACCGGGCTGGTGAACCTCAACACCAATGAAGTCCTGCTCGGGGGCCGCCTCGGCCATCTCGGCCAGAGACCGGCCCATACCAAAACCGATTTCCAGGTTAAGCATGTTGTCCCGGCCAAAGACTTCGCGCGGGTCGATCATGCCGTCCTCACGGGTCAGCCCGTACTTCGGCCAGCTGCGCTCGAACGCCTTTTTCTGGCCTTCCGTCATCCGGCCCTGGCGCAGAACAAAGCTGCGCACGCCACGACGGGTGGTTACCGGCGATTCGGCAGCCTTATCCTGGGAATCTTGCGGTTCTTTATGGTCTGTCATCTGCAATCCTTAACCGCAGGCAGCGGGTCATGGTTAACGGGATTTGCCAACAGTTTACCAGAGTGTTGTCACTCAGGCGGAGACCACCGAGTTGCGGCCCTGTTGTCGGTCCAGTTGCCGGTAACCCAGAGCTTCAACAAGATGGCTCTGGCGTAGTTCCTCGCAGCCTTCGAGATCGGCAAGCGTTCGGGCAACTCGCAATATGCGATGCAGTGCACGGGCCGATAGCCCCAGCTTCTCCATGGCACCGGTGAGCAACTGCTCCCCCTGGCGATCCAGCCGACACGCAGCCTGCAACTGACGACCGGACAGGGCCGCATTCAGGCAACCCCGCTCTGATTGCCGGGCTCTGGCAATCAGGACACGCTCCCGGACGGTGGCGCTGGTTTCGCCATCGCCGCCCGGCTGTATCAATACCTCGCCGCCCTGCACAGGCACCTCCACATGCAGATCAAACCTGTCCAGAAGGGGGCCGGAAATTTTCGACCGGTAACGGGTAACCTGTTGCGGCGTACACTGACACTCGATGGTGGGGTGACCGCTGTAACCACAGGGGCACGGATTCATTGCACCCACCACCTGAAATCGCGCCGGAAAATTCACCTGTCGTGCCGCCCGGCTGATCGAGATTTCGCCGGTTTCCATCGGCTCACGCAGTACCTCCAGCACTCGGCGTTCGAACTCTGGCAACTCGTCCAGAAAAAGTACGCCCCGGTGAGCCAGGGAGATTTCTCCGGGCCTGGGGCTGCTGCCGCCACCGACCAGGGCCACTGCCGAAGCGGTATGATGGGGTGCCCGAAAAGGCGGCTGGCGCCAGCCCCCGGAACGCACCGGCAGCCCGGCCACCGAATGCACGCTGGCGACTTCCATGGCGGAGGCATCATCCAGCCCCGGAAGAATGCCGGGCAAGCGACTGGCCAGCATACTCTTGCCGGTTCCCGGTGGACCGAAGAACAACAGATTATGGCTGCCAGCCGCAGCCACTTCCAGTGCCCTCCGTGGAACCCGCTGACCACGGACATCTGACAGGTCCGGCACTTCCCTGTTGCTGCCCGGCGCCTGTTCAAGCGAGGACCTGGGCACCGGTACCAGGCGGGCGCGGCCGCTCAGGTGCTCGCATACGGCCAGCAGGTGGCCGGAAGCCAGAACGTCACCCTGGCTGGCCATGGCCGCCTCCTCGGCATTGCCTTGGGGAACCAGCAAGCTTCGTTGCTCCTGCCGGGCGGCTAACACCGCCGGTAGCACGCCTTTAAGCGGCCTCAATGCACCATCAAGGGACAATTCGCCGAGAAATTCACAGTCTGAAAGGCTCTCGGCCGGAATCTGGCCCGAGGCCGCCAGAATGCCCAGGGCAATAGGCAGATCGAAGCGACCACCCTCTTTGGGCAGGTCAGCAGGGGCAAGATTAATGGTGATTCTTCGGGCGGGGAACTCGAACCCGGCGTTCAGAAGGGCACTGCGAACACGCTCTTTGCTCTCCCTTACACCGGTTTCCGGCAGCCCCACGATCGAGAGTGCAGGCAAGCCGCCTGAAAGATGGACTTCAACGGTAACGGCGGGCGCCGACACGCCAATGGTGGCGCGGGAATGAACGATAGCAAGCATGACAACCTTCCATGGTAATGACCGGAACTGCTTGCCCGGCGTCCTGCCGGGCGTGTCCGTGGTTTACTGTTTTGGCAGGGAATTTTCCAGTTCGGCTACCCGCTTCTCGAGTGCGTCCACCTTTTCACGGGTCTTCAGCAGGACCGCCTGCTGCGCGTCGAACTCTTCCCTCGTCACCAGCTCCAGGCGAGACAGGACGGACATCACGGTGGCCCGGGCCTGGGCTTCAAAATCTTCCCGTGCAGCGCGGGCCATGTCCGGTACAAACTGGCCAAACTGGCCCTGCAGCTGAGCAAAAATATCCTGTGGACCTTTCACACATCACCTCACACATTTCTGAAATATCCGGCTTCGACTAAAAGAGAGGGCCTGTTACCGGTTTGCAGGAGTGTATCACACCGCAGCCCCTGCCATACTGTAGGCGGTCGACCCTATAATAGCGGTCGAACGGTCAGGCAGCCCGCTCCAATTTGGCTCACTGGCCGGCTACTCGCTCCATTTTGGTGCACAAGTTTGCGCCATTCTGGTACGTAGATATCGTAGCTTATTGTTTTAACTTTATTTTTTTGCGTTGGCATACCCGATGCTAAAGCTCTCGTACGCAATCCGCACAATTGGTGTGCGAGGTGGCAGCATCCCGAACTCAACAATCGGCCGACGGGCCCTCACTGTTGGGACGGCTTTACCAAGGAGAAAGCAATGAAACTTGTGACAGCGATCATCAAGCCTTTCAAATTGGATGATGTCCGTGAGGCACTATCCGAGATTGGCGT
>CAZFQI010000082.1:7565-15273 GCA_964520755.1 uncultured Marinobacter sp. | reverse complement strand
GCAATAATGGGCATGGAGGCCATCAGGTCTGCCGAGTAAGAGCTGTTCCACGCGTGTTGCAGAATCTGTGCGCCCTGGCGGGCGGTAATGCGGCCGTGTCGGGTGAGACCGGCGCCGTTGTCGATCACCATGCCGGCGGTGTTGATGCCTTTGTCTTCGAGCCAGTCATAGATCACCCGAATGCCGGCAACCCGATCATCGCTCTCATCTTCCAGGCGGTTCTCGGCGCCAATGGTGAGCAGCAGTTGGCGCGCCATCACGTTACTGCTCCACTTGTTGATGTCCCTCACCATGGTGACCAGATCCGGCGAGGTGGTTTTCATCACCAGCCGAGCATCTTCCGGCGTGACTCCGTTGAGATCGCCGCCCGAGACCACGACCCCGAGGTCCGCCAGCAAAGAACGGATCAACGAGGCGCTGTACTGCTCATGGGGCAGCAGTGACAGGTAGGTGGTGCTCCGGCAGCCTTGGGGCAGTTCGCCGGTTACCCGCACAGTCACCCGATGGTCTTCATGAATGATGGGCTCCCATTCGAAGTTTCGTCGCGACGGGCAGGGGCCTTCGGCGGTGGCAACCACGCGGTTGTCGATAACGACTTCACCCAGGGAGGGCGTACTCCAGGCCTGTGTGCCGCGTTCATCGGCCCGCACCTGGAAGTGCATCAGGTTGAGGTTGGTCAGATACGCGGAAGGTTCTACCAGGAAGGGCGCGTGGGGGTTGTCGCCGTTGTCTTCGAACTCGGGAAAACCACCGTCTACCTGAAAGTAGGTGCCATCAAGAATCAGGTCGCCCTCAATTCTGGTAATCCCCATGCTGCGCAGCTCACTCAGCGTTGTCCAGAGCCGTTCGATGGTGAGCTTCGGGTCGCCGCCAAAGCGGACGTAGAGATTGCCCTTGAGGGTGTCGCCGGCCATAGCGCCGTCGGTCAGAAAATCGGTATCCCAGTGGTGATTGGGGCCGAGTACCTCCAGTGCCGCAAAGGTTGTCACCAGTTTCATGATGGAGCCCGGGCTCATCAGCGCATCGGCATTGATGTACTGATTGATGCCGGGGCCATTCAGCGGAATGGCCGCCATGCTCATGGCGTCTTCATTATGAAGGGACTGAACCGCGTAATCTTTCAGCTGATTGGTCCAGAGGCGATTGCTGGAGAAACCGGATTCATCGTTCTCGGCAACTGCGACGGAAGGGGCCGCCATCACAGTGAGGGCTACGAGGGATGCCAGCATAGGGCGTCTGAATTGTAGACACGGTTTTTCTGCTCTTGATGAGCCTGAGCGTCGCATACCCTTGATTACCATCATCACCGTCCAGTGAGTTCTTATACCTCAACAATAGCCCATCCTGGCCGTTTGTACTATGCAGAAAAGCTCTACATGACGTTAAAAAATGGCAGTAGTGTCGTTGTTTGTATTGAACTTTTGTGACGCCATGTAAGCGCCCTTTCGAATCATGGGGTTAGGTGAACAGAAATTAACATTCGTCGGGATTGATCCCGTGAGCCAATGGAAAATCGTCAGATTGCGTGATAATGGTGTTGTTCCCAACAGAAGGTTTGTTTATGTCGAAAATGCTGTCTCACAACGTTCACGTGCTGGGCTCGGTTGCCACGTCGTCACTCACCGCCTGGCGCGGTTGCCTGGTGGTCAAGAAGGTTCCTCAGCCGGAAAAGCCGATCGTGCTCTACGACATGGAAGGCTGTCCGTACTGCCGCCGTGTTCGTGAAGCCCTGACGGCCCTGAACCTGGATGTGGAAATCCGGCCCTGCCCGAAGGGTGGTTCGGTTTTCCGGGCCCAGGCGGAGGCGCTGGGGGGCAGGCAACAGTTCCCGTTGCTGGCGGATCAGAACACGGGCACGGTCATGTACGAATCCGAGGAGATCATCGAGTATCTGTTCCGGAAGTATGCTGACCGGCCGGTGCCATCATACTATCGCGGCCGGGTCTGGCAGCCGGTCCTGGGTTCTGTAGCTTCGGTAACCAGCGCCATGCGGGGGCTACGGGTCAGCCCTGGCAAGCGTCCGGAGCAGCCATTACACCTATGGAGTTTCGAGGGCAGCCCGTTTTCACGCCTGGTGCGTGAGCGACTGTGTGAGCTGGAAATTCCCTATACCTTGCACAACCTGGGCAAGGAGCACTGGACAGAGATCGGGCCGGCAAAGCAGCGCATTAAACCAGGGCCCTATACGCCGATTCCCGGTGGCAAGCGGGATGCGTTTTTCCAGGTGCACAAGCGGGTTCAGGTGCCGTATCTTGAAGACCCCAATACCGGCGAAGGCTTGTTCGAATCTGCCCGGATTCTTAAGTATCTGGATCGTGAGTACGGGAACTGACTTGTTCGCAGGACTGTCTGGCTTGGAGTAACCGCGCGTGCGGGTCATCCCTTTGCCAGACACGCCGTAAATACTTCCATGTAGGCTCGGTCGGGCCATCCCTGGCCCTCCACGGTCTGTCAAAGGGATGACCCGCCCACGCTTTGGCACCTTGTGCTATTCGCACGAAAATTCGTCGCGGTGGGAGTGGAGACATGGCTGACTGGTTCAGTAGACGACAGTTTCTTATCAATGCGGGTCTTGCCGGGCTCGCTTTGAAATCTCCGTCGCTGTTTGCAAACACGTCGGGAACACCCTCTTTATCCCCTATCATGCGCCAGATCCCGGGAGCGAACGAAAACATCCCTGCGATCGGCATGGGCACCTGGATTACCTTCAACGTTGGTGGCGACGAGCAACTGGTCGCGCAGCGTACCAGAGTCCTCAAAACCTTCTTCGATCTGGGCGGGACCGTTGTGGACGGTTCGCCGATGTACGGCACTGCCGCGGACGTGGTTGGTGAGGCGCTGGATTCTCTGGGCGCCCACGATCGGATTTTTGCGGCCACCAAGATCTGGACCGGTGATGAATCAGAAACCCGGCAGGAGGCAGCGCGTTCGGGCAGGCGCTGGGGTGTTGAACGGTTCGATCTGTTGCAGGTGCACAATCTGCTGGGTTGGCAAGGGCATATTGAAAACCTCAAGCAGATGAAGGCGAACGGTGAGGTTCGGTATATCGGCATCACCACGTCTCACGGTCGTCGGCACCGGGAGTTTGCACAGATCATGGAGCGGGAACCGCTGGATTTCGTGCAACTGACCTATAACGTTCTGGATCGCGAGGTTGAGGATCGGTTGCTGCCACTGGCCCAGGAGCGCGGCATCGGGGTGATCGTTAACCGGCCTTTCCAGGGTGGTTCGCTGTTTCGCAGGTTCCAGTCAGAGCCGCTGCCGGATTGGGCCGGGCAGGTCGGCGTCAGCAACTGGGCGGAGTTCTTTCTCAAGTTCATCATTTCCCATCCGGCCGTGACCTGTGCTATTCCGGCCACGAGCAAGGTTGAGCATATGAAGGAGAATATGGGAGCACTCTATGGGGCGCTTCCGGATGCCGATCAGCGCCAGCGGATGGCGGATTACGTGAGGTCTCTGTGAGTGGTGCGGATTGGCTGAGCTACTCGCTGCAGGATTTTGTGATGTTCGGGCCGCAGGTTTTTCTGCGGCTGTTTGTTCGGATTAACCAGGATCTCTGGCCCTGGCAGGTGCTGGCGGTGGTGGTTGCGATAGGGTTGCCGGCGTTGCTGCTGAAGCGCGATCTTCGGGCCCGGCGTTTGGCCGCAGGCCTGATAGCGGTTGCCTGGGTCGTCAGTGGTTACGGATATCTGGTTGGCTATTTCGGTCCAATAAACTGGCCAGCGGCCTGGTTTGGCTGGGCTTTCGTGGTTCAGGGAGCGCTCCTGGCAGCCGCCGTGTTTTTCGGCGGCGTTCATGGGCATAGGCTACCGGCGAGACGATTTGCTGTCTTCTGGCTGATGGCCGTATGTGGGTTGCCCTGGTTGGCGATGGCCGATTCTGGTCAGTGGCAGGCGGTCGCGCTGTTTGGGGTGGCGCCGGGCACTACCGCAGCGGCTGGTGCACTGGCAGTTGCTCTGCTGACAGGCCCCTGGCGTTGGCTATATCTGCCGCTGCTGCTGCTGTGGAGTGTGTTCAGCGCAGCCATTTTCTGGGTACTGCAAACCTGGTGGTTGCTGTTGACTCCCGTGGCCACGCTGTTGCTGGTCGGTGCGGGCTTCTGGCTCAGTCCCAGGCCGGCGCGAAGTCTGGATTAGCGATCCGCTCGTTGCGGTCCAACTCATCAATCGCGCGGATTTCTTCCTTGCTCAACTCAACTTCCAGCGCCTCCAGGTTGGCTTTCTGATGAGCCGGACGGGTAGAGGAGGGAATAGGCACAACACCTCTTGATGCCACCCAGGCGATCGCCACTTGAGCCGGGGTCAGGTTTCGCTCTCCGGCGATGCGCTGCAGCGTCTCGTCTTCGATAACCTTGCCGACGGCCAGCGGCATGTACCCGGTTACGGTGATGCCGAGCTTCTGCGCATGCGCCACAACCTTGCGGTTGGCCAGGAAGGGGTGGACCTCCACCTGGTTGGTAAAAATGGGAGTGTCGCCGAGGATCTCCTTCGCCTCATCCATTTGCGCGCAGGTGAAATTGGAAATGCCGATATGCTCTGCCAAGCCTTCGCGCTGGGCATCCCTCAAGGCGCCAAGATACTCTTTCATGGGCACATCATCGCCGGGCGATGGCCAGTGAATCAGTGCCAGATCCACATGGTCGGTTTTCAGCCGTGCGAGACTGTCGTGCAGGCTGTTGATCAGGTCGCTGGCGTGCAGCTGGTCAAACCAGATCTTGGTGGTGAGGAAGATCTCCCGGCGCGGAATGCCGCTGGAGGTAATGCCATCGCCAACTTCCGCTTCATTCTCGTACATCTGGGCGGTATCAATATGGCGGTAGCCCAGGGACAGGGCGCTCTTGACGGCGTCGCGGGCGTCATTGCCCTTGAGCCGGAAGGTTCCCATGCCGATTTTCGGAAGTGCGCTGAATGACATAATGTCCTCCTTAGCGAATCATGTCTTTCCAAAGTGGTGCCGGCAGACTGGTTCTTCAAGTGGCCCGCGGGTATCATCCCGCGTAACTTAATCAGTGACCCGAAGCAGTGAGGCCCGGACCATGTACACCGGTCGTTGCCTGTGTGGCGATATCAGTTTCGAATACGATGGCCCGCTCGGCCCGGTGGCCCTGTGCCACTGCAGCCAGTGCCGGCGTGCCCACGGCAGCGCGTTCTCGGCCAGCGCGCCGGTGCAGAAGGTGCGGTTCCGGTTCGTATCCGGCGAAGACAGGATTACCGAGTTCGAATCACGACCCGGCAAGTACCGGGGTTTCTGCAGCCGTTGCGGCAGCCAGCTCTACAGCCGTGTCGATGCCATTCCCGGGATTCTCCGCCTGAGAGTCGGTTGCATCAACGAACCCCTGGGCAAGGGGCCGGCCCAACACGTCTTCGTCGGGTCAAAGTCCGACTGGTTCGAGATTACCGACGAACTGCCACAGTTCGAAAAGACTGAAAGAACCAACGATCCTCATTGAACCGGCACCATCCGGTAAACCTTGCCCCGGGGTGAGTCCGTGAGCAACCAGAGTGCCCCATCGGGGCCCATGCGCACATCGCGGATCCGTTCATCGAGATCGGTCAGCAGATCTTCCTCTTCCGTCACTTCACCGTCCTGGATACGCAGGCGAACCAGTTTGCGCATCTTGAGTGCGCCCACGAACAGGTCCCCCTGCCATTCCGGAAACAGATCTCCGGTATAGAACGCCATGCCCGAGGGCGCAATGGACGGATCCCAGTAATGCAGTGGCTGGGCCAAGCCTTCCTTCTTGGTTTTGTCAGTAATGGGCAGGCCCGAATAGTCTATGCCGTAAGTGATTGTCGGCCATCCGTAATCGGTGCCTGCCCGGATGATGTTGATTTCGTCGCCACCCCGGGGACCGTGTTCGTGGCTCCAGATCTCGCCGGTTTCCGGGTGGATGGTCATGCCCTGGATATTGCGGTTGCCGGTTGTATAAAACGTATCGTTGACGCCGCTGGTGTCCAGGAACGGGTTGCCTGGTGCGGGGCCACCGTCGGGCGTAATCCGGTGTACGCCTCCGGCATCGTCAGAATTGTCCTGGGCCCGGTCCATCTCTCCCCGGTCGCCCACCGCCACGTACAGGTTGCCATCCCGGTCAAATTCCATGCGGCCCGCGAAGTGTCGGCCGCCGCCGGAGCGGGGCAGGGCCTCAAAAATGACTTCAACGTCGGTGAGGCGATCACCACTCAACCGGGCGCGAGCTACCCGGGTAGTCATGCCGTCCCGGTTTCGGTGGGCGTAGCTCAGGAAAAGCACCTGATTCTGCTCAAAGTCCGGATGGAGAATAACGTCCAGCAGCCCGCCCTGGCCGGATACCACGAGCTCGGGTACCCCGCTGATGGGGTCATTTACCAGCGAGCCGTTCCGAATCGTTCGCAGCTGTCCTTCCCGCTCCGTCACCAGCATGGAGCCGTCCGGCATAAATGCCAGGCTCCAGGGGTGTTCGAGATTCTGTGCCACGGTTTCCAGGCGGAAATCTGCTTTATCGGAGGAAAAGGTCTGGTTTGCCATGCCGGGAACGGCAACCAGCAATAAGCTGCCTGTCAGGACAAGGTGTTTGAGTATACCCATTGAAGCCTCCGTTCCTACCGGTGCCATTAGAACATTCAGAGTAGCAGTTGAAGCGGGCTTCGCCGAGCAGCGCTCCCGTTACCAGGAGTATAGGGCACCGGATCAATTACGGATCAGTGATCGACTATTGCAAATAATAATGATTCGCAATAAAGTGAGGTCCAATGGGTTCACGTCAAACGGGAGGAAAGGGAATGGCACCCGAACAGGAAATGATTGAAGGTTTGAAGCTTGCGGCAGGGGCGGGCGTGCTTATCGGCCTGGTTGCCATTGGCCTGGCGCTGTCGTCCGCCGTTGGGGCGTGAGTGCGGCGAGTCGTTCCTTTCGATGCACACCACAGGTCCCGCAGTAACCGCCTTCCGGGAGCAGGTATTTCAGGCAACACCCCTTTCGCTGGGGGATGGCCGTGGCCTGCCCACCGAACACGGCCGGAATCCAGTCGATGAACTGGTTTGCATCGTTTTGAAACTGTTTCAACCAGCCTTGCGCCAACTGGCAGAGCGCTTGCGGTTCGGCCCGGTTCCACACGGCTGAAAACGGCGCTCCCAATCCAAGTCCCATACTACTCCAGTAGGCGCCAGGGCTGACTCCCAGCTGGCGCCGGAAGGCGGGGTACCACCCAGCTGTCAGAGCGCCTGCCGACCGGACAAACGTTTCTTCATCAACCCGTTCTCCGCCCGGCACCTGAAACCATCGGGATGCTGTTTGTGTCTGTTTGTCCGCCGGGGCCAGGAATATTCGTTTGGCGTCCGGTAAAGGTGCGTGGCCGTCGCGGAACAGCCTGAGGGTCAGGGGCGCAATCACGCTGAGCGCCAGATCCTGCTGAAGTACAGAAATAAACGCGCGCACGGCCCGGGGCCCGGCGTTGTCGGGGTATTCGATGCCAACCTGGCTGAGCAGTAGCGATGGTTGCTCCAGGCACTGGTCCAGAGAAAAGAGGCCGCTTCGCGCACCGACAGAAGGTTGCAGCGCCTCGTTCACAACCGATTCCCGGTCTAGCCCTGACTGGCTCAGAAGATAGCTGTATTCCCGGGCCCATGGGCCGATCCCGGGCTTGCGGTTACGCTCTGCCATGGCGACTCAGTCCCCAGAGGAAATACAGGCCACCGACCAGAGCGGCCAGAAGCCCCGCCGGAAGCTGGTT